>LXQD01000294.1 GCA_003326215.1 Nostoc minutum NIES-26 | reverse complement strand
ATGATTTAAGCGCAGTCCTAAAATTCCATATTCCTTGTAGGCTTGCTTCCAGCTCGTTATCGAACCAACAGACACATCTAAAATTGTTTGAATTTCCTCATATTTGTAGCCTTGATAAACCAGTTTCACTGCCAAAGCTTTCCTCACCTCACGGGCATCTGGGCGATTATCTATAAATTCTTGTAGTTCTGCGATCGCAGCTTGTAGATGCTGATTTATCATTGTTTGCTGTTAGACAGATATATTTCTCCGTATTATCTCGCAGTTTTTTTCAGAAATCAAATATGATTCCTATATAATTCTGCTTATTGATTAAAATTAGGCGATCGCTTTTTGTAAGAAGAGTGAGCGATCGCTTTATATATGCATTAAATTCTCAATTTTGCTTCTAATTAATTCCTCGGAGTTTGCGAGTGTTGTCAACTAAACTTTGAGCAAACTGATCGAACCTTTGGGAAAGTTTTTCATCTAGCAATTTGCTTTCAGGACTAAAAGCACCCCAAGCTTGTCCAATAGCAATTTGTTCGGGAATTACCCAACCATGAACCCACCGCATAATCAGCCGTAGGTCGTTGAGCGCATTACTATTAGACTGACCCCCTAACACGCTAATTAGTCCTGTCACTTTACCAGACAGTTCATCAAAGCTCATCAAATCAAGGGCATTTTTAATAACACCACTAACGCCACCATGATACTCAGGTGTCGCCAAAATCAATCCATCAGCGTTACGAACAGTATCGCGTAACCGCTGAACGTCTGGATATTCTGGATACTCTTTTGCGCCATCACAAAATGGTAACTGCAACTGCCGCAAATCTAGGATTTCTACTTCTGCTCCTAGGGCTTCTACTCGTTGCACTGCTACTTGCAAAGCAAGCTGGGTATATGAGTTAGTTCTTAAACTGCCACCAATGCCAACAATTTTTACCATAATTCACCGATCAACGTAGATAATTGGCTACCATCACCAGAATTTCTGAAAGTCGGACTCATTACGACTATGAATATCTTAACGATTTATCTTCTCATAGTCAAATTACAATCCAAGTGAGGATTTTTTACTTATACCAAGTGAAATAAGAGTTATGAGTTAGGAGACAGGGGGCAGAGGAGAGAATTATTAAATAATTTCTTTGTGTCCCCCTTCGGATGATGTTTGTGACGCTTGAGGACTCGCGCTTCACTGCGCTAACTGACTCGACGGGAAGCAAAGCCACTCTGGTCTTGGGGTTTCACGCTAGTTCTCTCAAGTCGGCAAAGCCACTCATGAGACTGGCTTCCCAAGTGGAGGAAGTGGCATCTAAGACTCCAACTTCCTCACCGCGTCTCCCTCATTCCCTTATATTCCTCAAGTAGCATGAGTAGAGAGACTGGGGAATGGTTTTATGTAGAAGTTAGACTAGATAAGAAAACAGTGATGTCCAGTTATTGCGATTTTTGCCAGAAGAATAGGCATAAAAGTAGCGCTCAGCTGATGCCAGCAGACAAAGGGTAATTATTATGAAAAATTTCGGGAAAAAGGCATTGATAAAACAGCGATCTGCAAAACGTGTTGCTTGGACTGGTGCTATAGCAGCCAGTTTGATTATGTTGCCAAGTATTTTTGGGGGTACTCCCGCTTTGGGGCAGCAAAAAGCAGAGCGTGACTCCCTAACTTATGGCGAGCTGATCCAGAAAACTGAAAAAGATGAAGTTAGAAAAGTAGAGTTAGATGAAACCGAACAGATAGCAAAGGTATATCTCAAGGGTCAAAAGCCAGATACTCCACCGATACAGGTAAGACTTTTAAATCAAAACACAGAGTTAATTAACAAACTGAAGGCAAAAAACGTTGATTTTGGCGAGGTTTCCTCTGCCAATAGCAAAGCTGCTGTTGGATTATTAATCAACCTGATGTGGATTTTGCCACTAGTAGCTTTAATGTTGTTGTTCCTCCGTCGCTCTACTAATGCTTCTAGCCAAGCGATGAACTTTGGCAAATCTAGAGCGCGCTTCCAAATGGAGGCAAAAACAGGTGTGAAATTTGACGACGTAGCAGGCATCGAAGAAGCTAAAGAAGAACTGCAAGAAGTCGTCACCTTCTTGAAGCAGCCAGAAAGATTTACTGCTGTAGGCGCACGCATTCCCAAAGGAGTGCTGTTAGTCGGGCCTCCAGGAACTGGTAAAACTTTATTAGCAAAAGCGATCGCAGGGGAAGCTGGCGTACCATTTTTTAGCATTTCCGGCTCAGAATTTGTGGAAATGTTCGTTGGTGTGGGTGCATCCCGCGTCCGCGATTTGTTTAAAAAAGCTAAAGATAATGCTCCTTGTCTGATATTTATCGATGAAATTGACGCGGTAGGACGGCAACGGGGTGCTGGTATCGGTGGTGGTAACGATGAAAGGGAGCAAACGCTCAACCAGCTGCTTACCGAAATGGATGGTTTTGAAGGTAACACAGGCATCATTATTATTGCTGCTACCAACCGCCCGGATGTACTGGATGCAGCTTTGTTGCGTCCCGGACGCTTTGACAGACAAGTGATTGTTGATGCACCGGATTTGAAAGGGCGATTAGAGATTTTGAAAGTTCACGCCCGGAATAAGAAGATAGATTCTAGTGTGTCATTAGATGCGATCGCTCGTCGCACACCTGGATTCACTGGTGCTGATTTAGCTAACTTACTCAACGAAGCTGCCATTTTGACTGCCAGAAGACGCAAAGAAGCTGTCACAATCTTAGAAATTGATGATGCAGTGGATCGAGTCGTAGCCGGGATGGAAGGTACAGCCCTAGTAGACAGCAAGAGCAAGCGCTTGATTGCTTATCACGAAGTTGGACACGCCTTAGTAGGCACTTTTCTCAAAGATCATGACCCAGTACAAAAAGTTACCTTGATTCCACGCGGACAAGCGCTGGGATTAACTTGGTTTACTCCCAATGAAGAACAAGGATTAATTTCCCGTTCCCAACTAAAATCTAGGATTACCGCTACTTTAGGTGGTCGCGCCGCCGAGGAAATTGTTTTTGGCAAGCCGGAAGTAACTACAGGTGCAGGCAATGACTTGCAACAAGTGACAAGTATGGCACGGCAGATGGTGACACGGTTCGGGATGTCCGAATTAGGCCCACTGTCCCTAGAAAATCAGGGTGGAGAGGTATTTTTGGGACGCGACTGGATGAGTAAATCAGAATACTCTGAAGAAATCGCCGCTAAGATTGATGCACAAGTGCGTGAAATTGTCAATAATTGCTACATAAAGTCAAAAGAACTGTTACAAGAAAATCGCACAGTCTTAGAGCGTCTAGTGGATTTATTAATAGACCAAGAGACAATTGATGGTGAATTATTCCGCAAAATTGTTGCTGAACATACTCAGGTAAAAGATACTCAGGTAGTAGATGAAAAATTGCCTGTGTCTTATTAGAAAGTAGTCCAAAGTCAATAGTCTATTAATTCTAGACTATTGACTATTTAACATCTTTACCCTGTTTTTACTAGATTTTTTTTACTGACGTGAATAAATTTAAGTAATTTTTCACTGTTTTTAAAACTTAAATATTAGACATTGTATATAAGTAACTTTTTATTCCAAAGATAATTAACTTTGTTATTTTTCCTTGCAAAGCGCTTGGTACGTATCGGACTGATACTTATTGTGTCTCTAACTCCTTCAGCTACCCTCGTTGCTCAACCTAATAATCTCGATCCAAAAAACGTTTTGACTCTCACAGACATAGCACGTAAACTGCGAAATTTAAACCTAGTTACGGAAGCAACCTATAAAGAGATAACGCACTTAATCGAACAAGATGGAATCAATAGTCGCTCGACACTGCTTTATCAACTTCAGCGACAGGCTTTAAATCGTCTGCTTCCTCGTGAGTTACGCGGCAGTCCAGTTAATATTGGTATTTCTGTTGAAAATTTAACAAATGAGATGCGTTCTGAGTTACTGAAACTATTGAATCAACTCAGAAATTCGGATGTTGTCAGTCAACGGGTCTACGAAAAACTGCAAGCAGACATCGCGGCTGGTCGTATTAAAATGGATATCCAGCTATTTCAGTACGCTGCTATGCAAATGGAGATTGATGAAAGGTTCCCAATAGAAGTTCAGCAACCTTACCTCAATTCCTTGTACTCCACAGGTATATTCTCCGCTGAAGGTTATACTCGGCTACTACAAGACCTTAAAAGTGGAAATATTAAAGATAAAATCGAGTTTTTAAAGTACAGCGATCGCGCTTTAATTTTCCACCTGCGAGATTATTCCTTAAACCCCTACGATTACTTTCCTAAAATCCATTCTAGTGTTACTCAGATGCTTATTAATACTGGGGTAGCAAACATTAGTTTTGAAAATTTTTCCCTAGAGCTTGTGAAAGACACAGGCTATAGCGATGATAAATCATACAAAGCGATCGCATCAATCCGTGTCAACGGCAAACTGTATCAGCAAAGCAGTTTTTATTCAGTTGCGGAAGATAATGAAGATTTTATTGGACGCATCGAGAGCGAGGAATTTCTCAATTTGTTCAACAAGATTCTACGAGATCGAGGTTCAGAGTATCGACTCTACGAGATACAAGCTTTCAGTAACGATTTAGGTATGCCAGCATTAGATCATTCCCGCTTTGGAGTCATTGCGCTCACAGAAAACCAAGCTAAAGCCTATTTTAAGCAAAAAGATTTGCATCAAGAAACAAAGCTCACAACAGACCGTATAGAAGAAATCCTCTCACTATTTCAAAAAATTGGGTTATTCAACCACCTAACGCAGGAACAGATTACCGCAGGTCGGCAGAAGATAATCCAAAGTTACATAACCCATCCTAACGATTTACTTCAAGCTTTCGACAATCTAGTAGTTACTGTGGAATGGGAAAGCGGTGACGTAGAAAATCCTTACCAAGAACTGACCCATCATTTGGCTGCTGTATCGCGGGGAATGTTTACTCCATCCGACATCTCAAATGAATTTGACTGGCAAAATCAAACCGCTGGACAATCTTTCACTCTTAATAACAGGCGCTACAGTACTAAGCTTGAGTTTAACGATGATTTTCTTGATCCTGAATTCTTTACTTTTATCGAACAGGTAGTTGAGCAAACCGTCCCTGATGGAAGATTTTACCCACTTTATCAGGGAGCCTACGATATCATTGGCTACATCTTTCTAACCAATGAGCAGCGACGTATACTTCAGTCAGAAGGACTTGTTGTGCTAGAAGCGTCCACTAAAAGAAATTAGAAATGTGAATTAAATCAATGAACAGTAGACTTCTTGCATAAATGGTAAACAAAAGCGTGATAAGTAGTCAGTGACATGTAAAAACTGACTTTTGCAAGAGGTCTAGTTTCTAACTAATGAACACATTATCTGAACCAGCCTATGAATATCAGCTTGGAGGCAGTTTACCTATTAATGCACCAACCTATGTCAGAAGGCAGGCTGACTCTGACCTCTACGAGAAGTTAACGAAAGGGGAGTTCTGTTATGTACTCAACTCCCGACAAATGGGGAAATCTAGCTTACGAGTACAGGTGATGGAGCGGTTGCTCTCAGAAGGTGTTGCTTGTGCTGTGATTGATATTACTGCTATTGGAACAGCAGACATTACCCCAGAGCAATGGTATGCCGGGGTGATTGATACTTTAGTGGGTAGTTTTAACCTTTACACCACCTTTGACTTGAATACTTGGTGGGAGGAAAACGGTTTGCTGTCTCCATTACAAAGGTTGAGCAAATTTATTGAAACTGTACTTCTAGTAGAAATTACTGAAAAAACTGTTATTTTTATTGACGAAATTGACAGCATTCTCAGTCTCCAATTTAACTTGGATGATTTTTTTGCAGTCATTCGGGACTGTTATAACCGTCGGGCAACTCAAAGCGACTACGCCCGCCTTGTCTTTGCTTTGATAGGGGTATCTACTCCCTCAGACTTGATTCAAGATAAACGGCGAACACCCTTTAATATTGGTTCTGCAATTGACTTGACAGGGTTCCAACTGTCGGAGGCGCAACCCTTGGCACAGGGACTAGCAGTTGTTGGCAATCCCGAAGAATTAATCAAGGCTGTGTTGGACTGGACAGGGGGACAACCTTTTTTGACTCAAAAAGTCTGCAAGTTGGTACTGCAATATGGCAAAGATATAAAGAAAGAAGAATTTATTGCACAGTCGGTAGAGCATTTGGTGCGATCGCATATTATCGAAAATTGGGAAGCCCACGATGAACCAGAGCATTTAAAAACGATCCGCGATCGCATTTTACACAGTGGCGAACAGCGTACTGGGCGGTTATTGGGATTGTGTCAGCAAATTTTGCAGCAAACAGAAGTAGTAGCCGATAACAGTCCCGAACAAGCTGAACTGCGGCTGACAGGATTGGTAGTGAAGCGGGATGGCAAGCTGCGAATTTATAATCGCCTCTACGCAGAGGTATTTAACCAGCAATGGTGTGACAAAGAACTAACAAAATTACGCCCTTATGCCGAAGCACTGAACACATGGGTTGGTTCTAAGTGTCAGGACGAATCACGCTTATTGCGAGGACAAGCACTACAAGATGCTCAAACTTGGTCAGCGGGTAAAAGTTTAAGCGATTTAGATTACCAGTTTTTAGCTGCCAGCCAAGAGTTAGAACAGCGCGAGATTCAGAAACGATTGGAGTTAAAAACACAAAAGCAAATAACTAGAATTGCGATCGCATCTTTAGTTTGCATCACAGGAATTGCCATCTTTGCGGCAGTTAAGTGGAGAGAAGCAGACTGGAATCAAATCCAGGCATCCACAAGATTTTCAAACTTCCAATACACCTTAAATCGAAATACTTTTGATGCCTTAATAGAAGCTTTGAAAGCAGGAAGACAGCTAAATAACTCCTTTTGGTTTAAAAATAACCCTCAACTGCAAACTCAAGTTATGGAAGTACTTAGCAATGCAGTTTACAGCGTTAGGGAGAGCGATCGTCTAGAAAAACATCAAAACTTCGTTGTGCAGGCTAGGTTTAGTCCTGATGGTCAGACGATTGCGACTGCAAGCTTTGATAACACTGCCAAGCTTTGGAACGTAGATGGCCAAGAAATCTTGACCTTGAAAGGGTTCAATGAGCCAGTTGTGGATGTCAGTTTCAGCCCCGATGGTCAAACCATTGCTACCGCTAGTAAAGATGGGACTGCAAAACTTTGGAGTCGAGAAGGTAAGTTTCTTTTAACTTTAAATCAGCACAAAGGTGCCATTTGGAGTGTGAGTTTTAGTTCCGATGGTCAAACAATCGCTACGGCTGGAGATGACAATAAAGTTACGCTTTGGGCGCTAGATGGTCATCCTTTGAAGACATTAGAGGGACACAGTGGAAGAATCTACAGCGTCAGTTTTAGTCGTGATGGGAAAATTGCTACAGCGAGTAAAGACAAAACAGTAAAACTTTGGAACGCTCAAGGCAATTTGATTGCTACCTTAAATCAACACCAAGCTTCAGTGTTCTGTGTGAGTTTTAGTCCTGACGGTCAAATCCTTGCCTCGTCCAGTAGCGACAAAACAGTTATCCTTTGGGACATGAACAAGAAAACGAGGCAAGCCAAGCTCTTAAGACATGCAGATAAGGTTAGAAGTGTTGTTTTCAGCCCTGATGGTCAGACAATTGCTACCGCTAGTGATGATGGGACGGTGAAACTTTGGCGTAGTCGAGATCGTCTACTTCTAGCAACTCTAACAGGACACAAGGGCCCGGTTAATAGTGTTAGTTTCAACCCCCAGGGAAATATTCTGGCATCTGCTGGGGATGACAAAACCGTTAAGCTTTGGCAACTAAATGACTGGCTGACTACTTTTGCTGGACACAGTGAACCAATCTACAGTGTTGATATCAGCCCTAAAGGTAATGTAATTGCAACTGCTAGTGGTGACAAAACAGTCAAATTGTGGAACTTGCAGGGTCAAGAACTTAAAACGCTCAAAGGGCATACTCTAACTGTCGCTAGCGTGAGTTTTAGTCCTGATGGCAACTTGATTGCGACTGGTAGTAATGATAAAACTGTCAGGCGATGGAACTTGCAGGGACAGGAGATTACACCGCCATTCACAGGGCATACGCAAGATGTGACTAGTATTAGTTTCAGTCCAGATGGCAACACGATCGCATCTGCCAGTTTTGACGGGACTGTAAAACTTTGGAGTCGAGAAGGGAAACTATTAAAGAATTTACAAGGCGAGCGTACACCAATATCCAGTGTCGATTTTAGTCCAGATGGCAAGATGATTGCCTATGCTGGTCGCTATGGCAAAGTACAACTTTGGAACAGTAACGGAACTTCCTTACGTACTTGGAAGGCAGATGATATATCAGTTCACAACATTCTTTTTAGCCCGGATAGTAAGCTTATTGCTACTTCAGTGGAAGATAATAACACAGTAAAGTTATGGCATCTTGATGGTCGTCTTTTAAATACGTTGAGAGGACATACAGCAGGAATTTGGGGTTTGGATTTCAGCCTTGATAATCAAATGATTGCTACTGCTAGTGATGATGGTACAGTAAAAATATGGACTCGTGAGGGTATGCTAATTACTACTATGATTAGGCACAGCCGTAGTGTCAATTCACTTAAGTTTAGCCTCAACAGTAGACACCTTGTTACTGCTAGTTCAGATGGAACAGCCTTGTTGTGGCATGTAGAAAAACTAAGCTTAAAGGAATTTATGGAGCGTGGATGTAATTGGTTAGGTAATTATTTAAAAAAAAATAAAAATGCTGCAAATGATATTTGTAATGAATTTTAACTTAAAGTTTTTTTTATAAAAATAATGCTAGTAAAAGTAAAAAAGCAAAAATAAATTCTTGAAAGCATAAGGGAAAATAAAATGTCAAGAAATAATTTTAATAAAAAAAGACTAGGTTGGGTTCCAGACTATCCAGACTTACGTGACTATAATCTAGACAATGAAGAAAAATTAAGAGTAAAAATTGAAGGAAAAACTGGTGATATTGAAAGTCTAGCAAAAAATTTACTTATTTTTATTTCTGATTCTGCTCAACTTCAAGAAAATCATGTTGAGTTAAATAACTTAAGACAAGGCATGATAGATGAAATTGAAAATAAAATACTTGGTAGTGTCTTATTTACAAAAGTGAAGGTTCACAAGCTTTTAAGAGATGAAACGAGTAAGGAACGAGATATAAAATATCTATACACAAAAATAAAATATGAGAGTATTTTAACAAAACAATTAATTGAATTAAAAAAATATCTTTTTATCTTATTAACAAAAGAATGTTTGCATCTTCATACAAATTCCTTAGATGAAGGTATAGCAGTTAGTGTCCAAGAATTTAATAGTGGTAATGCAGCATACGTTGTAAATTGGATGAACCAGGGAAAGTATGATACGATTACAAAATTACTTGTAAAAGATTTTCAGTACCGTTCTAAAATAAAAGTAGACGGTATAGTAGGACTTGAAACTTACACGACTTTAAATGAATACTTTTCTGATGAAAAGAAGTTGTTGCAACTTAAAGATGACAAATACAAAGACGATGTGCAACAATTTCAACAACCAAAATCTCTATCAAAAATTAGATTTATTTCTATCACTCCATTAATGTTAAGCAAAGAAATGGAGAAAGTACTTAATATTTTAATTATTAAAGCTAGCGAACAAATATGTAAAGAATACTCTAAAAATTCTACAATTAGGCAAACATATGAAAATATTTTTGAATATAAGTTTTTAGAAGAGATTGAAATTGAGAAACAAATTGACACAACATTTTTAAAAAAAATCCTGAGAGATTTTCGCAGAGAGTATTTTAAACGTAAAAACATTGATTCCAATAATGATTTAGTTAATGAACTTCAAGGTATTCTATATGAAGATAACAGTAACAAAAATTTACTGTTGAAATTCGGTGGTATTTTAGAAATTTTGCAAAGCTCATACGTAATTGAGCCACTAGTTTCAGTTGTATTGCAAAATCTTTCTCCTTTAGCAAAATGGAAAAATGTTACTTTTGAAGACTTGATAGAAAAAGCTTTTAAAGACTTTGATAATATTGTTACTCAAGAAAGTAAATCTAATAATTCAAACATAGAAACGGGATATTCAAAAAAAGAATTAGCTAAAAATGCAATTGATAAAGTCAGAGATTTTATTAAAGAAGAATTATGTTCTATTCTAGAATCTAAAAATATCATAGCAGCTTTATATTTGATTACATTTGAAGAATATATAACTTTTAAAATCAAGAAATATAATAAGTTATCATATTTTTTCCATTTAAAAATTTATAAATTATTAGTTTTAGAAAAAGATAGAATTGAACTAGCTAAAAGAAAGTGTAGAAATACTATATTTATATGTTTGATATTAAAAAAATATCTTAATATGTTTGAATTTAGTGATTTTCTTGAAGAAGATAAAGAAAAAAATAAAATTGCTAAATTTGAAAGCATTAATAATAAAGTAAAATCTGAAAATCAAAAATCTGAATTTAATATATATAATAAGCAGGAAGTATTTGAAATTGAACATATCGTTACTGATTATAGTAATTTGTCTTCTCTAGAAACTCAAGTAGAAAAAGAACTTTTTCCCACTCTGGATTTACATATACCTATTATCAATAACAACTTTCTGAAAAAATTAAAGATATCTAATCAACAAAATAGTACGAACAAAAAACTATTTTTTCTTCTTCCTAGTGCAGTAGATTTGAGCTTTTGGTGTTCTCCAGTTAGAGATCAAGGTTCGCTGAATTCTTGTACTTCGTTTGCTGCGATCGCACTGTTAGAGTATTTTGAAAATAGAAGTTTTGGCAAGTCTACAGATGCTTCTCCTCTATTCTTATATAAGGCTGCACGCAATAAGATGAACGTTGAAGGAGACGTTGGAGCATCTATAAGAGAAACCATGAAAGTACTTGCGCTATTTGGTGTTCCCCCTGAAGAATCCTGGCCTTATGAGGAAAATAAAGTAGACGAAGAACCACCTCCTTATTGCTATGCTTATGCTCAAAATTACAAAACACTCAAATACTTTTTATTAGATTATGCTGGCATTACTACAGAGAGTCTTTTGTTTCAGATTAAAGCAGTTTTAGCAGCAGGCTTTCCCTGTATTTTTGGACTAACGATTTATACATCTGTATACGAAACTACTAATTATAGAAAAGGTTACATTCCATATCCAGATGCTAATAAGGATAAGGTTGTCGGTGGACATACTGCTGTTGTAGTTGGGTATGACGATCACAAATTTATTAGATGTGCCGATCGCCAGCATTATTGCAGAGGTGCATTCTTAATCAGAAACTCTTGGGGAACAGAATGGGGGATGCAAGGTTACGGATGGCTTCCCTATGACTACGTTTTAGCCGGACTTACAGCTGCTTGGTGGTCATTGCTAAAAGCAGAATGGTTTGATGAAAGTAACTTTGGACAGTCAGCAAGGGGTGGAGAACCACCACAACCAGGTAAACCAGATTAAAACAATAAACCAACTAATAACCAGAGTCGCGAGTGTTTGATTCTTGAATAATAACTTGTGACTGTTGAGAATTAACTCTTGACCCGCCTGTTCTGGCAATTTGCTGCTGAGAAAACATTTCACGCAGAACTAGTGAAAGGTCTACATAGTTCAGAACTAACTTTGCAAGTTAGTGAAAGTAAGCTAAATCACTGGAGAGTTGCCAAGCAGTTGAAATATTGTTAACCTTTATGCTTAAAATTGCTGAAGAAGTCAATTGAGCATTGATAAGAGGTTCAGTTGACCATTTGCAGGACTCACCCAAGCTATGCTGACTGAGATATTACCTTTCCGTTTTGAGTTAGACACGATCGCCATCGCCGGAGCGAGTTTGTGGTCTTTGGCGCTATATCTAGGTTTTAACCCAGTCAGTGAATGGGTAATGGAGCAATTAAGCCGCTGGTTTAACTTTGCCGAGCGATCGCTTTACACTAGTCAGTCAGAATTTGAAAAGACTCGTAAAGCCAGAGAATCCCAAAATGCCTTTTACGCCTCACTATTTAGCATCGTACCATTTCTAATCATTGGCGCTTTATGTAATTGGGGTGTGGAAATCAGTTTAGGTCGCAGTTGGGCAATTAGTACAGGTATACTCGCCTGTATAGGTTCTGCTATTTATGAACTAGGGCGAAGAGATGGACAATCCTCGGATTAGGTGAGTTAGGAATTTGAAGTTAGGAGTTATTTCTCCCTCATCTCCCCTGCTTACCAATTTCCTCAAAAACAATCTGTGCTATTTTCTGTGCTGCGCCGCTTTCGCCTCTAACTCGTTTTAGCTTGGCTCTTATCTCATCCAATTTTTCTGGACGATCCAACAAGTCTAGTACCATGTCCGCAACTTTTTGGGGCTGGAGTTTGCCCACAAGTTCTGGTACTATTTCCTCCTGTGCCCAGATATTCGGCCATGCTAATAAACCTTTGCGCCTTAATACGAGCCAGTTAATTACCTTAGCAAAGGTGGAACCTACTCCTGGTAAATTAGCTAATAATCCCGGTAAACCATCCCAAGAACGCATAGCGTCAAGTTGTTGCGTCGGGAGCAAAACAATCATCGGCACACCTAAAGCACCGAGTTCAGCAGTGTTTGCCCCCACTGTAGTCAGACAGATGCGGCACTGGGATAATAATTCATAGGCTGGCGTTTCTTGCCACAGTTCTATAGTTAAGCCCTTCTCTGTTTTGAGTGTTGAGTTTTGTGTGCTTTCCTTTGAGACAATTAAGGAAGCACCATTAAATCCAAAAGTTTTAACAAAAGGGTTTTTCTGCGGGTCGGCAAAACTAGCTAAAGTTTGTAAATCCAAAGTTGGGGCAACGGGAATCACAAACTTGGTTTGCGGTCTTTTTGCGTGGATATATTCAGCGATCGCTAACTCTAATGGTACTCCTTGGGTTAATTTTGCTGCTTTTGAACCTGGTAAAAGACCAATTAGTTCAGTGCTGAGAACCCATTCGGGGGTTCCCCCCGATGAAGCAAGTGGCGTTGAGGAGTTAGGAGTTAGAAGTGAGGATTTAGAAGTTAAAAGTTGTTCTTGTGCTCCTAACATCAAATCTCCTACAACTGCGAACTTGTAAGCATATTTCTGAGGAACGCCTTTAGTAACTTCGGATTTCATCACACCAAAACGGTCAATCCAGTTATGCCATCGTGCTTCCCACTCGGCGTAAACAACAGTGCGATATCCCAATTTTTTGCCAATGACTACAGGGAAAATTTGATCCCCACCGAGGAAAACTATTACACCGTGACTTCTCCAATCCCAATTTTCAAAAGTCTTGCCCCAAAGCAAAAATTGCCAAAAATGCTCTGCTTCCTGAACTCTATCAACTTCTGGATAAGAAAGAGCGATCGCAGCTTCTTTACCAGTAGCATTGGGACAAGGCGATAGTACTACGGAAATTCTGACAACAGAACGGTCATCCCCCAACTGTTTCCGCAAAGCCCTTACCACCGGACGCACCCAAGTTGTTAACTCTCCAGGGCCATTCGAGAGAATCAGAATATCAAATGGTTGGTTATTCATCAGTCAGTTGTCATTTGTCAACAGTCAATAATTTCCCAGTCACCAATCTCCAGTACACAGTTCCCAATGCTTTATATTAAATTTTCGTTACATAACTTGAAGTAATTACTTTCATAAGTTGTCAATATTGGTTAATAAATATTTCATTTTTTATATCGATTTGTGTCAGATAAGGGATAAAATGCCCTCTGGGTAAGGTTTTTCTGATAAAAAACTCATATTGCCTAAAGAGAAGAAGTTAGCTTTGGCGGCATAAACCGCCAATCACTTCCAGTAGAGAACACGCATCAAAGGAGCCTATCTGCATGTTCACCCACGTCAAGTCCACCATTAGACATATTGCGCCAGATAACTTACGCGGACGTAATTTAATCAAGGTGGTCTATGTCGTGCTTGAGTCCCAGTACCAGAGTGCATTGTCACAAGCGGTTCGCACGATTAATTCTAACAATCCTAACCTTGCGATTGAAATCAGCGGTTACTTGATTGAGGAACTCCGAGATCCAGAGAACTACGAAGAGTTTAAACGGGATATGGAGAGTGCCAATATCTTCATCGCCTCACTTATTTTCATAGAAGACTTAGCACAGAAAGTAGTTACAGCAGTCGAACCACACCGCGATCGCTTGGACGTTGCCGTTGTCTTTCCCTCGATGCCAGAGGTGATGCGCCTAAATAAAATGGGCAGCTTTTCCTTGGCACAGTTGGGTCAGTCGAAGAGTGCGATCGCACAATTCATGCGGAAACGCAAAGAAAAATCCGGCGCGGGATTCCAAGATGGAATGCTAAAGCTGCTACGAACGCTGCCACAAGTGCTGAAGTTCCTACCAATGGACAAGGCACAGGACGCACGAAATTTTATGCTTAGCTTTCAGTATTGGCTGGGGGGTTCTCCAGACAACTTGGAAAACTTCTTGCTGATGCTAGCTGATAAATATGTATTTAAAGGTGTAGAGAAAAATGTTGCATCGGTTGCATATCAAGCACCAGTAGTTTATCCGGATTTAGGGATTTGGCATCCTTTAGCCCCCAGTATGTTTGAGGATGTTAGAGAGTACCTCAACTGGTATACTGCCCGCAAAGATATTTCCAAAGAACTGAAAGATCCCTTAGCTCCCTGTGTTGGCTTAGTATTGCAACGCACTCACCTAGTTACAGGCGATGATGCCCATTATGTAGCGATGGTGCAGGAGTTAGAAGCACTGGGGGCGCGGGTACTACCCGTCTTTGCTGGGGGTTTAGATTTCTCCAAGCCTGTGGATGCTTACTTCTACGAACCGAATACTAATACAGCGTTGGTAGATGCAGTAATATCACTAACTGGTTTTGCGTTGGTCGGAGGCCCGGCTAGACAAGACCATCCCAAGGCAATTGAGTCACTCAAACGCTTAAATCGTCCTTACATGGTGGCGTTGCCCTTAGTATTCCAAACCACCGAAGAGTGGATGGATAGTGATTTGGGCTTGCATCCGATTCAAGTAGCTTTGCAAATTGCGATCCCCGAATTGGATGGAGCAATCGAGCCAATAATTTTATCAGGCAGAGATGGTACAACTGGGAAAGCGATCGCCCTGCGCGATCGGATCGAAGCAGTAGCACAACGAGCATTAAAATGGGCTAATCTCCGTCGCAAACCCAAACTCAACAAAAAAGTTGCCATCACCGTTTTTAGCTTCCCGCCAGATAAAGGCAACGTCGGAACTGCCGCTTACTTGGATGTATTCGGTTCCATCTATGAGGTGATGAAAGCACTGAAGAATAATGGCTATGACGTTCCAGAATTGCCAGAATCAGCCGAGGCGTTGATGCAAGAAGTCATCCACGATGCCCAGGCGCAGTACAGCAGTCCAGAACTCAACATTGCCTACAAAATGTCAGTGCCAGAGTATGAAGCACTCACTCCCTATTCTCAACGCTTAGAGGAAAACTGGGGCCCACCTCCTGGACACCTCAACAGCGACGGGCAAAATCTGCTGATTTACGGTAAACAATTCGGTAATGTCTTCATCGGCGTACAGCCTACCTTTGGTTACGAAGGCGACCCGATGCGGCTGTTGTTCTCCCGTTCTGCCAGTCCCCATCACGGTTTTGCTGCATACTACACTTACCTGGAGCAAGTTTGGCAAGCTGACGCAGTGCTGCACTTTGGCACTCACGGTTCCTTGGAATTTATGCCAGGTAAGCAGATGGGTATGTCTGGTGAATGTTATCCGGATAACTTAATTGGCTCAATTCCCAATCTGTATTATTACGCAGCCAATAATCCTAGTGAAGCGACAATTGCCAAACGTCGGGGTTATGCAGAGACAATTTCTTACCTGACACCTCCCGCTGAAAATGCTGGTTTATACAAAGGTTTGAAGGAACTCAGCGAGTTAATTGCTTCTTACCAAACCTTGAAAGATACTGGTCGTGGCATTCCCATTGTCAACACCATCATGGATAAATGCCGGATGGTGAACCTGGATAAAGATATCAATTTGCCAGAAAGCGATGCCAAGGATATGACCGCTGAGGAGCGGGATAATATTGTGGGCAGCGTTTACCGCAAGTTGATGGAGATTGAGTCTCGGTTATTGCCTTGTGGGTTGCATATCATTGGTAAACCGCCGAGTGCAGAAGAAGCTGTGGCCACTCTCGTCAACATCGCTAGCTTAGACCGTCAAGAAGAAGAAATTCTCAGCTTGCCACGAATTATCGCCAACAGCCTAGGACGCAATATTGACCAGATTTACCAAAATAGCGACAAAGGCATTTTAGAAGATGTCCAGCTACTGCAAGACATCACTTTGGCAACCCGCGAAGCAGTTGGTGCCCTTGTCAAAGAACAAACCGATGCTGAAGGGAGAGTTTCTCTAGTTTCCCGGTTGAATTTCTTCAATATGGGCAAAAAAGAACCTTGGGTGGAAGCATTGCATAAAGCAGGTTATCCCAAGGTAGATGGCACAGCCCTGAAACCCCTATTTGAGTATTTGGAATTCTGCTTGCAGCAAGTTTGTGCTGACAACGAATTAGGCGCATTACTCCAAGGTTTAGAAGGTGAGTATATCCTACCCGGCCCTGGTGGCGATCCTATCCGCAACCCGGATGTTTTGCCCACAGGTAAGAATATCCATGCCCTCGACCCTCAATCTATCCCGACAACGGCAGCAGTGCAATCAGCCAAAATCGTTGTAGATAGGCTGTTAGCACGTAATAAAGCCGAAAACGGTGGTAAATGGCCCGAAACCATCGCCTGTGTTCTCTGGGGAACCGATAACATCAAAACTTACGGCGAATCCCTAGCGCAAATCATGTGGATGGTGGGTGTGCGTCCGGTTCCTGATACTTTAGGACGGGTGAACAAGTTGGAGTTAATATCTTTAGAAGAGTTGGGTCGCCCCAGAATTGATGTGGTAATTAACTGTTCTGGTGTATTTCGCGACTTGTTCATCAACCAGATGAACCTGCTAGACCAAGGGGTGAAGATGGCAGCTGAGGCGGATGAACCGATAGAAATGAACTTTGTCCGCAAACACGCTTTGCAGCAAGCCGAGGAAATGGGGATTAATCTGCGTCAAGCGGCGACTCGCGTTTTCTCGAATGCTTCTGGTTCCTACTCGTCAAATATTAACTTGGCGGTAGAAAACAGTACTTGGGATAGCGAAGCCGAGTTGCAGGAAATGTATCTCAACCGGAAATCCTTCTCCTTCAATTCCGATAACCCCGGTATGATGGACGAATCTCGGCAGATTTTTGAAAGCACTTTGAAAACTGCTGATGCAACTTTCCAAAATCTGGATTCTTCCGAGATTAGTTTGACGGATGTTTCCCACTACTTCGACTCAGATCCCACCAAGCTTGTTGCAAGTCTGCGGGGTGATGGCAAAACACCAGCATCTTACATTGCAGATACCACGACAGCTAACGCCCAAGTACGGACATTATCAGAAACTGTGCGCTTAGATGCCCGTACCAAATTGTTAAATCCCAAGTGGTATGAAGGGATGCTATCTCACGGTTACGAAGGTGTACGCGAACTCTCCAAGCGGTTGGTAAATACAATGGGTTGGAGTGCGACAGCTGGCGCTGTGGATAACTGGATTTACGAGGATACTAACGAAACCTTCATCAAAGATGAAGCGATGCGTCAGCGGTTGATGAATCTGAATCCTCATTCTTTCCGCAAGGTTGTATCCACTTTGTTGGAAGTGAATGGACGCGGTTATTGGGAGACAAGCGAGAGCAATTTAGACTTGCTGCGCGAGTTGTACCAAGAGGTTGAAGACCGAATTGAAGGTATAGAGTAGGATTAAGTTAAGAGGCTGAATTCAGCCTCTTAACTCATGATTGCTCTATATTAAGTTGCTAATTAAAGTTATGAAAGTTGAATCTATATCTATTCAAAACTTTAAAAGATTTGACCATTTACCCTCTATTTCTTTTAAACATAAAACCTTACAAGAAGTTAGTGATCAGTTTCTCATTCTTGGCGATAACGGTTCAGGTAAAACTACAATTTTACAAGCTATAGCCTTACCACTAGCATTAGCAACTAAAAAAATTCAAAAAGTATCTGATTTTAACTGGATTGGCTTTTTATCCAGTCGATATTGGCGGTGGGGAACACCTCATATTGAATTAGAAATTTCATTTGTAGATGAGGAAATTTCAGCAACTAAAGAAGTTGCTGAAATTTGGTACAATTTCTTACCTGAATATTTCAAAGAAAGAAGAAACTTTGTTGAACCTGGGGATAACAAAATATTAAAAGTTGTCTTAGATGGAGAAGATTGGCAAGTAGGAAATCAAGAAGAAGACAGGTTACAATTTTTGGGACGTGATTATGTACAGAAAACTCTCAAAAAAAACCCTGCTATTCGTTCAAAATTTGCACAATTACCGGGAATATTTTGGTTTGATCAATATCGTCTAAAAACTAGTGATACTGGGAATACAGAAGACAGCAAAAAAGATGATATAGCGTCTATTGAAAGTATAGCAAGTTTACGTCCTTATTTACTAGATTGGACAGCAAAGAGAAAAACCCTTAACTATAACTCTGAAAATGATTATTACCTCAAACTAGAAAATTATTACAAACGTATTTTTAAAGGTCGTTCATTTGCTGGGTTAGAACCATCTACCAATCAAGGAGATGAGCCTTTCTTCGTGCTTAATGACGAGAACAGAACCTATGATATTGTAGAAATGTCTGGAGGTGAGTATTCTGTTTTCCCCATTTTATATGAATTTGTACGTCAACAAATTGCTTATTCTATTGTTTTAATTGATGAACTTGACTTAAATTTGCATCCCCCGTTAGCTCAATTTTTCGTTAATCAGTTACCTAAATTAAGTCCCACTTCTCAATTTATTTTCACGACTCATTCAGAAGCCGTAACCGAAATTATTGGTAATG
The DNA here is from genome assembly GCA_003326215.1 of Nostoc minutum NIES-26. GTDB lineage: Bacteria > Cyanobacteriota > Cyanobacteriia > Cyanobacteriales > Nostocaceae > Dendronalium > Dendronalium minutum. The sequence continues at coordinate 66,227 of LXQD01000294.1, read as the reverse complement.
ATGAAATTTATCGGCTACAAGGGGGAAGATTGTGTCTGTAGATTTATTATACTGTGAAGGTGGAGAAGGAAAAACAGACTCTCGCGTTCTCAGTCAGGTGTTGGATGGATTATGTCAAATTAAAACCATTGGCAGTAAATATGGCTTTAAAGAAAAAGTTTTAATGAGCAGAGAGTTAAAGCCTGAAACAATTATCGCGGGCTTAAGAGATAGAGATTTCGATGATTTTGAACAAAATGAATCTCTTCCTCAGTTTATACCTCAAGAATGGCAGGTTACAGACAATCAAAACTCAATTCATCTGGGGTGGTATTGGGAAAGGAAGGAGATTGAGAATTACTTAATTGATCCTCAAATAGTTATTCCAGCGTTAGGTGAAAAAGCACCATCATTAGATAATTATCAAAGCATTTTGGAGAATTCTGCTTTAAAAATTTATACATATACAGCAGCGAGAATAGCATTATCTTTATCTCGTGTACGGTTGTTGCCTTTACCTAATAATTGGGGTGAGAAAAAATGGAGGATTCTCTTTCCCTTCGGGCAAACAATAGATGAAGCATCTTGTCGTCTAGAAATTCAAAGAATTCGCACCCACTATCAAAGTACACAAGTACCTCAAGAACAAGACATCATTGCCAAATTTACAGAAATGCTTACTCATTGTCAACCAGGAGGGTTTCGTTTTGACAATCAGAGTTATTTAACTTTTTTCTCTGGTAAAGATTTGCTATGTGCTATGGAAGAGGACTTAGCTAATTTAAATTTAGGTACTCCTGCTGATTTTCGAGAGCGGATTTTAACAGGAATGAAAAAACTTAGTGATGTCTGGCAATATTTACCTGAATGGCAAAGATTAAGACAATTGATACAAGATTATCAATATTAATATAATTCAATTCCTCACCAAGACAGCGTTTGATACCTACTTAATTGATTAAAATACTAAGCATAATTGCTTACTCTTTCGCAATAGCGATGTCTAACGACAAGCCGCCATGCGTCTACGCCTTATTTTTGAGGTTTTCTGTAAGGCGATACCTACGGTGAGCTTCTCTACGAGACGCTCCGCGAACGCTAACGCACTAACTCTTCCACAGCAGGCGATGTCTAACGACAAGCCGCTTCGCGTCTACGCCTTGTTTTTGAAGTTTTCTGCAAAGCGATCGCTCTGTTAGGCATCAAAGCGGATGCAGCGTTCAATTTGATGGACAACATCCTGTCCGTTATATTTGAGGTGTACCAGTTGCTTACTCTCCAAGTTAATTAGCATGGATATCACAGCTACTTTGAACGAAATCGCAACTCTCAGTGTTGAAGATAGAATCCGTCTTGTGCAGGCAATTTGGGATACCATCGCGGCGGAGCAAGTTTACCCTGATTTAACGGATGCACAAAAGCAAGAACTCGATCGTCGAATTGCTGACTATGATTCAAATCCAGATAATGTGCTGACTTGGGAGGAAATCAAAGCATCAATTAAGAGACAACGATGAATTACGTGCTGGTATTTCGCCCAGAAGTTCAAGAAGAACTCAATGAGACGTACAGTTGGTATAAATGCGATTTGATAAATGTGGCTGTGTCATAGATTGCGGTTATTATAAACATTTTAGAAAAAAATATCATAAGTTGTGAGCCAACAAGATAAGCTCCTAGCTAAAATTCTATTGGGTACATCTGATACGAACATTTCATTTACCGAACTATGCCAACTTTTACGCAGTTTGGGGTTTGACGAACGTATTCGTGGAAGTCACCATATTTTTACCCAAGAGAGAACAGAAGAAATTCTTAACCTGCAACCTAAAGGTTCTCAAGCCAAAGCCTATCAAGTTAAACAAGTCCGTGCAGTAATTCTCAAATACCAGTTAGGAGGTTAAGATGACGCTTCATTATGAAATAATTCTCTACTGGAGTGAAGAAGACCAAGCATTTATAGCGGAAGTACCAGAATTACCTGGATGTGCTGCTGATGGCGAAACTTATCAAGAAGCACTGCAAAATGTAGAAATAATTATGCAGGAGTGGATTGAAACTGCTCAAGAACTAGGTCGTTCAATTCCTCAGCCAAGACGGCGTTTGATGTCTGCTTAATTGATGACAATATGAAGTGCGTAGACGCAAAGCGGCTTGTCGTCGGACATCGCTCACTCTTCCACAACAGGCGATCTCTTCCAGGGAAACTTATATTTCCTCGTGTCTTTTATCTTTCAGGTATTCTGCGATCGCTTCAGCTACGTCTTCTTCAGGTCTATATATCCGTGAGCTTGGTTTCTCGGCATGAAGCTTGTCAAGGTATGCATGTAATGCTTCCTCATCATCCCGATGCTCTAGGATGTAGGCTCGAAGTTCAATCGTGGTCATGGTAGCAAAGTCTGGTTTGACACTCATACAAACTCCCATTCTCCAGTAGGCTTAATCTCAAGATTAATTTCCTCTTTTGCTAGAATAATTACGTTCCCAGTGCGCTTATCCAGAGTCACCAGGTCGATAGAGCAGTACTTGCTGGTAAGATCGCAGCAAAGCTGAAAACATTTCAACACCTGTGCTGTGGTAGGCATCCCATTTCCCTACAATAATATATAAACGGTAACCAGACCACAGCATACCTGACAGAAATCTGCGGACAATTGCGATAGTTGAACATTGCTTCAGGCGATCGCTCATCTTCCATACAGACAATCGCTTTGTTTTTGAGGTTTTCTGCAAGGCGATGTCTAACGACAAGCCGCTGCGCGTCTACGCCCTACTCTTCCACAACAAGCGATCGCTCTTAGTAATATCATCTCTGGAGCGTTAATTACGAATTACGTGTGGGGTGTGCAAACTATTAATTACCCACCCCATTTTATACTTTAATGATGGTGATGATGGTGACGATCGGCTAACTGAGGATTAACCGTCGCTCCTTGCTCGTTCTTCAACTCAGCAATATGAGCATTTGCCCACTGGGCTGCCATCGCCAAAAACTCTGGACGATCGTTTACACAAGCCATTTGCACGTAGTCTACATCAGGATGCTTTTTCTCCAAAGCATGGATGATGTGATGTACGTCCAATAGAGTTTCGTGATTTTCTGTCGCGAAGCCAATTGGCATAAACAGTACTACTTTTGCACCCAATTGAATGAGATTATTAGCAGCTTGCTCGGCATTCGGTAGTGTCCACTCGATTAGGGGTGTGTCGTGGTTAAGCCAACCAACCGAAATTAAAGGATAGCGATTAATTAACTTATCGCGTACCAAGTCGTATAGTGCCTGACTCTCGACGATCCCAGAGGTAAATCCTTTGGCTTTGTGGGGACAACCGTGGTTCATTAACACAATGCCGATCTGAGAAGGTAGATAAGCTGCTGCTAAGTCAGCGGTTATTTTTTCCTCAACCAAATCAGCCATCAAATCGATGTAGGCTGGTTCGTTGTAGAAAGAAGGTATGTAGCGTTGTGCTTTTACCCAGTGTTCCTCGCCATCACCCATTTCAGCGAGAGCTTTGTTAACTTGCTCGATCGCAATCCCGCTAGTGAATATAGAATCAACAACTAGCAGTGGGTAAATTAGAAGTTTCTCAAAGCCAAGGTTTTGGATTTCTGTCAGGACTTGTTGGGGTAGAAAGGGAGCGCAAAAGTTGAAGGCTTTGAAAACCTGGACGCTATCGCCCCACTTTGCTTGCAACTCCTTTTCGATACCAGCGCGTTGCTTTTCAAAAATAGCGTTGTGTGGGGAAATAAAATCGTGATGTGTGTGTCCCCATTCATGCCGATCGAATAATGCCAATAACCTTGCTAAGGGGGGATAAATCCAGGTTGGTACTGGTGCAAATTTTGCTGTCAGTAGATTTAAAGCCTGTTCGTTATAGTTAGCAAAATCTTCGTAGCTTTCGACTTCGCCGTAACCCATGAGCAATACGGCTACACGGTCTTGACTTGATAGATGCTCGTGAGTGGCGTGCAGTTTTTCTGGTGTAGCAACCACAATAAAATCCTCAATATAACCAGAGTTAAGAGCAAAACAAAGTAGGGAACAGCTTGAGTTTTTCCCCTACTCGTCAACTATTATCCCATCCAGGGGGATAGGATAGACACAACAGTTAAAACAATATATCAAAAGACATACTAGGGTTATTACTACATACTGAGTATTGCAAATGAGTTGATTTAGTATGCTGTATCCAGTACATTCGGAAAGTGCTGAGTACTAAATAATTATTGAGTCAGAGTTTTATCTTTTTCTGCTGCTCTGCTCCCCTGACCCTCTGCCTGAAATCTGTTAACACGAAAGATGAATGAGTATAATCATTTGCCCTGGAATCCATGAGCTAGCTTTAACAGAAAGCTTTATATCAGGGTGGTCATCTCTATTTACTGATAGCTCAATCGGGAAAAAAACACTGGATATGGTAGTTTTTCCGTGTGAAGGTTTTTTAGCTTTATCATCACTTCACATTTTGCAGTTTTTGCGCGATCGCTTGAGAGATAAGCTAGGATCGCCAGTTGTATTCATTAGCTTTAGTGCTGGAGTGGTTGGGGCAATAATGGCGGCTTGGCAGTGGCAACTTTTAGGGGGTCATGTGAAAGCTTTTATTGCCATAGATGGATGGGGAATGCCCTTATGGGGTAATTTTCCGATTCATCGGCTGAGTCATGATTATTTCACTCATTGGAGTTCTGCCTTGCTGGGTGGGGGGCACAATAATTTTTATGCAGAACCATCAGTCGATCATTTAAGCATGTGGCGATCGCCCCAAACAGTTCAAGGCTGGTGGGTAGACCCATCGGTTGATGTTTCTCAAACGCCAGTTCGCCTGAGCGCAGCCGAATTTTTACATTCACTGGTAAAACGTTATGACGAAAAATAGTCCGGAAAACAGAATGGGTAAGCAGGAGTGAGAAATAGGGGGGATTTTACGGTGGGGTAATGAGGTAACGAGTGATAGGGTGAGATTTTCTCTACCTACTCAGACCCAAATTGGAATAGCTAGTATTGTTTGATATTCCTGGAAAAGCCTTTCGATCGAGATTGTTAATCCAAAATTGGTATTACCTGTTTACTTCCCGTTTGCCCCTATCCCATCTACCCTAGTCACTATTCCCAAGTATCTAAATGTTTCCAACTGAACCTGCTGCTGTAAATAATGGGTTTGGCGCACTGCTAAAAAACCGTGGTTTCATGCTCCTGTGGATTGGGCAACTAGTTTCCCAGTTAGCAGATAAGGTTTTCTTCGTTTTGATGATTGCCTTACTGGAGTTCTATCCACCACCACCTGGGTTAGCAGAAAACTCGATGTACTCAACTTTGATGGTGGCGTTTACAGTACCGGCAATTTTGTTCGGTTCTGCTGGTGGTATCTTTGTAGACCGCTTGCCAAAAAAGCTGATTATGGTTGGTTCGGATGTCGTGCGTGGGGTATTGACGCTACTGATTCCGCTCTTGCCACGGGAGTTTTTGATTCTATTGATCGTTACCTTTGCCATTTCCACGGTGACGCAGTTTTTTGCACCAGCTGAGCAAGCAGCTATTCCTCTATTGGTGCGGCGCGAAAATTTGTTAGCAGCCAATGCCCTGTTTAGCAGCACGATGATGGGAGCATTAATAGTTGGCTTTGCAGTAGGAGAGCCATTGTTGAGTTGGGCGAAAAGCTTTCTGGGAGAACAGTATGGTCAAGAAATTATAGTCAGTGCATTATATTTGGCATCGAGTGCGATTATGGTGCCGATTAAATTTAAAGAACACAAACCACTTAGGGAACATCAAGACTCAAATCACCCTTGGGCTGAATTCACCGAGAGTCTGCGCTATCTCAAGAAAAACCGCTTGGTATTAAATGCCATGCTGCAACTGACAACTTTATATTGCGTATTTGCAGCCTTAACAGTGCTGACCATTCGATTAGCAGAGGAGTTTGGTCTAAAAGAAAAACAATTTGGCTTTTTCTTGGCAGCAGCAGGGGTGGGTATGGTATTTGGTGCAGGGATTTTAGGTCACTGGGGCGATAAATTTCATCACAAACCCTTACCTTTAATTGGATTTTTGATGATGGCGCTAGTGTTGGGAGTGTTCACTTTTACCCACAATTTAGTATTGGCGTTAGGACTTTGTGTATTTTTGGGTTTAGGTGCTTCCTTGATTGGCGTGCCCATGCAAACTTTAATTCAACAGCAAACCCCGCCTAACATGCATGGTAAAGTATTTGGCTTTCAAAATCATGCTGTTAACATTGCTCTGTCAGCACCCTTAGCAATTACCGGTCCATTAACTGATGCTCTAGGCTTGCGAGTTGTATTGGTGGGAATGAGTGTTGTAGTGGTAATTGTGGGTGTTTGGGCGTGGAAAAATACTCGTAGGGTTCTACAAGACGCAATTTAATCAAAAATAGAATTAAGTCTATCTTTAATATTTTTATCTCAGGATTTGATTGAAGTTTTCCATTAAAATGAAATCTTAACTACAGAATTTAAGCGTTAACTTAGCTATCGTCTGAGGTTTGACTGTGACCGTGCGTTTGCCTTCCCCAATAAGTATCCCACAAGCCGAGAATCACAATGGTACTAGCGACAACTCTGGAAACCAGAGCAACGCAGTGCTTACCCAGTCTGCTACTACTACGCCAGTCGTCACACTCCAGCGTGCAACTGGTGGCTTTGCCCTGCTAGACAGTCTCCTGCGCCACGGCGTTGAATATATTTTTGGTTATCCTGGTGGGGCAATCCTACCGATTTACGATGACCTATACAAGGTGGAAGCAACTGGTGCAATCAAGCATATTTTGGTGAGGCACGAACAAGGCGCAGCCCACGCCGCAGATGGTTACGCCCGCGCTACTGGCAAGGTGGGAGTATGCTTTGGTACTTCTGGGCCTGGGGCGACTAATTTGGTGACAGGTATCGCCACAGCCTACATGGACTCAATTCCGATGATTGTGGTTACAGGACAGGTAAATCGGAAATCAATCGGTACAGATGCGTTCCAAGAAACCGATATTTACGGAATTACCCTACCAATAGTTAAGCATTCCTATGTAGTACGTGACCCGGCTGATATGGGGCGGATTGTTGCCGAAGCCTTTCACATCGCTAGTACTGGCCGTCCGGGACCGGTTTTGATTGATGTCCCCAAAGATGTGGCATTAGAAGAATTTGACTACACACCTGTCGAACCAGGTTCAGTCAAGCTACGTGGATATCGTCCGACGGTGAAAGGAAATCCGCGGCAAGTAAATGCCGCAATTAAGTTGATTCGTGAAAGTCGTCGTCCATTATTGTATGTGGGTGGCGGGGCGATCGCTTCTAATGCCCACGAACAAGTTAAAGAACTGGCTGAGTTATTTAATATCCCCGTTACTACAACGTTAATGGGTATCGGTGCTTTTGACGAACATCATCCCTTGGCATTGGGAATGTTAGGGATGCATGGTACCGCCTATGCTAACTTTGCCGTTACTGATTGTGACTTACTGATCTGCGTCGGCGCTAGATTTGATGACCGAGTGACTGGTAAATTAGACGAATTTGCCTCCCACGCTAAAGTCATTCATATCGATATTGACCCCGCAGAAGTTGGCAAAAACCGCGTTCCGGAAGTGCCTATCGTTGGTGATGTAAAAAACGTGTTAGTTGACTTGTTGCGTCGTTGCAAGCAATTAGGGATCAAAAATACAGCCAAAACCCAAGAATGGCTAAATTTAGTCAACCGTTGGCGTGAAGAATATCCCTTGGAAGTGCCTCACCATGCTGACAGCATATCGCCCCAAGAGGTAATTGTAGAAGTTGGCCGCCAAGCACCTCATGCTTTCTACACCACAGATGTGGGACAACATCAAATGTGGGCAGCACAATTCCTCAAGAATGGTCCAAGGCGCTGGATTTCTAGTGCTGGCTTGGGAACAATGGGTTTTGGCGTACCTGCGGCAATGGGTGCTAAAGTTGCCTTCCCTGATGAAGAAGTCATCTGTATCAGCGGCGATGCCAGTTTCCAGATGTGTTTGCAGGAACTTGGTACGCTTGCACAGTATGGTATTAATGTCAAGACAGTAATTATGAATAATGGCTGGCAGGGAATGGTACGCCAGTGGCAACAAGCCTTCTACGGTGAGCGTTACTCATGCTCGAATATGGAAGTAGGAATGCCAGATATTGAGTTGTTGGCCAAAGCCTATGGGATCAAAGGCATGGTGATTCGCGATCGCGACCAGTTGCAAGATGCGATCGCCGAAATGCTGGCACATAAAGGCCCGGTAATCGTGGATGTCCGAGTCACCAGAGACGAAAACTGCTATCCAATGGTAGCTCCTGGCAAAAACAACGCTCAAATGGTCGGCTTACCCAAGCAGCCGCCGAAAGCTGCTGTCGAATCAGTGTATTGTAGCCACTGCGGTGCAAGCAATCCTCCAGCACATAACTTCTGCTCGGAGTGCGGCACTAAGTTGTAAGTATTTTTACGGTTAACTAAATCTTAATTTCTACGCAGAGAAGTATATTCTCTGCATTTTTTTGTAAAAAATTTCTATCAAAAAACACTAGTGTTTGTGATTTTACGCATTCTTTTGGGAAACCTAAACCATAAGAAGCTGTATAAACCACAATAAATAGCTTCTGAAACGATAAAAGTACTTTTGCAGGAGAATTATGTCTAAAAGCGCGTCGATCAAAAAGCGTAGCAGCAGTTCAGTTGCTCTAGAACCAGAAGTTGCGATCGCAATAATTGGACTCTTTTCCGCAGCTGCTGATGATGAAGGTATTTCTTCAACAGAAGAATATGCTTTGAGTGAATTTCTCAGTCAGGTTGGTTTATTTGAAGATTACTCTGACGAAGACTTTGAAGAGTTGACAGAAAAAGTAGTCAGTTTGATCGAAGAAGAAGAACCAGAAGAATTAATTGCTCAGGCGATCGAATCTTTACCGAATCGAGGTTATCGAGAAGCTGCATACATTACAGCTATCTTAGTTGTGGGGATTGACGAAGAAGTACCCGAAAATGAACAGGATTATATTTCAGAACTTCAAGAAACCTTGAAGATTTCAGACGAGCGAGCGCAAGAACTCATAGACGCAGTGTTTGGAGCAGAAGAAGAGGAAGAAGAGTAATCCTGTTTGAATTGCAGCCCCACTCAGCTAATACCATCAGTGCATTTCCGTCGAATTTCCTCACGTTCAAAAGTGCAACACCAAGGTATTATCATCAAGCTTTAGGGAATAGAAATCAAACAACTTTGAGCGGGCAACTTATAATTTTGTTGCCCGCTCTATTTTGCTGATATTGTTAAAATATTGAGCATGATAAATTTGTCAGGACTTACGCACTAGTAACGGAAAAACGAACCACTAAAAACTTTGGCACTGAGTGTGTGAGACAACTGTAATAAGTCCTGAGTAGACATGTCTTACTACTCAGAACTTAAGACTAATTAGAAATCGGTACATTTTTAAATGCACCTGTATCTGGCACAAAGATATCTAGAGAATTGACACCTTCAGGAACCCTTACCCAAACATAGGCATCAGCCGAAGCTTTTGGACGTAGCTGAAATAAAGAAACACTCCCCGTAGAGCGGTCTAGAGCAACTCCTTTGTAAGTTACGCTAGTTTCAGGATTGCGAGCTGTTGTACTAGCTATCGATATAATATCACCACCACCAACTCTATCTGTAGCAAGGCGACGGACACGCATTTGCACATTCACCACATCACGGTTTGCGGTTTCTGGATCTTTAATCCGCTTTGCTGAGAGTAACTCCACTTCTGCTTTATTGCCAAAAGCAGGCTGCACAAATTGACCGGGCTGAATTGCTGAATTGGCAGCAGCTTGTGTAGTTGCCGATAACGGTGATGCCGTTGGTTGTGGGGAACTAGCGGTTGGGGTTGTTGAAGTTGGTGCTTGTGTTGAAACGGTATTACTCGCCGTTTTAGTAGCATTTAGTGTTTGCCGCAGCGTGAAAATTTCGTAAGCTGCATAGCCACTACACAATAAAGCCAAAGTAGAAAGCAATACAGCTACACCAGACAGAAATGTACTCACACCTTTACCTCTATTCCGTATTTCTGTGTATGCAGGTTGATTAACCTCGCGATTTTGGAATGCCATGATTTATGTTTAATTAACCGCTGCGTATTAAATATGTTCAGCATCTTTCATATACTAATTAATTAAGCCGATCTGCTTCTCTCTGAGGAAAGAAGTTTGAGCAAACGGTGATAACACCTATCTTAAGGATGAGGAATATTGGTGAGACTTAACACATTTAGTAGACCACTGGGTTTTTTGCTGCTATTTTTGAGTACCCAGACAGCATTTAGTCATAAAGTTGCTCAAGCACAAACACAAGTCTCACCAGCAACGACCACAAAATCAATTTGTCCTGCCCAACTGGGAACATCTGTGGATGCTGTGATTAATCGTCCTTTATTCAGTCGGGCACGTTGGGGAATTTTAGTGCAACCCCTATCATCTGTGCAAACTCTTTACGGTCGAGATGCCCAGAAGTTCTTTACTCCAGCTTCTAATCTCAAACTGCTAACAACAGCGGCGGTGTTGCAGCAATTAGGTGCAGATTTTCGCATTCGCACCTCTGTTTATCAAAATGCTAATGGTGTCTTGCGTGTGGTCGGTAGAGGAGATCCCAGCTTAAATGATACTCAGTTGCAAGCATTAGCAAAGCAATTGAAACAAAAAGGTATTACTCAAATTAAGCAGTTGATTGCCGATGATAGTTATATTCAAGGGGATATTGTAAATCCCACTTGGCAATGGGAAGATGTGCAATCAGACTACGGCGCACCAGTCAACAGCTTTATCCTGAATCAAAATGTTTTTAGCTTAAAACTTGTACCGCAAGCTGTGGGTAAAATTTCCCAATTAGTCTGGACTGATGCTAACGAGGCGAAACAATGGCGGACAATTAATCAGTCAATTACAGTTGCTCAAAACCAGCCAAGCAATATTAACGTTACCCGCGATTTATCGGGAGGTGTATTGCGAATTCAAGGACAAGTAGCAGCGAATTCTGAACCGTATTTAGTCAATTTGCCTGTAGTTGACCCTAATTACTACTTTTTGCGGCGTTTCCGTACGGCTTTGGCAACCCAAAAAATCAGTTTGGGACAGACATTGGTAGCGACTGGCGGTACAAATCTACAGGAATTAGCAGCTGTGCAATCGCCGCCTTTATCTGAATTGTTGATGGAGACTAATCAGAATAGTAATAATCTTTATGCTGAGGCACTGCTGAGAGCATTAGCTTTTAAACAACCCAGAGTCCCAAACAAGAGTACTGCCGATCTGGGGTTAGAAGCACTGAAGGCGAGTTTAACTCAATTGGGAGTTAATTCAGCAAATTATATTTTAGTGGATGGTTCGGGGTTATCACGTCGTGACTTGGTGACTCCAGAAGCTTTCGTACAAACTTTGCGGGGAATAGCCAGAACACCAGCAGCATCTGTGTATCGTGCGTCTTTACCTGTAGCAGGAAAAAGCGGTACTTTGGCAAATCGCTTTCGCGGTACACCTGCTGAGGCTATTGTGCAAGCAAAAACAGGTACGTTGACGGGTGTTGTTTCTCTATCTGGGTATGTGAATTCGCCTAAATACGAGCCGTTGGTTTTCAGTATTATTGTGAATCAATCGGAACAGCCTGCAAGCGTTATCCGCCAAGCAATGGATGAAATTGTCGTGTTGTTAGTGCAATTACAGCGTTGTTAATGATGCGATACCTACGGCACACTTCGTGAACGCAGTTGAAATACCAAATAGCGATCGCTATTTGGTAGTACTCTCATTCTCATAGTAGAATTAAGCGATATCTAACCCAACCACCATTAATTCGGTTGGATGTTCGATAGTGAACTGGTAAGATATCTCTCGTCTCTCGTTGGGTGGAATAGTCAGCATCCATTCTAAAATCCCCATTTCACCCAGTTGAATTTGCGGGCTGCTCCGAATCAAGCGTACTTTAATTTGCTCGTTGCGGCTAACTGGCAATTGTTCAGCGATTGTCAAATTAGTTTCTTGATTAAGCAAGTTAGTAATTAACAACCGATAACCAAAAGTAGTCCGACGTTGGTTGCTCATCAGTTTTTTATCTACCTGACGCTCAACTAATTCACGCTCAATTTTTAAACCTTCATCAATACCCAGATTCAATTTAAATTCTTGTCTTGGTGCAATATTTTCTAACTTTGTTGTGCCGACAAAAGTATTGTCACGGAAAATATTTGCTTTGCCTGGTAGTATTGTGCTGTTGGAGCTATTTTTTACATTAGCTTGCAAATAAACAAAACTGACCAAGCGCGGCATTGCCACATAATTGAAGCTACAAGAATAATCATCGTTGAAAATTGTTGTTTTATGGGGTGTGCCATCACTAGGAATGTTACCGCCGCTATTCAGTTGAAAATTAATTACACTTCCTTCTTGAGATACTTCTGCCAAAACCATTTCCGCTGGGATGAGATTATCTTCTGCAACTTCATCTTCTTCTTGCCAATTTCCTTCAGCACCTGGAGCAGGAACTGCTAGAGTCGGCAGTGATGGGCTGGCAGCTAATTGCCGTCGTCGCGCTATTGGTGGTGGACTTGGGGTGTCGATATACCAGGGTTGAAGTTTCGGTGGGAGCGTACCTAATCCTGGTTTAGCGGTAGAAAGGGTAAGCACTACATCAATCCAATCTTCGCCAGTACTTTGGGTAACTTCTGCTAGGTAGCTCAAATGTACAACATTACTCGTACTATCAACTCGCAAGTCATAAAGTGGAGTCCAACTGGCGCGATTCACTATGTAGGATAGCTCTAGCTCAAACTCACCTTCTCCCGACACTGCAATTCCCACAATCAAGCTCAGGCTTTCCTTGGGATGGGGTGTTTGGATTGTTTGTAATGCGGTATGAAGTGCTTGCAATTGCTTTTCTAATTCCTGCTGTTGGCTTTTGCATTCTCCAGAAGCGATCGCATATTCGCTGTACTGGCTGCCTAAAAAGTTGAGGAAATCCAAAGTTTCGCTGAGGCTGAGATTTTTCCGCGACAAACTTTGGGCAAAAGGTTCTTGTGTTTTTTCCCGCAAGCCATCGATAAAACCAGATTGCAACGCTAATGCATCTACTTGAGCTTGCAAGTGACGTTTTTCTGCTTCTAGTTGCTGAATTTGCCTTGTTAACTGTGCTACTCGTTCGGCTACAGGTTCGGTAGTGTAAATGCGATCGCTGCTAACTCCTAACAACTGCACCCCTACCGTACCAGTACCGCTAACCCTGACAGACTCCGTTTCTAGCGTCAATGGCAGTGGGCTAATGACTAATTCTCGTTCCAGTCCTGTTAAAGAGACAATACCCCGTCGTGTCACTAATGCTCTATCACCATACACAGTCACAGCTACAATCTGACTTTGTACTGTTTTTCGTAAAGATGGTGTTTCTGGGTTAACCACTGCCAGATTTTCCTCATGTTAAAAGTGCTGAGTCATTAGTCAGTTGTCAGTTGTCATTAGTTATTCTTCTTGTCCCCGCGTCCCTACGTCTCCCCATACCTCCTGCCTTATACTTCAGCGTTCAGTCGATCCGACTCAGCTCGATTATGCATAGAAAAACCAGTTTGCTCTACAAACTTCTTTGCTGCATCCAATAGATACTCATAATAAGTACGAGCGACTATCGATAACTGTTTACCAGCTGGATACACCATATACCAAGTTCGCTGAATGGGAAATTGTTGTACATCTAGAATGCTGAACTCTGCTGCATCTGTCAATAAGGTATGGCGAGATAAGATAGAAATTCCTAAACCTCCGGCGATCGCTTGTTTAATCGCCTCGTTACTGCCTAATTCGAGCTTTACTTTTACTGTTAGCCCATGTTCGTCGAAAAGGCTTTGGACTGCACGACGGGTTCCTGAACCTGGTTCCCGCATAATAAAGGGTTCATTGGACAAACGTTGTATGGGGATATTTTTCTCCTTCGCTAGGGGATGATTCGCAGGTGCAAATACTACCAAAGGATTGTCTAAAAATGGCTGGCAATTCACATCCAAATGTTCTGGAACTTGGCTCATCACGTACAAGTCATCAAGATTATTCACCATCCGTTCCAAAATACGTTCGTGATTTGTAACTTGCAGCGAAATATCAATTCCTGGGTAAAGTTGACAAAACGGGCCTAACAAACGCGGTATAAAATATTTTGCTGTTGTAATCACTGCCAATCGTAATTGACCTTGTTTTAGCCCTTTTAAATCTGCTACCTTCATCTCAAACTGGGCTATGGTTTCAAAAATCTGTCGGCAAGTGGCAAATAATTCCCGTCCAGCTTCCGTTAGATACAGGCGCTTACCCACCTGCTCAAATAATGGCAACCCTACTGATTTTGTAAGTTGTTTGATTTGCATGGAGACAGTGGGTTGGGTGAGAAATAATTCCTCAGCAGCACGAGTAAAGCTACCGTGCCGTGCTGCCGCCTCGAACACCTTCAACTGGTGTAGCGTCGCCTGGTTCAAGGGTGACTCTCCTGATAATAGTGATAGATATAAAACTACTATCACTGAACACTTACTATGATGCTGTATGGCTCATACAAATTTATGAGCTTTTATATAGATAAAAATCTATTCTTCCTATTCAAAGAAAGTTATTTTATTTATGGTATTGAGCAGTTATTATCAAAACAATAAATAAAGCGTAAGATGCCTTCCAACCCAAGATGAATGTTGAATAATGAGTAACTCATGATTCATCATTCATCATTCCATATTTCTTCTGTAACTTTTGCAGGTAGCTTGGCTAAATCCGGCAACCTCATTACCTCTATCTCAGCAACTTGTTCTTTAATATTTATTGGCAACTTTAACGGTTGACGTTCTTCAATCCAGCAACTTGCCACAGGCAAGGTTTGTTCCAGTTCACCCAGTGGTCGAGGAATAACCATCACTGCGTTCAACTCTCCAATCCGTTCTGCCTCGTACATTCCAGCTTCTACTGCTACTGCCACATTTGCCACAGAACCGCGGATGATAGCTGTACACAAACCCGCACCAATTTTTTCATACGCCGATAATTGTACGTCAGCAGCTTTGAGCATAGCATCACAAGCCCCTACCATCGCCGGAAATCCGCGTGTTTCTACTAAACCAATTGCTAAATTACTCAGGCGGCTGTAACTACCTTCGTCAAGGAATTTACTGAGGCGATTAGTAATGGGCAGCACTACATCGAGATTGGGATAAGGTCGAGGAATCACCAAGCTAGAAATCAATTGACCAAACTGTTCAGCAGTTTGGACACCAGATTCTACCGCCAGACGGACATCAGCAATTCCACCCCGGACAATTGCAGTACAGTGACCACTGCCAATTTTTTCATAACCTACTAGGTGAACTCCAGCCGATTTCAACATCATATCGGCTGTACCAACTATGGCGGGAAAGCTGGCGGTGGATACTAAACCCAAAGCAGTGTCTCTAAAGTCGTCTTGATGACGCGATGACTGAACTGTGTTAATGTCCCGTTGATTGTATGTTTCCATGTGAAATTTCCAAAGATACTCACAGAAAGGACAAAGGATAAAGAATGAAGACTGAAATTTGATACTTCACACTTCATACTTCACAATTAACACTTATTCAGAGCGATCGTCAGAGATTGGCTCGTTCAAAGATTGTCTATGGGGAAACAATGTGACTAATAGCCTTTGTATACTTCCTTGTCCATAAATTTGCGTCCCCAAACTGTTGGGTGATTCTGTGTCAGACGGAGTGGATTGTGAGTTTTCATTGAGTTCTGGAGATGCTGAGGCTTCCTTTAAGGTGGAACCAGTACCATTATTGTTTTCTTCTACAGAAGAAGATTGGTTTTCCGCAGTTGGCGAAGATTGAACATGGGAAGACTGGTGTTTTAATTCCAAAAAACCAGCCGAGAGACTAGTTGAGGAAATCACTTTATCTTCTTGCTTCTGAGAACTTGTAGAAGTAGTGGGATTTTTGGATGGTTCTAGTTGTTTTTGGTCGGTTATTTGCCGACCACTGTCTCCTAATATAGAGCCAGGTGGGACTACTGCTCCAGGTTCAACTGAACAATTAAAAACTGTTGTTGCTGAACCGATACAAGCATTTGCACCAATTTTACCTTTGCCAACCATCAAAAAACCGGCTCCTAAGTTGGCTCCTGCTGCTATTTCTAGGGTTCCTTCAGCAACTTGGAGAATTGACCCCATACCAATACAGACACCTGGGCCGATGATTATCTTGCTGTTTGTAGCCGCTTGGAGTATCACCCCAGGTGCCAGTACCGCACTCGGATGAATAGTCACCTCGCCACTAATATAAGGATCGAAGTTGTTGTTGAGGCGCAGTGGCGGCACAGACATGAAATTTTAACCTCGGAAGCCGGAAGAAATTTAGAGAGTTAGGAGTTAGAAGTGAGGAGTTAAAAGTTTAGAAGTGAGGAGTTTTTATCCAGAATTCATAACTCCTACCTCATAACCCCTACCTCATAACTCATAACTCATGATTCCTCATGGACGTTGAATAATTGTTTCTAAGACTCGGCGCTTAGCTTTAGGGTCAATACCAATTAATCGTACATATTCCCCTTGGTATTCGCCAAGGTATCTTTCTACGGCTGCGATCGCTTCTCTTTCAGAGTTAACCTGAATTTGACCAGTACTAGTCCAAGAACCTGTACGGAACCGTCTTTGGTCTACGTGTTCGATGCTAATTTTATGCCCACTACTCAGTAATTGTCGCACTTGGTCTACAACTTCAGAACTTAAGCGGGTACTAGTAGCTTTTGCTGTTGCAGTTGCAGAGGACGCACTAGACTCACTACTATATGATTTTTGGCTAGTTGATGGGGCGACTTGACCATTGGGTCGTTGGATAATTGTTTCCAAGACTCGACGTTTAGCTTTAGGTTCAATACCAATCAACCGCACGTATTCTCCTTCGTATTCGGCAAGGTATCCTTCTACAGCTGCGATCGCTTCTCTTTCAGACTTCGCTTGAATTTGACCACTGCTAGTCCAAGAACCTGTACGGAACCGTCTTTGGTCTACGTGTTCGATGCTAATTTTATGCCCACTACTCAGTAATTGCCGCAACTGGTCTACAACTTCAGAACTTAAGCGGTTACTAGTAGCTTTTGCAGTTGCAGAGGACGTGCTAGCCGGACTACTGTATGATTTTTGGCTACTTGATGGAGCGATTTGACCATTGGGTCGTTGAATAATGCTTTCTAAAACCCGGCGTTTAGCTTTGGGGTCAATGCCAATTAAACGTACATACTCGCCTTGATGATTGCTTATACAGTCTTCCAAGGCTGCTATCACTTCATTTGTAGAACTAGAGTTAATTGGCTCACAACTTTGCCAAGAACCTGTTCGGAAGCGGCGCTCATCTACGTGTTCAGTGCCAATTTTGTAACCACCAGCCAACAAGTGGCGGATTTGCTCTACGGTTTCACTACCAATTTGACCATTGCTAGAGCCGTTACCATTACTACTGTTATAGCTACTATTGCCGTTATAGCTGCTATTACTACGACTAGTGGGAGCTTTAAAGCTGGCAGTTGCTTGAACTGTACCATCTGGGCGTTGAATAATGGATTCTAACACGCGCCGTTTACCATTGGGGTCAATGCCAAACAGACGGACGTACTCGCCACTATGCTCTGTTAGACAAGTTTCTAAAGCTGCAACTGCGTCGCCTACCGATCTCGATTCAATCGGCTTACAACTAGTCCAAGAACCTGTACGGAACCGTCTTTGGTCTACGTGTTCCGTACCAATCTTATACCCTTGCTCTAACAGATAGCGTACCTGTTCTATTGTTTCTGCACCCAAGCCATTGCTCGCCACTTCACTACTCCTTTCTAGCTCTAAAACAGTCAGACCATTACTTGTATAAGATTTAGCATTTTCATCCCGAATGGGTGCAATACACTTGCTATCCGCAGCACAGCGATAACCAGCTCGCAGTGCCTGATTAATCCCAATCACATGATGAGCGAATTGCCGATCCTGAGCTTGCACATCTGGCAAGCGGTCAGCTTGCTGCTGGCTAGTGACGATCGCTCCCGAAGGTACATATTTACCTGGGGGAATTTCTACGTCTTGAATTAAAGCGTGCATCATCACGATGCAACCTGCACCCACCCTGGCATTAAATACCGTGGAGCGAAAGCCAATGAAGGAATTATCCCCTACATAAGCTGGACCATGAATCAAAGCCATGTGAGTAATGGACGCATCTTTGCCAACCCAAACCGAGTAACTATCGCCATCATCGCCAACCACTCGGCCTTGCTCTAACCCATGTATCACCACACCATCTTGAATATTAGTGTTTTCACCAATATAAAAAGGTGTGCCTTCATCAGCTCTAATCGAAGTCCCCGGAGCAACGATTACATTTGCACCTATCCGCACGTCCCCAATAATATTAGAAAACGAGTGTACAAATGTGCTTTCATGGATTTTTGGCTCAGCTAAATTCCTCGACCATGGGGTTGGGGGTGCCGCCGTGCTGCGGACTGCCATTGCGAGATTCCTCCTGTATTGTTAGTTGTCAGTTGTTGGTTGTTTTTTACACTGACCACTGACCACTGACCACTGACTATCGATATTGGTCTTTTTTACTGTAAATCAGGCGATCTTCCAGATGAATAGTATCAATTATCGCCACCACTGCTGCATCCAACGGACGCTGTTCATTACCCAGAATTTGACGAGCGGCACTGCCACGACTGACAAGTACCCACTCATCTACTCCTGCACCGACACTATCTGCTGCTACCTCGTATTTTGGCAGGAAGTTTCCTTCTTCATCTACTAATTGCAACAAAAGTAGTTTCACACCTCTGAGACTTGGCTCTTTTTGCGTGCTAACTACTGTGCCACGAACTTTGGCAATTTGCATTACAAATTATGGTCTTCTACCGAAGGGACGAATTGCGTTCACGTTTTCCCGGAACTGTTCTACATCTTCTGTATAACGAATTGGCAGGACGTATTCTAAGTTCTCATGAGGACGAGCAATGATATGAGTAGACAGCACTTGTCCGCCATTCACTCGCTTGACTGATTCAACTCCTGCTGCTACAGAAGCTTGTACTTCTGAAACGTCCCCCCGTACGATGACTGTAACCCGACCACTACCGATTTTTTCGTAGCCTACTAAGGTGACACGAGCAGCTTTCACCATCGCATCAGCCGCTTCCACTACTGCTGGAAAGCCTAGCGTTTCAACCATTCCTACTGCGATTGACATTAGTTCTAACCCTTAATAACGTTTCTAGACTTGGACGAAAGTGAGAGCTTCAAGAAGGCAAACCCGTTAATTACTTTGTTTAATCAGCTTTTAGGTACGGAACTGTTCCACAGCTTCTGTGTAACGAATCGGCAAGACGTACTCTAAGTTTTCATGTGGGCGAGCAATGATGTGAGTGGATACCACTTCACCGCCATTTACTCTTCTAGCTGCTTCAATTCCTGCTGCAACTGAAGCTTGTACCTCAGATACATCTCCCCGGACAATTACGGTTACCCGAGCGCTACCAATTTTTTCATATCCTACCAAAGTTACACGCGCAGCTTTCACCATCGCATCAGCAGCTTCTACTACTGCCGGAAAGCCCTTAGTTTCAATCATTCCAACTGCAATTGGCATCGCAGAACTCCTAAAAAATTAATCCAATCAGTACTGTGGTTTGAAAAATTTGACGGGTAAGCTCATCTTGAGCTACAAAAACACTTCCAAATTAAGCATAGGAAAGCTTGGCGTTCCTGGCAATATAAATTACTATAATAGTTTATGATAAAAAAGTTTTAAAAAACTTAACAAAAATTTATACCAGGGTTCTACTCAATCAAAGTTCACTGATTCCTAGAGCAGTCCCTTATGCTTTATAATTTCTTTATTACATTTAAAAATCGACATTCATAACCCAGGGTAATCCTGTCTGTGGAGGGACGATCGGAGGCTGTACATCTTGCTGCATCTGTTTTTCCTATATTTTGTTATCGAAACAAAGACTAGGTGAAAAATACATAATGTTTTTAAATATATCGTATAAAGTACGCTGTTAGAAGGTGAAATATAAATTTACAAATAAAAACAATATAAACAGAGTAAATGCTTTTAAATATGTAAAGTTATATTTAATTAAAGATTAATAGACTAATTTAAAGTAAAAATGCTCATTCAACTTTAGTCGTAAAATATTTCAAAAACAATGGATTATTCGAAAGTTATTTTTTTTACTTAAAAATTGTTTTGAAGCTGTTTAAAAAAATCAAGGCTGAGTCGTTAAGGGAAATTTAGATGAATCAGTTTCTATTTTTAACAAGTTGGTGGGTGCCTTTCTATAGCTTAATGGGCGCACTTTTAACCTTACCGTGGGGAATAGGAATAATTCAGCGTACAGGGCCTAAACCTGCGGCATATTTCAACTTGTTGTCAACCCTTTTGGCTTTTGTCCATAGCTTGTTGGCATTTAACGAGATATGGGATAGAGAACCAGCAAAGTTGCTGATTACCTGGTTTAAAGCTGCGGATTTAGACTTATCCATTAGCTTGGAACTATCGCCAGTTAGTATTGGGGCAACAGTTTTAATTACAGGCTTAAGTCTGCTGGCACAAATTTACGCCTTGGGTTACATGGAAAAGGACTGGTCATTGGCGCGTTTTTTTGCGCTGTTCGGATTTTTTGAAGCAGCCCTAACTGGTTTAGCCATAAGTGACTCCTTGTTTCTCAGCTATGCGCTTTTGGAAGTTCTGACGCTTTCGACTTACTTGCTGGTAGGATTTTGGTATGCTCAACCGCTAGTAGTAACGGCGGCGCGTGATGCCTTTTTAACCAAGCGGGTGGGAGACTTGTTGTTGCTAATGGGTGTAGTAACACTTTCCACCTTCTCAGGCAGTTTGAACTTTTCTGATTTATATGAATGGGCGCAAACAGCTAACTTAAGCCCAGTCACATCGACATTATTGGGGTTAGCGTTGATTGCAGGGCCTGCGGGCAAATGTGCCCAATTCCCCCTACACTTGTGGTTAGATGAAGCCATGGAAGGGCCTAACCCCGCTTCAGTACTGCGAAATTCATTGGTAGTAGCGGGTGGTGCTTATATACTGTATAAACTTCAACCAGTCCTAGCACTATCGCCAGTTGCATTGAATGCCTTGGTAATCATGGGTACGGTGACGGCAGTTGGTGCAACATTAGTTTCCATAGCTCAAATTGACATTAAGCGATCGCTATCTCATTCCACCAGTGCATACATGGGATTAGTGTTTCTGGCGGTGGGATTACAGCAAGGGGGTGTAGCTTTGATGTTACTGTTAACCCATGCGATCGCTAAAGCACTATTATTCATGAGTTCTGGTTCAGTAATATATACTACCAGTACACAAGACCTTACAGAAATGGGTGGATTGTGGTCGCGGATGCCAGCCACCACCACCGCCTTTGTTGTCGGTTCGGCTGGCATGGTAACACTGCTACCATTGGGAAGCTTTTGGGCAATGCTGTCATGGGCTGATGGTTTTGTGGATATTAGCCCTTGGGTGATTGGGGTTTTAGTAATAGTCAACGGCTTAACAGCATTGAACTTGACCAGAGTATTTAGATTAGTATTTTGGGGTACGCCGCAACAAAAGACCCGCCGTACCCCAGAAGTTGGTTGGCAGATGGCATTCCCAATGGTGGCACTAATTGTGCTGACTCTACTATTACCCCTGATGCTACAGCAATGGTATTTGCTACCTGATTGGAGCAGTATTAATTGGTATGTAGCGTTAGTGTTGATTGGTTCTACTGTAACTGGGTTAACTATAGGTTCTACAGTTTATTTACACAAAGCTTGGTCTAGATCCAGAATCCTGACGTGGAGATTTGTACAGGACTTGCTAGGTTACGATTTTTACATAGACCGAGTTTATCGCCTGACCATAGTAAATGCAGTAGCATTGCTATCTAAGATATCGGCTTGGAGCGATCGCTATCTAGTTGATGGTTTAGTAAACCTGGTTGGATTTGCCACAATTCTTAGTGGACAAGGTTTGAAGTACAGCATTTCTGGTCAATCCCAAGGATACATGTTGACCATCCTAGCAGTCGTCAGCGTCCTCGGTTTTTTCATTAGTTGGTCATTAGGTCTACTAGATAAATTGCCTTTTTAACAATGTGGAGTCAGAAGTTAGGAGTCAGGAGTCAGGAGTTAGGAATTAGCAGTTAAGAGTTATGATTGTCCCTCATTTCCTTCTGCTTCCCCTGCCTCCCCTGCTCCCCCTGCTCCCCCTGCTCCCCCTGCTCCTCTTTACCTGATTCTTGTCTATGCTTAGTGCTTTGATTTTAGTACCGTTGTTCGGTGCAGCTTTAATTGGTTTCTGGCCCTCTGACATCAGTGGGAAATTGACTCGTACAGTGGCTTTAGGCTTTGCCACTATCGCTTTCTTGTGGTCAGTTGTCATCGCAATTCAGTTCAATCCAGGAGAAGCCAATCAACAGTTTGCCGAGTCTTTGTCTTGGATTGATGCCTTAGGCTTGAACTATAACCTGGGGGTAGATGGTTTATCTTTGCCATTGCTAGTTTTGAATGGACTGTTGACTGGCATTGCCATCTACAGCAGCGATGAGTCTCTTGGTCGTCCTAAATTTTATTACTCTTTAATACTGCTGTTAAGTGCTGGGGTAACTGGAGCTTTTCTAGCGCAGGATTTACTGTTATTTTTCCTGTTTTACGAACTAGAACTGATTCCTCTGTATCTGCTGATTGCTATTTGGGGTGGTGCAAGACGCGGTTATGCCGCTACGAAATTTCTAATTTATACTGCCGTTTCTGGAATCCTGATTTTGGCAAGTTTCCTGGGTATGGTTTGGCTGAGTGGGGGTTCTAACTTTGCACTAACAACCTTGGATGCCACGACTCTACCTTTGGCAACACAACTTTTACTGCTAGCGGGGATTTTAGTAGGTTTTGGAATTAAGATTCCCCTAGTTCCTTTCCATACTTGGTTGCCAGATGCTCACGTTGAAGCTTCTACACCAATTTCTGTACTATTGGCTGGGGTGCTGTTGAAGTTGGGAACCTACGGCTTACTGCGGTTTGGCATGAACTTGTTGCCAGAAGCTTGGAATTATGTAGCTCCTTGGTTGGCAATTTGGGCTGTGGTCAGTGTAATGTATGGTGCATCCTGCGCGATCGCTCAAACTGATATGAAAAAAATGGTGGCATACAGTTCCATTGGACACATGGGCTACGTGCTATTAGCGGCGGCAGCGGCTACACCTTTAAGCATATTAGGTGCTGTTCTGCAAATGATTAGCCACGGCTTGATTTCTGCACTGCTGTTTTTATTGGTAGGGGTTGTGTATAAAAAAGCTGGCAGCCGAGATTTAGAAGTTCTTCAAGGACTGCTGAACCCAGAACGCGGTATGCCTGTAATTGGTAGCTTAATGGTTGTGGGAGTTATGGCCAGTGCTGGCATACCGGGAATGGTAGGCTTTATTTCCGAATTTATTATTTTTCGAGGCAGTTTTCCAGTTTTTCCCATACAAACTCTGCTGTGCATGATTGGTACAGGCTTAACAGCAGTTTACTTTTTAATTCTGATGAATCGCGCCTTTTTTGGGCGTTTGTCTGCACAAGTCGTCAACTTACCGCGTGTGTATTGGAGCGATCGCTTTCCATCTGTAGTACTAGCTGTATTAATTGTGATTTTCGGCATCCAACCCGCTTGGTTAATACGTTGGACTGAACCCACTATTACAGCAATGGCAAGCGTGCAAAACGTAGTGGCAACGGTGTCCTTAGACAAGGCAAAGGGAGCTGGGGAATAAGGAGTGAGTACTGGCTACTGGCAAGAGTCGGGGGTAAAGAAATCCCCTTTCCAATCCCCAATTCTCAATTCCTATTTTTGGAGAACTGACAATGGTAACTATTAAAAAGAAGCTAAAAAAGAACCCGTTATCTGAGTATATTGAACGCTTACAAACAGGAGGAACGTTATTACCAGATACTCCAGAAAATGTGCTGGAAGTAGTGGGGATTCTGAAAAGTTATGGTGTAGTTTTAGATGCCTACTCAAAAAACCTGATTTATATAGCTGATAATCAGTTCTTAGTATTTTTTCCATTTTTTAAATATTTTAATGGAGAAGTTTCTTTTTCCAAATTACTCCGCCATTGGTGGCACGACAGAATTAATTTTGAATACGCCGAGTATTGCATGAAAGCTATGCTTTGGCATGGTGGTGGTGGATTAGATACTTATTTGGATACAAAAGAATTTCAAGAAAGAGCGCAAGCAGTTATTAAAGCAAAATTTAAGACAAATCCGCTCGTATTAGGACTTAACGAACTATTTCCAGACTTCTTAACCGAACAGTTGCGAGTTTCTGCTTACTACAGCGGTTTAGGTCAGTTTTGGCGAGTAATGGCTGATATATTTCTCACCCTATCAGACCGCTATGACGAAGGCGAAATTAAATCAATTCCCCAAGTTGTAGACTATATCAAAGCTGGGTTGGTAGCAGATGCAGTAAAGCCAATTACCTATGCTGTAAAAATTCGAGATAAAGTCTATGACATCATTCCTAAAAACGCTGGTTTAACCTTCTTAGCAGATACAGCAGTACCTTATGTAGAAGCAGTATTTTTCCGGGGAACTCCTTTCCACGGCACAGTTTCATACAATGCCCAAGCATATCAAATTTCCCCAGATCAAAGTCGATTTCAGTATGGCGCACTCTATGCAGATCCTTTGCCTATTGGTGGTGCTGGTATTCCTCCGACATTACTGATGCAAGATATGCGTCATTATCTGCCAGAGTATTTGCACGAAGTTTATCGTCGCAGTTTGCGGGGTGAAGATGATTTGCGGGTGCAAATTTGTATCACTTTCCAAAAATCAATGTTTTGTGTGACAACAGCAGCGATTTTAGGATTGATGCCTTATCCTGTAGATACCCAAGATTCATCAGAGCAAGAGGCAAATCGAGTTTATTTAGAAAAGTGGATGGATCGGTTACAAACTTCGCGGTTATTAGATGTGAATCAATAAGCAGTCGTAGTTTCTCTGTAAGTCAGAGCGATCGCTCTCTAAATATTCTCTACATAGTAAACCAAAGACTTAGGCTTCTGGTTCAACGCCGAGCGATCGCAATTGAGCAGTCAAGCGATCTGCTCTTTCCTCACCTGTCAACAACAAATTACCTTGCAAATCCCACCAGCGCAGCCAAGGTAATTCCATATTCTGATATTCTCCCTGCCATATACCTAACTCAACACCTAAAGGATGTATGGGATAATGCTCCCGTTCGTTGGCTGGTAATAGCTGATACTGTCCTTCAATCAGGTGGTAAACTTCTACGCTGGCTTTACTCACTTCATAAATGCCATAAAAGGGAGGACGAATCACCTGCTCATATATCCAAAATTTGCCCTTCCAAGGAGTTTTGTCTCGTTCCTCACTCCCATCGCCAGAAACAAATTCTAAAGCAATTAATGGGGCAATAAACTCTCGCCACAATACATAAGAGCGTCGCGTTTGCCCATTGAGCGTAAGCGGTACATTCGGTACAAAAAACCAATCCGGTGCTTCTGCTCCTTTTTCAGGAGGATCGGTTAAGCGCCAGTATATGCCTAAGTCCTGGCCAATACAATATTGCCCATCAGGGTGACGTTTTTGCAGTATCGGTTTAATAGAGTCGGTTAGTAGAATGCTTTGCGGATGTTCTTGCCAATTTTTCACGAATGTACCATCAGACTCTGGTAGCTGCGTATGGTCTGGGAAAGGGGTAAGTTCGCTGGCTGGATTGGTTGCAGAGGTCATAAGATTACCTTTGCACTGGTAATGGGTTGTTTTTTAGTTTAGCAATCAAAAGGCGAAAGGGCTTACCATAAGACATCACACTTCACTGCTACGCTAAACTGATAGCAACGAGATAGTTGCAGTCATGTCTGTTGTCCAAGATTTAGAAACCCCAGAAGATGTTATATTTCCCCCAGGAGATTTATATAGTGACGAACCGCCTTTGGAAAGCGACTTACATCGGTTACAAATGACACTGTTGATTCAGTGTTTGGAGTTGTGGTGGAGTAGCCGCAATGATTTTTATGTGTCTGGTAATATTACAATTTACTACAGCCCTCGTCAGCTCAAGTCAGAAGATTTTCGCGGGCCAGATTTTTTGGTAGTGTTGGGGACAGAGCGCCAACCGCGTAAAAGTTGGGTTGTTTGGCAAGAAGATGGTAAGTATCCCAACGTTATTATCGAACTGCTATCAGATTCTACAGCCGCAACAGACAGAGGCTTAAAAAAAGAAATTTACCAGAACACCTTTCGCACTCCTGAATACTTCTGGTTTGACCCCAATAATTTAGAATTTGCTGGGTTTGTCTTGGTAGCTGGTAAGTATCAACCATTGGAACCCAATGCTCAAGGTTGGTTATGGAGTCAGCAACTAGAGTTGTATTTAGGAATTCATCGAGATAAATTACGCTTTTTTTCGGCGGAAGGTGAATTAGTTCCCACACCAGAAGAAGTAGCATATCAACAGACGCAACGCGCCGAACAAGAAAAACAACGCGCTGAACAACAAAAACAACGCGCCGAACAAGAAAAACAACGTAGCGATCGCTTGGCTGCAAAACTGCAAGAATTAGGCATAGATCCCGATTCTATTTAGTGTATTAAACTTCTGGTTTAACACCGAGCGATCCCTTTTAATATCCGACACTAGATGCTAAAGAATATACA
This sequence comes from Nostoc minutum NIES-26, assembly GCA_003326215.1. GTDB lineage: Bacteria > Cyanobacteriota > Cyanobacteriia > Cyanobacteriales > Nostocaceae > Dendronalium > Dendronalium minutum. The sequence continues at coordinate 39,500 of LXQD01000294.1, read as the reverse complement.
ACTAAAAAACCTCCAGCCTATTGCATAGCTGGAGGTTTTCGACTTTGGTTATTGCGTTAAAATCTGACGGATTAAAATACTCATCACCTCATCAGGGTTTTCGGTTGGTAGTAGTTGACTCCAATCTCCGACATTTGCATAACCAATCACCTGCAAAAAGTGAATTGTACTAGTGACGGCTTTCGGAGAACCAATCAATATATGTTTAATTGGTTCTCTTTTTGGCGATCGCTTTTGAGCAGATTTGAGGGCGGGTGCATCAAAGTCTTCACTAGGCAAATACTCTTCTGACTGTACTTGAGGGAACTCTTGATTATCTCCGAACTTTTGTACTTGTGTCATGATGATAGTTGACTCCTAATGTGGGGTTGAAAGAAAGGCGATCGCGGATCTTGCAAGAGGGCGATCGCCTTTCTCATGCTTAAATAATAAAGTATAAAATTATACTTGTCAACTATTAATTTAAAAAAGAATGAGGAGAAGGCTTCGCGCAGAAAAGAATAATATCCGTCCTTTTGTCTTTACTTTATTTCTTAATTAATAAAGTTAGATTTAGTAAGCGTTAGCGCTTTTTACTTGCGGAAAATACCAAAATGAGTAAGCAAACTGGGGTTTGAGAAAGCAAAACCTGTTTTCGCTTGCGGAAAACACCAAAATGAGTAAGCAAAACCTGTTTTCGTTTGCGGAAAACACCAAAATGAATAAGCAAACTTAGGTTTGAGAAAACAAAACCTGTTTTCGCTTGCGGAAAACACCAAAATGAGAAGGCGATCGCTCATATTGAGAAAGTAAAACTTCCTTTTGCTTACTCATTTCAGTAGATCGCGTACTTATTTCAAAAGATTCTGTAAACAAACCGCAGTTTATTTACTAATTTCAGTAGATCGCGTATTCATTTGGGCAGTTAGGCGATCGCATTAGTTCTGCCAAGTGAGGCTCAAGTTATTAAGGCTCTCTTGTGTGAGAATTAATCTAAGCATTTTGGGAGTTGCAAAGATGGCTTGGGTAGCTGGCGATCGCTTGCAAGGTGGAAAATACACCATTGAGAGAGAATTGGGAAGAGGACGCTTTGGCATTACTTATTTGGTAAAAAATAAGAATAGCGATCGCTTGGTCATCAAAACCTTAAATGATGACTTGCTAACGTCTCTCAGCCAGCAAGAACGCGGACGATTAGAAACGATGTTTTGGCAGGAGGCGGTAAAACTTAGTCGGTGTCAGCACAAACATATTGTTGAAGTTGCCGAACCCTTTAAGGAGGGAGAACATTGGTGTCTGGTAATGGAATATGTTGATGGAGTGAGTTTAGCTGACCGTCGCCAATCAATACTTTCAGAATCAGAGGCGCTACGTTATATTCAGCAAATTGGAGAAGCACTGATAGTTGTGCATGAAAATCGGTTAATCCATCGAGATGTGCATCCAGGAAATATTTTATTGCGGGTGCGAGATGGACAGCCGGAAGCGGTGCTAATCGATTTTGGTTTAGCTTTGGATTTTGACCATATCTTAACCACATCTCGAACTGAAGAAACTTCCGAAGGATTTACACCTCCTGAGCTTTACACTCAACACACTAAACCAACTGGAGCGTATAGTGATATCTATTCTTTAGCAGCAACTCTTTATGTACTTTTAACTGGAAAAACACCCGTCAGTGCGCTGAGACGCAAGGTAGATAATGCTCGTTTAGTGCTTCCGAAAGACCTTAATAATCAGATTAGCGATCGCACCAACCGCGCAATTTTAAAAGGTATGAAGCTAGATCCTAAGCAGCGATCGCAGTCAATGCGGGAATGGCTTGATTTATTGGGGTTGACTGGGGAAACTAGCAAGACGGAGACACCTGTACCTCCTAAACCGGAATCAAAAATTAATTGGATTGCTGTTACTGCCATTGCAACCTTAATTGCAGCTATTGGAACCTTTCTTTCAGGTATGGCTGGTTGGATTCCAATTTTTAAACCATCTCCGTCTCCTAGCCCACCGTCACTGTCTCCTAGTCCCTCATCTAGCAAAACTCCGTAAATTTAGGTACACTCTCATCAGGATGTTAGCTTAAGGTATTTTTCTTTACTTAGAGGTATTCATGCCCTGGATAGCAGGACAACGATTACAAAATAGCAAATATGTAATTGAGACAGTCCTGGGACGGGGAGGATTTGGGATTACTTACAAGGCATTGCATGTTGAACTAAATCAGACAGTTGTAATTAAGACACCTAATGAATACCTCAGCCACGATCCGGAATATGACAAGTATATAGAGAGATTTATCCAAGAAGGGCGGATATTGGCACGATTATCTCAAGACCCCCATCCTCATATTGTGGGAGTGATTGACTTGTTTCGCGAAGGTGCTACCCACTGTTTAGTGATGGACTTTGTTGAGGGAGAAAATTTATTTGAGGCAGTGAAGCGTAGGGGGGCTTTACCAGAAGCGGAGATTCTACCCTGTATCCGCCAGATTGGGGAAGCTTTGAGCGTAGTGCATCAAGCAGGGCTAGTACACCGAGATGCCCACCCTGGAAATATTATGTTGCGGAGAAATGGCAAAGCGGTTTTAATTGACTTTGGAATTGCCAAAGAACTTTTGCCTAAGACTTTGAGTTCAAAGGGCATTGCAGGTAATGAAGGGTTTGCGCCCTATGAGCAGATGAGCAGAGGTAGTCGGGAGCCAACTGTCGATGTCTACTGTCTAGCTGCTACACTCTATTATGCCGTGACTGGTCAACGCCCCACAACCTCTTTAGCTCGCAAACTCGATGATGCTGATCTGAAATCACCTAAACAAATTAATCCAAGCATTAGCGATCAATTAAATAAAGCAATTCTCAAGGGTATGGCACTGGAGGCAAAAGACCGTCCTCAATCTATGCAAGTATGGTTGAGTATGCTAGAAGTACTAAAAGCAACGCCTCCACCACCTGTTGATCGAGATTATAAAAAAGAAGTTGTTCGTCTTGAAGCCAAGCCAAACTCAGAGCCAATTCTAGGTAAACCACCTACTAAATCACCTAGAATTATTCCCTGGGGCTGGTTGATTGGTGTATTGTTAAGCTACCTATTAATAGGCTACTTGTTAGCAGCGTCTAACGCTCCGTACATAATTTGGGCTATAGCTTGGGCTGTGGCTGTGGCTGTGGCTGTGGCTGTGGCTGGGRCTGTGGCTGGGRTTGTGGCTATGGCTGTGGCTATGGGTGGGGCTGGGGCTTGGGCTGGGGCTTGGGCTGGAGCTGTGGCTATGGTTGGGGCTGTGGCTGTGGCTGGGGCTGTGGCTATGGCTGGGGCTGTGGTTGGAGATAAATTACTAGAATCTTTTAGCAAATTTCATACTTTTCTAATTTTAGCTAGCACTTCTAGTCTAGGCTTGGGTTTGGGATGGTTAGGACATAGAATTTTTGGTACAGGTTCATAGCTTACTCAAGCTCTAGAAGCTATCTGGCAAAAGATTTTGTAGTTATTGTATCGAGTAGAGAAGCGATGTCTAAGGACAAGCCTCTATGCGTCTACGCACCTTTGATCTCATATCAAGTCCGCTTAATCACTTACGATATGTCATTGCGAGTGAAACGGAGTGGAACGAAGCAATCGCTGCGGACTCTGCGATTACTTCACTTCGCTATCGCTGCGTTCGTAATGACAAGTATTTATCCGGACATGAGATCATTCCAAAATATTAAATTTCCGGCTCAACACCAAACGCTGGTTTTAAAAGCGTTGTTATGGAAGATAAGCTAGGTAAATAAACTGATATCTACATTAAAATAATCAGCCAACGCTTCTGCTTGAGTTTTACTAATGGTGCCGCCATTAACAATTTGCAAAGCAATTTCCAATGAACCAATTACCTCAGCTAATGTTTAAGCAACAAATACCTCGAAATCATATTCAAGTACTTCAAAGTCGTATTGGAGTACTTCAAAATCATGTTCAGGTACCTCAAAGTCGTGTTGAAGTACTTCAAACTCATGTTTAGGTACTTAAAAGCCGTGTTGGAGTACTTCAAAATTATGTTTAGGTACTTCAAAGTTGTGTTGGAGTACTTCAAAATCATGTTCAGGTACTTCAAAGTTGTGTTGAGATACTTTGAAATTGTGTCGAAGTATTAGAAGATTCAGCGGCGAAGCGTTCCCAGTTGCGTCAATCTTACTCACAGTTTTTTGTTTGCGAACGCTTGACTTTCAAGACAATCGCTACATTTGTGTAAAACTCAAGCGATCGCCTAAATATTCTCCACCCACAGAAGATTATCTGCGTAGCTACTGGTTTTAAGAGCGTTGTAAAATTTTTCGTCTGCTGTCACCATTTGGCATTGTTGCGTAATGGCAAGAGCTAAGTATAAGCTGTCATATACTGCGCGATCGCTCTTGAGGGCAATATCTAAAGCAAGTGGCATCAATGGCTGAGATAAATAAACTTCTACAGGAACTACATTTAAATCTGCTAATGTTTGTTTGGCGTTGTCAGCAGTATCTTCACCGCGACGTACTCTTTTCCACAAGACATTTACCACTTCTGCAAAGAAAAAATCTGGAACTAAAAAAGTATGGTTACTTGCTAGTAAACGCCTAGCTACATCAGAGTAGACTTCAGGGATGAACCATTTTATGGCAATGCTCGCATCTAAAACATACCGACTCACCGTTCTCTGTCCTCACGGATGAGTTCAGTACTATCACTGAAAGTTTTTCCTGTATATCTAACTTGAGCGCGTGCTACTGCTTCTCTGGCTTTTTCCATATCGCTGCCAGTGTGGTAATGTGTTGCTGTTTCTGCGGCTTGCTGTAAGATATGTTTTAATTCCTCTTGCAAAGACCTACCGTGCTGTTTGGCAAGAGTTTCTAGCTTTTGTAGAATAACAGGATCTAAATTTTCAACTAAGATTTGAGCCATATTTCAGAATGATTTTTAGCGGCTTATATTTACAATTTTAAGGTAGTTTAGCAGGTGATATCTGAAGACAAACCGCTCGTATACGCACCTTTCAGCCAAAGAGTTAGGCTTCTGGTTTAATGCTGAGTGATATCGTGTTCGGTTAAAGACTTATCATTAAGACCGCAGAGGGGCAGAGGTGCAGAGGGGAGGGGTTTTCAGGCTTTCTGCATAGATTCGGGAATTATAACTAATTAGCCGAACTTGATATGATTTCCAATTACAAGCCGTTTTGCGCCTACGCACCTTTGATTTTATACCAAAATATTAAATTTCCGGCTCAATACCAAGCACTGGTTTTAAGAGCGTTGTTATCGAAGAAAAGCTAGGTAAATAAACTGATATCTACATTAAAATAGTCCGCCAACGCTTCTGCTTGAGTTTTACTAATGGTGCGATCGCCATTAACAATTTGCAAGGCAATTTCCAATGAACCAATTACCTCAGCTAATGCTTCGGTTGTAGTATCGCGTGCATCCATCAGATGCACTAACATCGAATTGGGTGTACCTTGGGGAATTGGGTAATGGGTTTCTTCAAACTGCTCAATTAATGTCACCAACAGTTGCAACAGCATCTCTTCTTCTGGTGTACGATTGGGACGATGTTCTAAGGTTAATGCAAGTGCGATCGCTTGTTCGTTTTCTGCTTCCGTGGTAATTATTTTTGGCTGATACTCGGCTAGCAATTTACCATAAGATTCCGGATTAAAAGTACGGGTCATTTTTCCATTTATCCTTATCATATTCAGCGTGAGTCAGGACATATTTAATATAGATTCTTTGAGTTTCGTAAACAATATCAGCTATCAAACGGTAGTTGTTTCCTTTAATATTAAACACCGTGAAATTACCAACTGCTTCTGCTTTTGGATAAATAGCCTGAACTTCAACCAGATTTTTCCATTCAGCTTTGGTTGCTATCCTATACCAATCATAAAGTGCTTCCCTTGTATCTGCGTGAGCCTCACAAAATTCTCGTAGAATTCTGCGACTAATAACGTGCATTTAAATTTACTCTGATTACGATTCTTAAAATTTTCTCTGTTTTCAACTAAGATTTGAGCCATATTTCAGGATAATTTTTTAGTGGCTTATATAAAATCTTAAAGTAGTTTAGCAGCCAATGTCTGACTACAAGCCCATACACATCTACACACTTTTTGACTAAATACTTAAGCTTCTGGTTCAACGCCAAGCGATCGCAATTGAGCAACTAGGCGCTCATTTCTCTGACGTTCTTGTTCAGCCCGTTGGCGTTCCTGTTCGGCTCTTTCCTCACCAGTCAGTAATAAATTACCTTGCAAATCCCACCAGCGCAGCCAGGGTAAATCCATATTCTGGTATTCTCCCTGCCAAATGCCTAACTCAACTCCCAGGGGTGTAATGGAATAATGTCCGCGCTCATTTGCTGCTAATAACTGATATTGTCCGCCAACTAATTCATAAACTTCCACACTGGCTTTACTCACTTCATAAATGCCATAAAAAGCTGGATGAATCACTTGCTCGTAAATCCAAAATTTACCCTTCCAAGGAGTTTTGTCTCGTTCCTCACTACCATCCCCAGAAACAAATTCCAAGGCAATTAAGGGGGCAATAAACTCTCGCCACAGTACATAAGACCTTCGTGTTTGTCCATCTAGCAAAGGCGGTACATTTCCTACATAAAACCAATCCGGTGCTTCTGCGCCTTTTTCTGGTGGGTCAGTCAAGCGCCAGTAGATACCACTATCTTGACCAATGCAGTATTGCCCATCGGGGTGACGTTTTTGCAATATTGGTTTAATTGAGTCTGTTAGTAGAATGCTTTGCGGATGTTCCTGGAAGTTCTTCACGAATGTACCATCAGACTCTGGTAGCTGCGTATGGTCTGGAAAAGGAGTGAGATCGGTGGGTGGATTGGTTGCAGAGGTCATAAGATTACCTTTGCAGGAGTAAGGGTTGGTTTTTAGTTTAGCAATGAAAAGAGAGAGAGGGGCGATGTCTAACGACAAGCCACTGCGTGTCTACGCATCTCTCTTGATACAGTAGGAAATGCGATCGCTTGTCTACTTCGCTCCCACTAAATTAACTGGTGTAACCCCAGCTAAATCTAAAATTGGTGCAATCAAATCTTCGCGCTTCACCGCCATCATGTGGACACCCTGGCACAATTGTCGTGCAATCTTTACTTGCTCTGCTGCAATTATCATTCCTTCCTCAAGCGGATCTTTTGCTTGTGCCAATCTATCAATAATATGCTCAGGTATATTTACACCGGGAACGCACCTATTAATAAACTGAGCATTTTTTGCAGATTTCAACAGAAAAATTCCCGCCAAAATTGGCTTTTTATGACTAGCAGCTATTTTGTCCATAAACTTTTCTAGCCGCTCAAAATCAGTAATCAGCTGACTTTGAAAAAACTGCGCCCCGGCTTCGATTTTGCGTTCAAATCGACTTTGCAAACCCGACCAACTCGCGCATTGTGGATCTACTGCTGCACCGACAAATAAATTCAATGCACCATCAGTCAAAGGTTTTTCGTTGCAATCAAAACCCTGATTCATTTTCCGAATCAGTTGCAGCAGCCGCACAGCTTCTAAGTCAAAGACGGCTTTGGCTTCTGGGTGATCGCCTGCTTTTACTGGGTCGCCAGTCAAAGCTAAAATGTTGCGAATACCCAAGGCATGAGCGCCCATGAGGTCACCTTGTAAACTAATGCGGTTGCGATCGCGGCAAGCAATCTGACAAACTGGCTCTATCCCGTTTTGCAATAAAATAGCAGACGCTACTAAAGAAGACATCCGCAGCACAGCTCGGCTACCATCGGTAATATTGACGGCATGAACCCTCCCCTTAAGGGTCGCCGCCATTTGGAGCATGTGTTGTGGATTACCGCCTTTTGGTGGTGCAACCTCGGCGGTAACTAAAAATTCACCCGCTTGCGCGGCTCTGCGAAAGGAATTTAAGACGGTGTGGCTATGGTTATCGTCCATAACATTAATATGTTGGTTCTCTTACAGGGTATAACGAACCACACCTGAAAGAGAAACCCTCACAGAGGGACAGAGTAACCCAAAGCTGCTTTTACTTGTGCTAGGGTTTGGTTGGCGATCGCTTCGGCTTTTACCCTGCCGTCACGCAATACAGACTCTAAATAACTTTTATCCTCTGTGATTGCTTGATATTTCTCTTGGATTGGTTTTAAAGCTGCGATCGTTGTTTCTGTCAATAATGGCTTGAATTGTCCCCAACCCATATCCTGACACTCCGCCGCCACCTCTTCTTTCGTCTTCCCAGACAGCAGCGTATACAGTGTTAACAAGTTGTTACATTCTGGGCGCTCTGGATCGTCGAAAATCAGACCTCGAACTGGGTCGGTTTTACAGCGCTTAATCTTGTATTGAATTTGATCCGGTGGATCTAGCAAATTAATTCTGCTTAAGTCGGAAGGATCGGACTTGGACATTTTGCGCGTACCATCCGCCAAACTCATCACCCTTGCTCCTTCTTTGCGGATTAAAGGGTCTGGTAATTTCAGCACTGGTCGATCTGGTTTAGCAAATAAATGGTTAAACCGCGCAGCAATATCTCGTGTAAGTTCCAAATGTTGCTTTTGGTCTTCACCTACTGGTACTTTATCTGCTTGGTAAAGCAAAATATCAGATGCCATCAATACAGGGTAATCTAATAAACCTGCACTCACATTTTCTCCCTGCTTGACAGCCTTTTCCTTGAACTGGATCATGTCTTGCAGCCAGTTTAGAGGTGTGATGCAGTTGAGCAACCAGGTGAGTTCACTGTGGGCAGAAACGTGCGATTGCACAAAGATAGTGGAGTGAGTTAAATCTAGACCACAAGCTAAATAGAGTGCAACGAGGGTGTAAGTATCAGATGCCAACTGTTTTGGCTCATGTGGTACTGTAATTGCATGTAAATCAGCCACGAAAAGGTAATTTTCGTACTCACTTTGACCTTCTACCCAGTTGCGAATTGCTCCCAAATAGTTGCCTAGATGATAATTGCCCGTTGGTTGAACTCCAGAAAGAACACGCTGCTTGCCCATAAATTTCAATTTAGTTATCTCAAATCCGCACTATGTAAAGTGGCGGTCATAAAACTCATTTAATTTTGACATTTTCCTGGTCAAGTTGCTGTTTTGTCAGTTGTCAGTTGTCAGTTGCCAGTTGCCAGAAGTGAGGAGAATAGAAAGACGCGGTAACTCTAACACTCTTTAGCGGAGTTCAAAGACTCGTGCGCGAGATCATAGACTCATTAATGGAGTTCAAAGACTCGTCCGCGAATATCAAAGACTCATTAACGGAGTTCAAAGCCTCATTAATGGAGTTCAAACACTTATTAGCAAGGAGTTATATCATGTCCGGCAAATTACTTGTGATATGTCATTGCGAGTGGAACGGAGTGAAACGAAGCAATCACAATGTCTCTGCGATTGCTTCACTTCGTTCGCAATGACAACTGTTTAACCGGACATGATATTAGTAGTCAGTGGTCAGTTGTTAAAAGGCAGAAGGCAGAGTGAAGAATTATCTCCTTTGTCTTCCTTGTCTTCCTTGTCCCCACGTCCCCGCGTCTCCACATCTCCACGTCCCCGCGTCTCCACATCTCCACATCCCCGCGTCCCCTAATCTCCCTCTACTCGCAAAAGCCATTTATGTAGCTTATTTTACAGAAATAAATAAAATTTAAGCTCTTGTTAGAGAAAGTAGCAGTAATCTGAGAATAATTACTTAATTTCCCACTCCGGGGTGTCTGCTAATGAAAGCTTTACTACTCTGGCCTATAATGCCCAATTCTTTCTGGTCTTACCAGGAAGCCCTTGATTTGGCAGGTTTACACGCTACAAATCCGCCGTTGGGTTTAATTACAGTAGCGGCAATGCTACCAAGTGATTGGGAAGTCAGATTGGTAGATCGCAATGTCCGCTTGGAGACAGATGAAGACTGGGATTGGTGCGATTTGGTAATCATCTCTGCAATGATTATCCAAAAAGAAGATTTCCGTAAGTTAATTCAAAAAGGGGTTGAATTAGGTAAAAAGGTAGCAGTCGGCGGCCCTTTCCCCACATCAGTACCGGAATTTGCCACAGAAGCAGGAGCTGCTTATCTAATATTAGATGAGGGAGAATGCACTGTCCCCATGTTTTTGGAAGCTTTGGCACGAGGAGAAGAACGAGGAATTTTCCGTGCTACCGAAAAACCGGATGTCACACAAACTCCCATACCCCGGTTTGACTTGTTAGATTTAGATGCATACATGGCTGTGACAGTCCAGTTTTCACGGGGATGTCCATTTCAGTGTGAATTTTGTGACATCATCAACTTGTTTGGTCGCAAGCCACGGACGAAAACACCCGAACAGATGCTAGCGGAATTGGAAGTACTGTATCAAATGGGCTGGTATCGCTATGTGTTTATCGTTGATGACAACTTTATTGGTAACAAACGCAATGCCAAAGTATTGCTAAGGGCATTAATTCCGTGGATGGAAGCACGCAACTATCCTTTCCCGTTACTCACAGAAGCTTCGCTAAATTTGGCAGAAGATGATGAATTAATCGAATTGATGGTGAAAGCTGGTTTCGCTTTGGTATTTATGGGCATTGAAACACCAGACGTTGAAAGCTTAGCAGGAATTCACAAAGAACAGAATACCCGTCAGTCCCTTATGGAATCGTGCCACAAAATTACACGAGCGGGATTACAAATTATGTCCGGCTTTATCATTGGCTTTGACAATGAACGTGCGGGTGCAGGGAAACGCATTCAGGAGTTTATTGAAGAAACGGGTATTCCGCAAGCGCATTTGAGTTTACTGCAAGCATTGCACAATACAGCGATGTGGACTCGCCTCAAGCAAGAAGACCGCTTGCATGAAGGTTTAGCGACAGTCTATCAAGGTTCATTGATGAACTTTAAACCGACTCGACCAGTGGAAGAAATCGTGGCGGAATATATTGATTGTTTCTGGAATCTTTATGAGCCGCTACCTTACTTGAAGCGGACTTTTCGCCATTTTAAGATGATGAATGGTCAGCGTCCTAAAATCAAACGTCGATTTACGTGGCATGAAATGCGCTTGTTTCCGGTAGTTTGCTGGCGACAAGGTGTAGTTCGCACTACGCGTTTGCTGTTTTGGTGGCAATTAATTGCGATCGCACTACAAAAACCCAGTTTATTTTACGACTATTTTGTCGCTTTGAGTTTAGGCGAACACTTTTTCAGTTTCCGTCATCAGGTGAAAGCACAACTAGAAGCACAGCTGGAAGTTTTACAGCAAAACAAGCAAGCACAGGAGCAAGAAAGTTATCAGCTAGAGCCTGTTAGTTGATGTTTAGGGGACGGGGGGACAAGGAAGACAAGGAAGACAAGGGAGACAAGGGAGACAAGGGAGACAAGGGAGACAAGGGAGACAAGGGAGACAAGGGAGACAAGGGAGATAAGGGAGATAATTCTTCACTTCTGCCTCCTGCCCTCTGCCTTCTGCCTTCTGCCTTCTAACAACTGACCATTGTACAGACGCGATTAATCGCGTCTCTTTTCAATTCACCCTTTCCCACAAGCGTTGAATTTCTGTAAGTGTCTGAGCGTTAGGTGGTGGTAAAGTTTGGACAGTGGGTTTTACTTCCGCACCAGGAATATTTTGATTCCACGGACTTCTAGGCACAGCTTTTAAATCAATAGTATTATTCACTGGACGGAAGCCATACTGAACTAGAACTGCTTGTTGTTCTGGTTGTGTTAGGAAATCAACAAACTTTCTTGCAGCATTTGCAGTACCGCTATCCACATCTCGACGCACAATTGCTGCTGTGGCGGTAGATTCAATTGAGGGGTTTAAATAATAGATTTGATAAGGTTTTCCTTGATTAGCTGTTGATTGTTGCCAACGATAAAGGGCAATACTTTCATATACTGTCGCCACATCAGCATCGTTGGAACCTCTGGTAATAAATTCTTGCAGAAGAGTATCTGTAGACCTAGGTGGCTGATAGACTGATTTCTTAATTAAACTAAATAGTGACTGTATAGATGAATCGTTAAAACTATTGCTGTCAACTGTTCCACCTAATTTTGATTGCATCCACAAGTTTAATGTCACTTGACCGCTGTTTGAACGGGTGGGGTCTGTGGTGACAAAATCAAAGCTACCCCAGTTACTAGAACCGCCAATTTTTTCCCAATTCCTTGCTTGCATTGCTTGTTCGACTCTTTGCCATTGAAAGCGTCCGTCTGGGAAAAGGACTTTTCCACGTTCGGGCCAAGCAATACCCACTATTAGAGTTTTTGCTATGGGGCTAGGAGAATCATAAAAGGGATCGGTGTTGTTCGTAGCGCGGAGGCGATCGCTTAATTCTGTTAAAATTTCACCATTGGCTGGAATTAGCACCGTTGGTTTAAAATCATCTTTGCGATCGATAAACTGATTAACTATATCCTGGGAGCCTTGAAATTTTAGCTCTAACTTAATATTCGGATTTTCTTGCTCAAATTTTGTTTCTAACTGTTGCAGAGGTTCTTGTAATTCTGTACCGCTGACAACTATTATAGTTTTTTGTAACCCAGGAATGGGGACATAAGTCAAACCTAATGCGGCTAAAATGATTGTAACCGAGGTGGCATAACGCTGAAATTTTGAATTTATCTTTACCATAGATTTTTGTTGGCGGTGGATAGAAAAATTTTAGTAATTCAATTATTTACGAACTAGCAAATCAATATTTTCTTGGAAGCTGCTAAGTTCATCACTGAGTAATTGCAACTGATTAATTTGCTCTGAATCAGTTAAATCTGAAGTATGTAGCTTATTTTGTAATCGCTGCAATACACCAGCAGAATCTTGAATTTGGGTAGAAATGCTAACAATTTGTGCTATACGAGTATCTTGACCTTCTTGGGCTAATTGAATATTACGCTTGAGACTATCTGCTAGTTGGCTGAGGTGTTGCTTTGCTACGCCAGAACTAGAACGATGTTTGTGTTGAACTTCTGCAAGTTGCTGTTGCAGTTCGCTAAGTGAAAGAAGTGAATTACTTCCTTGTAAACGCCATGCCAGATTGTCAATTTTAGCTGGAACTTCTAGAGCGCGATCGCAACTCATTTGCACTGCTGCTAAAAGTTCCATTTGGAAGGAATCAGTTAATAGATTTTTTACCTCTAAACGCAGTTCGTTTGACTTATTGGCTAAAGCCAAAGCAGATGTTTTTACTGATGTTATTTCCCGTTCTAACTCAGGATTATTTAATTCCAAATATTTAGGCTCGCGGGATTTTAAAAAATTAGACCCAGCAACAGCAATACCAGTTGCGATAGGTAACATAATCGGACTGGGCAATTGCAAAAAACGCACACCGACGATTAGACTGATTCCTCCAGCTAAAACCGCCAATGGATAATACAATGGATTTGCTAGTTTCATAATTCGTAGTTAAGAAGATATATTTATTCACAGATTTAGGCTTAAAATTCTACCTGTAAATCTGCCATTAGGCGCGAAATTGTTTCGGGATCTCCTTTAGAATAGTAACCACCATTTAACTCAGAAATTGTCTTCAGTGCCTTGGGATTAAATTCACCTTCCTTACCGTAGCCAACGGTGAAAAAGCTAATGCGTTGGTCGGTCGAAAAGCCGCTTTGTTTCAGTTCTTCAGAAAGTTGATTTAAATTAATTTTAGACTCAGAATCTTCCCCATCCGTTAATATTAAAACGGCGTTAATAGCATCTTTGCGGAGATTTTGCTGTAGCCAGTTGCGAGCGTAAAGAGCAGCATCATATAATTTTGTACCGCCTTCAACATCAAGACTACTAATAAATTGCAAACCGCGATCGCGTCCTTGCGGTGTACCATCTACTAACACTGGCGGTCGAATTGCTGAGTCAAAATCAATCAAAGCAATTTGCTCTTTTGGCCCCAAATTTTTGATGTAGTTTTGGAGAGTATTTTGTACGGCTGGTAACTTGTTACCCGACATTGAACCCGAAGAATCTACAACTACCACCACCAGAGATGGTTTTTTCGCAACTTCCTGCCAAGATTTCAACATCGCTTCTACAACTTCCGGTTTGGGTGGTCGTAAAGAGTCATACTTGGTTTGGGAATTCACTCCAAATTCGGAAGTAAACTTTGGCCCCAAGGCTACACCTGGGGTTCCCGGTCGCAAACCTAAATCTGTGGCAATTTTTTGAGTTTGTGGCGATCGCAAATACGTGATGAATTTTTCCGCAGCCGCCTTTTCATCGGCACTGACCCAAGGTGCTTTCGGCACAATTGCCCGCATATTAGAGGTAAATGTCACTTTGGGATAAACAGCTTCGTAGCGTTCTTGTCCTGGCTGTAATCCAGAATTCGCAGCAATTACACTAGACTCGTACACCGACCCCACAGAAGCCCAAAATGGGCCATTTTTTACCATTGCTTGAGCCAGAGAATTAGTAGAAACACCGTAACGAGTAATCTTGCTTTGAATTTGCTGAATTTGCGGTTGAAACTTTTGGACATCAGCAACTATCAGTTCTTCAGGACGCTTACTCGATACACTGGCGTATTGAGCTACCAAAGTTTGTAACCCCGAATTAGAACGAGTCGGTGCAGCGTGAACGTAGTGAACCACCGTTGGCGGCCCAGATGCATCGATATCGCGGTGGGTCTTTGCAGTCACTAAAGCTTTGTAAGGGTCAGCAACTTTTCGCAGTCCTCCAGCGACATCTGGCTGTGCCATAAACACCATTGGTGTACTCGCCACAAGTTCTGAGTCCGTAATTTGCGGAATATAATTTTGCCCTGGATATACTTGGTTAATACGGTAAATTAGCTGACTGTGATATATATCTCCATCCAGCGAAATGATTGTGGGAAAGTCTGCTGCATCAGCTTGCAAAGTCCCATTCTTCAGTTGAGTTGCTAAAGAAACTAGTTTAGTGACAATATCACCGCTACCTTGTGCTTCACAGTTCACCTGAAAAGCCGTACCATTGTCTAGCTTGGGTTGTGTAGCATTAAAGCTTGTTGCAGCTTGGTTACAAAAGTCTCCCAAGGCACTGCCTACTAAAACTTTAGCTTTTAAACCCGTAAAATTACCTGCTGAGTTGGAAGTACCGTTACAAGCTGTTAATAACAGGACACCAATGACTGCTGCAAGCTGCGGAATTAAGAAAAAATCTTTGACAATCATGCATTTATCCAGAACAGGATGTGTTGAATAGGTTATGAATTAAGCAAAAGTTGGGATAGAAAGAAAATTCCAGTAGTGGAGTAACAATCAAATTAAAGGTTATAGCATCTTTAATAACATTGATATTTCCATCCTTACTGAGGATTAACAATCTTTTTCTATTGCGCCTGCTGCGGCTGATAGTCTTCCGTGCCAAATTGCCACATCATAGCGGTTTCCTGAGTTTTTACTCAGTAAGTTTGCAATCTCCATATGCTATTGCACCATCTCAGCCCAAAAAACAGCACAGCCAGCAGACAGAGTAAAAAATTGTGTCATTACTCTATCTAACTGGCTATATTTTGCTGTGCTTTTAGTGATTTACTTTTCTGGTGGCAAATCTACGCTGTAAACAGTTTTTCCTACCAAGTTACGCAATGTTACCGTCATTACCTTTGTATAACTATTAATTTTGACTGTACCAAAGAATTGCAAACCTTCACTTGGCGGTCGATTTGCTTTCGTACCTGGAGGTAAACTTTGAAATACTAGTTGCGGGCCAAAGGTATTTTCTAATTGGTTTGGCCCAAACGTGCCAGAGTTGAGAGGCCCGGCAACAAACTCCCAGAAAGGCTTGAAATCGGTAAACTGCGCTTTAGCAGGATCGTAATAGTGGGCTGCTGCGTAATGTACATCAGCAGTCAACCAAACAACATTCTGGATATTCTTGTTTTTGATAAATCTGAGTAAATCTGCAAGTTCTAATTCTCTTCCTAAAGCCGGGCCGTCTTTATTAGCCCAAGCTTCAAAGTTAGTGCTGCCATCTGGAACTATCAGTCCCAAGGGCATATCACTGGCAATTACTTTCCATGTCGCTTTCGATGACAGCAGTTGTCTTTTCAGCCATTGCACTTGTTTTCTGCTCAAAAATTCCGTTTCTTTGCTTGGTACAGGCTGATTATTGAGGGTGTTTGGCCCGCGATAGGTACGCTCATCAAGCATGAAAATATCTAATAATGAACCATACGCAAAGGAGCGATAAATTCTGGTCTTATCTGGATTATTGGTTGTATAACCAATAGGTACATATTCTAAAAACGCTTGTCTTGCCCTTTCTGCCAGCAAGTTAACATCCTTGACTGTATAGCGGTCATCATTCTGGATAATTTGTCCAGGATACCAGTTGTTTCTTGTTTCGTGGTCGTCCCACTGTGCCAATATGGGAACTTCAGCATTAAAACGTTTGACATTTTCATCCAGCAAATTGTAGATGTAGTTACCACGAAATTCTTTGAGAGTTTCTGCTACTTTCGATTTCTCTGGTGTAGTAATATTTTTCCAAATAGTGCCGTCGTCCAGAGTGACTTGTGATTGAATGGGGCCATCAGCATAAATATTGTCGCCAGAATGGATGAAAAAGTCGGGATGAAGTTGGCGCATGGTTTCGTAAATTTTCATGCCACCGAAATCGGGATTAATACCCCATCCTTGACCGGCAGTGTCTCCACCCCAAACAAAGAATATATCTCGCCCAGATATAGGAGGAGTTCGGAAAGTACCGTTTACAGGAGCGCTATAGATATTTTTATAATCTAAATCTTGAAAAATTACCCGATAAAATATTTGTTGGTTAGGTGGTAAATTCTTAAGATTAAGTCTGGCTGTAAAGTCGCTATTTTCTAAAGCATTTGATCCGAAAACACGCTGCACATTGCGAAAAGATTCGCTGGTAGAATATTCTACTAACATTCTGGCAGGGCGATCGCTGCGACTCCAAATGATAATGTTATCGTTGGAAATGTCTCCACAGGCTACGCCATAAGGTATGCCAGGACGCATTTTATCGGAGGTGATAATTGCAGGTGCTTGGGCAAAAACTGGTGTTCTAGATACAAGATTTGTGGCAATAATTCCACCTGTTGTGATAGCTGAACGTAGCAAAAATTGACGACGGTTTAGCTTCAATGGGGAATTGGATTCCATACTTATTTATGATAAGCTCAAACAAAAAATATTACAGAATAGGTATTTACCATATTTCCCAATGGCAATAAGTAAAGCTTGAGTTATCAAAAAATTAATAAAAGATTATACTCAGCAGGTCGGCGTGAATATTTATTATTAAGGCAAGGCGGAAGGCAGAAGTTAAGAGGGTTTTAGTTAACTTTACTTTTCATTACTTAGTTCTGTTGATTTGCGCTTTTCTACTTAATTTAAATTTGAGGTCACACCTTTGATGCTATTCCAACACAACTTGGATTTTACAGAAATTTGCCAGTAAACTGTCCAAGACAGTTTGTCAACAAGTTAGCGCTAAATCTTAAAACCCTCTTTCCTCCTGCCCTCTGCCTCCTGCCTTCTGCCTTTTTTGATGATAAATATTTCACGCTAACATACTTAGTTGCCTTCTTATGCTACATTACTAAAGCTTGGAGTCGGGAAACTCCGGTGAAATTCCGGGACTGTGCCGCAGCTGTAAGGAAAAGGCAAAAGGTAAAAAATCAGATTAACTTTTGACTTTCCAAGTCAGAATGCCAACTCCAGCAGTGTCTTCAAGACACACTCATTATCTACTCTCTGCGTTGCACGGAGAAGGAGTTTCAGTTTTGCTGTCCGGTAATGCCTGTCCTGGCTTATTTTACGTCACACCTGCTCAAGATGGTATATTGTCTCGCATCAGAATACCAGGCGGGATGCTTAATAGTACACAATGCCGCGCGATCGCAGATATCGCTGAACAGTATGGTGGTAGCTATATCGATGTGACTAATCGAGCCAACCTACAAGTCCGCGAAATTCGCACCCAGATAAATCCTGCCGTCCTGAAGCACCTCCAAGATATAGGCTTGGGTTCTCGTACTTCAGATGTAGACCACATCCGCAATATTATGACCAGCCCTACTGCTGGGATAGATCCTCAAGAATTAATCGATACCCGTCCCTTTGTCGAAAGTTGGGATAATTACATCGCCACACATCCTATCTTGTCAGGACTACCTGCAAAATTTAGCGTTTGCTTTGATGGTGGGGGGTTAGTATCGGTGTGCGATCGCCTGAATGATATCACCTTTGCTGCTGTATTAGTTAACGCTAAAGTTTACTTCCGCCTCTATCTCAGTGTCGGTACGAAGGGCAAACCACCAAGCGATATGGGAATTTTCTTAGCACCAGATGAATGTTTGCCAGTTTTGGCAGCTTTAGCGAATGTCTATCTAAATCATATTGATACTAATAGTAGACCCAAGCCACGTTTGCGAGAGTTACTAAATAGTTTGGGTTGTGAAAGTTATCTTCAGGAAGTAGAGGCAAGGCTGCCTTTTCCTCTTTTCCGCAGCGAAATAAGAGAAAACCTAACCCCCCAACCCCCTTCCCTCGTAGGGAAGGAGGAGGAATTTTTGCCTCTCTTGGCAGGTGAGGGATTAGAGGTGAGATCGGATACCGAGTATCAACACATCGGTATTCATCCCCAGCGTCAGTTAGGTTTATTTTATATAGGTATCGTATTGCCCCTTGGACGCTTGGAGAGTAAGCAATTGCAGGGTTTAGCTGATTTGGCAGAAAGCTACGGTAGCGGCATCAGGTTAACTCCTTGGCAGAATTTGCTTTTAACTAATATTCCCCAGCAATGGGTTAATGATGTCCAGAGGAAACTTGCATTCTTAGGATTAGATTCTTCAGACAGCAACATCAAGAGTGCATTAGTTGCCTGTTCCGGTAAGCGGGGTTGTGCTGCTGCTGCTACGGATACCAAGGGTCATGCATTGGCTTTAGCACAGTATCTTGAAACTCGTGTCAATTTAGATTGCCCTGTTAATATCCACTTCAGCGGTTGTGACAAATCTTGCGCCCAGCATAGCAAAAGTGATATTGCCCTGCTCGGTGTCAGTCTGGAAACAGAAAATGGAAATTTGGAGTGCTATCACGTTTATGTTGGTGATGGTGACAGCAACCATAAATTTGGTCGCGAACTCTACAAATGTGTCAGCTTTGCCGAACTGCCTTCACTGTTAGAGCAGATGCTAAACGTATATCAAAAACAACGAAAAAGCTCTAGTGAGTCCTTTAGGGAATTTGCCAATCGATATGCGTTGGCGCAGTCCGCCGCAGGCATCACCCAACTAAAGCAGTTATTTTCTCAAAAGACAGTAAAAAAGCCCCATACTTTTAATTTGGATCAGAATCATCACCTCCTGCCTTCTTAGGCATAGAAAAGTATTTTTCCAGTCCTCATTATCCCTTATCCCCAGAGGCGACCCTGAGTCCCCCAATCCCCAATGCCCGACTACATCCGAGATGCCAGTGAAATATATCGCAATTCCTTTGCCATCATTAGGTCAGAAGCAAACTTAGATGTACTGCCGCCAGATGTCGCAAAAGTTGCTGTACGCCTTATACATGCCTGTGGAATGACGGATATTGTCAATGACTTGGGATATTCACCAACAGCGGTGCAATCGGGACGGGCAGCACTAGCAGCAGGAGCACCTATTCTTTGCGATTGCCGGATGGTTGCCGAAGGTGTCACCAGGAAGCGGTTGCCAGTAAACAACCAAGCGATCTGCACTCTGAATTATCCAGAAGTGCCACAAATGGCTAAAAGTCTTGGGACTACAAGGTCAGCAGCAGCATTGGAATTATGGCGATCGCACCTCGAAGGAGCAGTAGTAGCAATTGGTAATGCACCCACGGCACTATTCCGGCTGCTGGAAATGCTCGATGAAGGATGTCCCAAGCCTGCGGTGATTTTGGGCTTTCCGGTGGGATTCGTCGGTGCAGCAGAGTCAAAGGCAGCACTGGCAGCAGATAGCAGAAATGTACCATTTTTAACATTACATGGTCGGCGTGGTGGAAGTGCGATCGCCGCAGCAGCAGTTAACGCCTTGGCAACGGAGGAAGAATGAATATGCAAACCAAAGGTCGTCTCTATGGCATTGGTGTAGGGCCGGGCGATCCAGAATTATTGACCTTGAAAGCATTGCGGCTTTTGCGTGCGGCTCCTGTAGTTGCCTATCAATCAGCCACAGATAAAGAAAGTATAGCGCGGGCGATCGTTGCACAGTATCTGACTGGCAATCAAATCGAGGTACAGTTTCACCTTCCCCGTGCCTTAGAGCCAGAAAAAGCTCAATCCATTTACGACAAGGAAGTTGAACCAATTGCCGAACATCTTGCCGCAGGTCGGGATGTAGTGGTGCTGTGTGAGGGCGACCCGTTTTTCTACGGCTCATTCATGTATGTTTTCACTCGTTTATCTGAGCATTACGAAACAGAAGTTGTCCCCGGAGTTTCCTCGCTGATGGCTTGTCCGGTAGCCTTAGGTGTACCCTTTACTTACTACAACGATATTCTTACCGTCTTACCTGCCCCAATGCCAGCAGAAGAACTAACCACACAACTGCTGACAACCGATGCAGCAGCGATTATGAAGCTAGGTCGTCATTTTACAAAAGTGCGGGATATCCTGCATCAGTTAGGTTTGGCATCGCGGGCATTGTATATTGAACGGGCAACCATGTCACAGCAGAAAATTGTACCGCTTGATGAGGTCGATCCAGCAAAAGTGCCCTATTTCGCCATGATTGTGATACCAAGCAAGAATCGACTGTAAACTTGGCTTATAGTTAGGTTTTCTACGTGTCGCCTTGATGAACAGTTAGATATGATTTGGGTATGGAGTTTGAGTGGGATGAGTCAAAAGCAGCCACCAATTTAAATAAGCACGGTGTCAGCTTTGAAGAAGCCAAAACCGTCTTTGATAATCCGCAGGCAGTCATATTTGATCCGGAGTCAGTTAACAAAGCGCTTCGAGCATTAATTGAGGGAATATCACAAATAATGAATGAAGTAACTATTGAACAGCGTTTGGCAACCCTTGAGCAGACGGTTGCGGATCTCAAACGCCAAATAAACGATGCTCCCACCTCTAGTAATTGGCAAGAATTGGTTATTGGCTCAATTTCTGATGAACCAGCATTCCTTGAAGCTTTAGAATACGGGCGAGCGTTCCGTCACGCTGATAAACCAACAAATCAATTTGCTAGTAATGAAATAGCTGAACAAGCTCTTAAAAATAAAGATATGTTACTACCTGACACCGATAAATCTACAGACGAAGCTGATAATTTACAGTGAAATACCTGCTTGATACAGATCATATTAGTTTTCTACAAAGACGCTCAGGCTCAGAGTATCTCAAATTAAGTAATAAAATTAACCAGCAACCACCTGCCGATTTTGCCTTTTCCGTCATCAGCTTCCATGAGCAAGTGATTGGCGCTCATACCTTTATCGCTCGCTCCCAAACTCCTGCTGATGCAGTTGGGGATATACTCTGCTAAAGGAAATTATTCAGGGGTTCTCGGCAGTGCCAGTCTTACCGTTCGATGCTAAAGCAGCAGCTATATTTGAGGGATTACGATCGCAAAGAGTTCGCATAGCCACGATGGATTTACGGATCGCCGCGATCGCACTTTCGCAAAACTTAGTGCTGTTGACTCGCAACATTAGTGACTTTAGCAGAGTTCCGAACTTAACTACAGATGATTGGACAGTATAAACGGTGGTGTAAATCCAGTCTAACTCATTGCTGCGCTGGAGAGGATGTTTACTATCTGTCTTTATCGCTGTACTTTGCGGGAAACTAATATGTCTACATCTGTGGTTTCATTAAAAAGCTATCAATTGCAAGATATCTATTAAAGTTCAAGAACTCTTATGATGACGAAGACAGCACCCGCCGTTGTGGTACTGGGTCAAAATAGTGTGGCAGTAGCACGCAAAATGATGAGCGTCCTGCCAGGAGCTACATTATACGGTTTGGCGGGCCGCACGTCTGGGGTTGATGTCAGCTATACGAATTTTGGCGAGACGCTGCGAGACTTATTTGCTCAGGGAACACCAATCATTGCCATTTGTGCCGCTGGTATTCTGATCAGAACGCTAGCTCCCATGCTCTCGGATAAACGACAAGAACCGCCAGTGCTAGCTGTGGCTGAGGATGGTAGCGCTGTTGTTCCCCTTTTGGGCGGACTCAATGGAGTAAATGATTTGGCGCGTCGAATTGCCGAGGTACTTAATATTAAAGCTGCAATTACGACTACAGGGGATATCCGTTTTCGTACAGCGCTGTTGTCTCCCCCGCCCGGATATCATTTAGCTAACCCAGACGATGCCAAGACGTTTATCTCAGATTTATTAGCTGGGGCGCAAGTGAAGTTAGAGGGAACAGCACCCTGGTTAACTAATAGCCAATTGCCCATTGACTCCAATGGAGATTTAACCATCCAAATTACTGAACGCTTGGTGACTCCTGCACCCAACCGCCTAGTCTATCACCCGGCAACTGTAGCGATCGCCATCACTAACACTGTTGATATTGCTTCTGTGCAGCAGTTACTCGCTGATGCCAAACTTGCACCCGCATCAGTTGCCGGGATATTTGCACCACTCACCGCCGCTGCCAATCCAGCAATTCACGCCGTTGCTAGCACCTTCGGAGTGCCTGTTCGCTTCTTTACCTCAAATCAGTTAGAAAGCTTATTATCACAAGGTTATAGCCCCGCTCAAGCAGCAGCGATCGCTGCCACAGGTACATCTGCTCAACCAATTACCCCCTCGTCTTCCCAAATTGCGATCGCCATTGCCCCCGAACCAATCGACCCCAGCACCATAGGTCAGCCACGCGGACGTTTGGCAATTGTAGGCACGGGGCCGGGTGCGTGGCAGTGGATGTCTCCAGAGGTGAAGGAGATACTCAAGTCAGCGACTGACTTAGTGGGGTATAAAACATACTTAGATTTAGTTGGTTCTCTAGCAGATGGCAAGCGTAGGCATGAGTCAGATAACAGGGAAGAAATTGCACGGGCACAGATGGCACTGGATTTGGCAGCCCAAGGGCATTATGTCGCTGTAGTTTCTTCTGGCGACCCCGGTATCTATGCAATGGCAACAGCAGTTTTCGAGGTATTAGATTGCCACAATAAACCAGAATGGGACAGTATCGATATTCATGTCGCACCGGGGATATCAGCAATGCAAGCTGCGGCGGCAGCAATTGGCGCACCTTTGGGGCATGACTTCTGCGCGATTTCCCTCTCTGATATTTTAAAGCCTTGGGCAATTATCGAACAACGAATTGCGGCGACTGCTCAAGCTGATTTTGTTATTGCTTTTTACAATCCTGTTTCCAAAGAACGCACTTGGCAACTAGCCCAAGCTAGAGATGTTTTACTGCGGTATAGAACGGCTGATACCCCGGTGGTGCTGGCACGGAATCTCGGAAGACCGGGACAGACGGTGAAGGTGATTACTCTTGAGGAGTTAGTGCCAGGTGTCGCCGATATGCGGACAGTTATTCTTGTTGGTTCGACGCATACCCGAACTATTCAGCGCAGCAATGGTAGTATTTCTGTCTATACTCCCCGTCGATACACTGAAGATAAAGACATATAGGGGATTATTGAGCCTTTGAGGGTGACGGTTGTGGTTTTGATGGTGGCGGTTGCACCTTTGATCCTCAAAGTTGCGGCTTTGAGGTTGACTGTTGCGCCTTTAAGGGTGAATGTTGAGCCTTTGAGGCTGACGATTGCACCTTTAATCCTCGAAGTTGCGGCTTTGAGGTTGACGGTTGCGCCTTTGATGCTGGAAGTTGCGCCTTTAAGGTTGACGGTTGAGGTTCAAAAGCTCAAACTTGGGGTTTGGAACTTGAAACGGCAAAGCGATCGCTCGATGCTTGAGTTTATTTGAGGGATGATAGGGCGATGTCTACGACGGGCTACGCCTACGCGCTTTGCCAATTAGCATGAGAATCGAACCACAGAGACGCAGAGGACACAGAGGAAGAAATTAAGAGGGAGCGATCGCTGTTTGAAGTTACAATTGATGGGCGATCGCTGCTAAAGTTTGAACTACAACTGTTGTGTGGCATCAATTTGGTGTGATTTTGGGAGAAAGGGTGCGATCGTTAGCGATATGCTTCTCTTAAAAAGATTGCATAATTTTTCCTTACCGTGATTGTATTGGGATGACCTATACCTAAAGTCTGCTCACAAATTGCCAAAGCTTGCTGATACAGGAGTTCAGCTTCGCTGTAACGTCTTGTAGAATGATAGAGTCCTGCGAGATTGTTCAGGCTAGCGGCGACATAGGAATGGTTGTCTCCCAGTAAGTGTTTTGTCAGTGCTAAAGCTTGCTGATACAGGGATTCGGCTTCGCTGTAGCGTCTTGTAGAATGATAGAGTTCTGCAAGATTGTTCAAGCTATTGGCAATATGGGGATGGTTGTCTCCCAGTACGCGTTTTGTCAGTTCCAAAGCTTGCTGATACAGGGGTTCGGCTTCGCTGTAGCGTCCTGTAGAATGATAAATTTGTGCGAGATTGTTTTGGCTAGCGGCAACATGGGAATGGTTGTCTCCCAGTAAGCGTTTTGTCAGTGCTAAAGCTTGCTGACACAAGGGTTCAGCTTCGCTGTAGCGTCCTATATCACCGTAGAGTCCTGCGAGATTGTTCAGGCTAGTAGCGACATCAAGATGGTTGTCTCCCAGTAAGCTTTTTCTCAGTTCCAAAGCTTGCTGATACAGCAGTTCGGCTTCGCTATAGCGTCCTGTAGAATGATAGAGTGCTGCGAGATTGTTCAAGCTAGCGGCGACATGGGGATGGTTGTCTCCCAGTAAGCTTTTTCTCAGTTCCAAAGCTTGCTGAAACAGAGGTTCGCCTTCGCTGTAGCGTCCTGTAGAATGATAAATTTGTGCGAGATTGTTCAAGCTAGCGGCGACATGGGGATGTTCTAAACCAAGACGATTTTTAGTGACTTTTTCACACTGCTGCAACCAAGGTTCTGCTTGCTGATAAAGTCCTTGACCTTGATAAAACCGCCCTAAGCCCGCGAAAGGCCCAATTAAATCCTCGTCGCTGAGATATTGGCATAGGTGGGTTGCAACTTCTGCAAGGTGGGGTATATGTGGAGCAAGGTTGAAAATATCTTTACGATTAGGCTGTGGAGGAATTTGCTTTGCCACCTTTACCATCATTGCTGCAAAGGCAGTTTTCACCTCATCTGCATTACTTGACTCATCCAACTTCATTTGGAAAAATTGCTGAATTAGTGGATTTAGACGATAAATTCCCTTACTTCGCCATTGTATTAAATGCAGTTTCCGCAACTCAGCTATAGCTTTTTGCCAAAGTTCTTGTTCTTCGTCATCTTCTATTGCCTCAACAGAAAAAGGAATATCAGCCAAAGCATACAAACTCAGCCAACAGCCTAAGCCTTGTGCATTTTCATCCAACTGTTCCCAACTCAATGCAAAAGCTTCAGCCACACCGTATTCATAACGCATCAATGAGTTAGCCTTGGCTATTGCTTCGTGTTCCAGCCGCTTTTTCTCTAGCCGCTTCAGCAGTTTTTCCAAAGACAATTCTGGCATTGTATCCAGATATCGCCCCACCAACTCTAACGCCAAAGGCAAATATCCCAAGAATTGACAAATTTTTCTGGCAACCCAAGCTTCGCTTTTAAGTCGTTCTCTATCAACTAGCGATTTTAATAATTTCATCGCCGCCAATGGTTTGAGAACACCCAAAGGTAATTGCGGCAAAGTTCTATCAAACCCTAAGCGGGTTGTCAGCAATACTTTAAACCGGGGTGATTCTGGGGGGAGATAAGGCTGAACCTGTTTTTTGTAGTCGGTGACATCATCAAACACCAGCAGCACTTCACCTTGTTGCCAATTCTGCCAGCAGTATCTCAGCCTATCTGCTAATTCCCAGTCATCCGGTGCAATTCTGTTGAATTTCAATTCAACAAATCTGAGAATCTGAATTCCGACATCTATTCCCTGTGCAGATAACCAGCAAACTCCACCTTGATAATTCTGCAAATGCTGTTTGGCGTATTGGGTAGCAAGTTCAGTTTTGCCGACTCCACCCATACCCGCCACAGCGACAATTGCAACTTGCCGAGATGTTTGTAATTGCTGGTGCAGGTTTTGTAGTTCCACCTCACGTCCCACAAATTTTTTAAATGGAACAGCAGGAGGAATATTTTCATGAATTTCTTTAATTGTGGGGTGGGCATCTTGCCCGCCATTATATTTCGCTGTCAGGTAAGCCCTTAACTTTTCTAGCTTACCCCGGCTTTCAGAATTGGCTAACTCAGGATAATTCTTGGCGAACTTGTCATACACCTCAGTCATCCGCTTTTTCAATGCAGCCGCACTGATATTCAATTCGCTGGCAAGTTTTGCCTCATTCTTCCCTGAGTTTGCAGTCTTCAAACGCTCTACAAAAGCTGCCGTTTGCTCTGGGGATAAGCTATTAATAGCAGCTTCGTTGGCTAGAAAATCAGCCCATTCCATAGACAGCTTGTGAGATTTCTTCTCGATTCTACTTAATTTCTACTTTCTCTCTACTTTGTCTCTATTTCTAGGGAATCTCCTCTTCTTCTGGCAGAAATACCATTTGCATAGAAACATTTAGAAGAGGTTTAGCCATGAAAACTGCTTTAACAACTCCTGTCAACTCCAATCAAACCACCCAAACTTCGCAATTAATCCCCGCCTCGCCAACATCGGTAGAGAATCCATCTACCTGGATGCGAGACGGGTACAGTCCCACTGAAATCATACTCGCGGCGGCAATTTTAACTTCATTGTCGATCGCGGGAATTGCCTCTGTAATTATCGCAATTACGGGTTTAGTCAAAACTTTAGTACCTGTAATGGTACGCCCGACAAGCCAAAAAACTAAATGATGCCAATTTGGAATTTTGCGGAAGTTGCACCTTTGTGACGGTTAAAGTTCAAAAGCTCAAATTTGGAAATTAAAACAAAGTGCGATCGCTCCCTTGATTTTATTTTGGATATGGTGGAGCGATCGCTCTATACTTTTGTCATGACCTTTTCGATGTCAATTTTCTAAAAAATTGCCCTCAATATAGTGCAGAAATCTTACATATAATTGAAACGTTTAGATGGATAAATACTAAAGTATTTCACTGCTCAAAATTCTTGAAAATTGTCGTTTTGTATATTGTTACCTTTGTAACAATATCTCAAAGATTAGATGTAACCAATGTTATTAAAAAAATTAAACTCATCAGGATAACAATGATAAAGATGAAAGATACTCAGAGCGATATTATGGAAAAAGAAAAAAATATTTTTCTTTCTATCAATAAATTAGTAAATGTATGCTAATCTGAAAATAGGAATCAAAAAAGTAAGAATGCAAAAAGACTTCAAGACAATATTGAGGTAGACTCGATAAAGTCCTTTTGCTCTGGTAAGTCCGCTTCAATATCGTTATAATTTTTAGTAACGATAAACAAAAGCCAGATAAGCAAGATAAACACTTTAGTTGTAACTTGAAGTCAACCATCGCTTGCTTAGGTAACAGCCAGTAAAAGTTGGCTAACCTAATTAGTTTAACCGCCAGATCAAATTATTCTTAGAGTCTAGGAAGAAAGACTCTTAGTAAAGCCTGGCAATCCCAAATAAGTTAGAACGGTTACTGAACTTAGTACAAGCGAAATTAACTATGTTTAATCGCTCTAACTATGTTCTAGAAATTGCTGACTGTGGAAATGAAAACTTCAAGCAAAATAGATACCGTTCCACACAATTCAGGATTTTAACCATATTGTCAAAAGTCATCAATACACGGACTAAACCAGAATGTAAGGGGTTGCTAGTGCAGAGATTTACCTTGTAATTAAGGGCTTATTTCCCTGCATTAATAGCGATATGATTAAGTGTTTTTTAAGGAATAGCTGTAAGAAACACCAAGAAGCGATCGCTCGGTATTTTAGGATATCGGCTGTGGCGATCGTAATTAGAATTTATTAGCAGTAATGACACAAGCAACATCAATAAGATTGTAGCAATTATTTAGAGCAAATTGCAATTTTGGTTGGTTGGATTCTGGGCAAAAAGCCTGTGTAAGTTGCAATTGCTCCTGTAATAATTCTTTAGGTCTGAGCAACCGATAAGGATTTAGTTACAACAACCTACGATGCTTTTGTCTAGGCTTTTTAATCTTCAGTCAGCATCAGCAAACAGATATTTCTCTGGATATGAAATCCCAGCAAACACACCCGCTGGGAAGCATAGGAGAGTTATTTTACTGCCCGTCTGATAGTACTTGCAATATTCCTTAAGCACAAATCAAATCCTCGTCTATGCAACCTCTTAGTATTTTGACCCGGTGTGTTCGTCAGCAAGTGCTATTTGCCAACACTACCAAGCCTGAAGTCTGAGATCGACCTCCAGTCCTATCGACAAAGTAATTGTAGGAAAACACAAACCATGACTATTGATAAAAAAATCAGACAAATAGCTTTCTATGGTAAAGGCGGTATTGGTAAATCTACTACCTCCCAAAACACCCTAGCAGCTATGGCAGAAATGGGTCAACGCATTCTGATTGTGGGTTGCGATCCTAAAGCTGACTCCACTCGTTTGATGCTCCATAGTAAAGCTCAAACTACCGTACTTCACCTTGCTGCTGAACGCGGTGCAGTAGAAGACCTAGAACTCGAAGAAGTAATGTTGACCGGCTTCCGGGGCGTTCGTTGCGTGGAATCTGGTGGTCCAGAACCTGGCGTAGGTTGCGCCGGTCGGGGTATTATCACCGCCATCAACTTTTTGGAAGAAAATGGTGCTTACCAAGATGTTGACTTTGTATCTTACGACGTACTAGGTGACGTTGTTTGCGGTGGTTTTGCTATGCCTATCCGCGAAAATAAAGCACAAGAAATCTACATCGTTACCTCTGGTGAAATGATGGCGATGTACGCTGCAAACAACATCGCTCGTGGTATTCTCAAGTATGCACACACAGGTGGTGTGCGTTTGGCTGGTCTAATTTGTAACAGCCGGAACGTAGACAGAGAAATCGAACTAATCGAAACTCTGGCAAAACGCTTAAATACCCACATGATTCACTATGTACCCCGCGACAACATTGTTCAACACGCTGAGTTGCGCCGGATGACCGTGAATGAGTACGCACCTGATAGCGCTCAAGGTAACGAGTACCGGACATTAGCTAATAAGGTCATCAATAACAAGAATCTCACCATTCCTACACCCATTGAAATGGAAGAGTTAGAAGAGCTATTGATTGAATTCGGTATTCTTGAAAGCGAAGAAAATGCTGCGAAAATGATTAGCACAGCTGCTGAAAGCACTGCTAAGTAAATAATGTGGCAGGAAGGGTTGCAGCTCCCTTCCTGAATTTTTATCATCTGTGGAACACTGTAAAGGTTGCTACTTATTAATGAGTAGCAATAAAATAAGAATCTTTCTGGCTTGCCTCTGAGTTCACTTAAGTGGCAGCCTTAATTTTTAGTATAGTTTAAAACTTAGGCAACACCATATCCCATGTGTTGCCTGATATTAGGTGAGTCAAAGCCCAAGAGAATTTTATCTTTTTCCAGCCTATCTGCGTAAACTGCGGGGATCGAGGGCATCCCTCAGCCCATCACCCAATAAGTTGAAAGCCAACACCGTCAAGATAATCAGCACCGCTGGCGGCCAGATTAGCCATGGTTGCAACACCAAAATAGAAGCATTGCTTGCCAGAGAAAGCATGTTACCCCAAGAAGGATCTGGTTGTTGAATGCCCAAACCAATGAGACTGAGTATTGCTTCTGAGCCAATAAAGCTGGGAACTGCAAGAGTTGCAGAGATAATGACATAAGTAGCCGTTTGCGGCAAAACGTGGCGGATGATGATGTAAAGTGGATTACCGCCCATTGCTCGTGCAGCTTGGACAAATTCTCGCTCTTTAATCGACAGCACCTGTCCGCGAATTACCCGTGCTAAACCAGCCCAGCTGATAACTGAAGTAATTAACACAATCAATAAAAAGCGCTGGCTGCTGCTTAATCCCGCTGGTAATACTGCACCCAAGGTAACTAAAAGATAAATGCTGGGGAAGGTCATGAGAACTTCTGCCAAGCGCATGATTATGCTATCAGTCCAACCGCCAAAATAGCCGGAAATACCTCCGATCAACAGACCGAGGGGAAAGGTAATTACCACCCCAACAATACCGATAAACATGCTAATGCGACCACCATGTAATAGGCGACTGAATTGATCCCGTCCTTGTTCATCAGTGCCCAAAATGTTAAGTTTTGCGTCATTAGCTGCGCCAAACAAATGCCAATTTAACGGTATACCAGGGAAAATAGTGACTTCATCCCAGTTGGGTGGCAGTGGCACAATTAGCTGAAACAATCGGTATTCTGGCCCAGAGACAAATAAGCGCAATGGCGATGGCTTTTTGAAGTCTACAATCAGTTGGCGATCGCCTGTTTCTAAGTCGGTGTTTCCCTGCGTCGTTGGATAAATATGAGGGCCGATAAATTGTCCTGATGATTTTGAAACCCAATAAATCTGAGTTGGTGGCAGTAGTGAACCATTTGCCTGTGAGGCATAAGGATCGTAAGGGGCAACGAAATCAGCAGCAATTACCGCCACATAAAAAATTAATAGTAAAATTGCCCCAAATCGCGCCAAAGGATTTTTTTGAAGTCTTTGCCACCAATTCATAGGAGTCAGGAGTTAGAAGTTATGAGTTGTAAATTATGAAACTTTTCTATCATACATCTTTAATATTTCATAATTCTTAACTCCTGTATGGGTGCTGCGGCCTTGTGCCCCTCCTAACTCATCATTTCTGATTTAAGCATGTCGTTGCTCAACTAAATAAAGATGTTCTTCTTGAGTTTTTTCATGTTCTACAACAAACACATTCGAGTAAAGATTAGCGACAATTTGTTTTCCTTGCTGTGTCAGAGACAAGTAACGCAGTCCATCTTTGATATAGGGATGAACGCCATTCCAGTAAAACTTGGCGTAGTTCTTGCGTAAATCAGCAGGTGTCTCATAGCCCAAAACTTTATTCATTCCAGTTTCTTCAAACTCATAGAATAAAGAAGTAATTTTCTTCAAATAACGTGGGTCGCTTAATTGCCCAATCAAATCAGCAGCACGTACTAAGCCAGCAAAACTAATTGTTTCTTGATGATCCTCTGCTGCGGGTACAGGGAACCGAGTCCACTCAATATTACTCTTGATGACATCAGCATCTATCAGCTTGTGACCGCCAAAACGCTCATCAATAAAAAGTTTGGCTCGATCGACATGATAGGGTGTAAGACTGGCATCAGAAGCCCCTGGATGGAGAGAAATCATTCTGCCATTTTTACCAGTGGCATAGAGACCTGCTGCTTCTTGGTCTTGTCGGCAGACTCCTTTAACATAACCAATATCATGACATACCAAGGAAATAATAAAATGCAACCAGTCTTCACTAGAAACCCCACCTTCTCGGATGTGTTTACCACGTAACATTTCCTGCCCTACAAGGGTTACTAAGACAGAGTGTTCAACATTGTGATAAAGCGCATCACTATTGGCAATGTTTTCCAATGCCATGCTACCAGCCCAAGCGATGATATCTTGATAATCATTTTTTAAGCAGCCGTATGTACGACGGTAGCCTTCTCGAATTTGCTTAACAAAAGCATCAATTAAAATTTCAGTGGCATTGAACATATTAGTTGCTCAGGTTGATATTAATTATTTAGGGATTGTTTCTCAGGTGGCATAATCAGAATCGCCGATCCAATTTCTCCTTTGTAGCTTAGGGATGCGGGTAGGCGCTAGCTGCTTTCATATTTTGCTCACATGATAAGCTATGTTTCCCTGACTTGAAAAAAAGAGTGGGAGGTCGGGGGAGCAGGGAGACAAGGGGGACAAGGGAGACAAATTTACTTTCTCTACCCCTCTGCACCTCTGTCCCTATCCCCTCTGTACCTCTGCCTTTTCTTTCCTCATGCCTGATGACAACTACAGCCTAAGCAAGGGCATACTAATATCCCCTAGACTTTAGTACGTATAATTACTGAATTTATTTTTATTTTTAGAATAAAATTATAATTTTTTGAAGGTTATTATATTGGGGATTATTACTGCCTAAATACTAAAACATGAGTCATATTTAACATGCCTAATAAATTTCAACGTTTCTTAAAACACTAATAGTGGTATCGCATGATTCGGAAAGTGGAGGTGTGACTGTGGACAACGAAAGTTTTTCAGAAGTCGAGGCGGAAGAACCTGTGAGAGCTGAGGTAGATAGCTTTCCTAGTAAACCTGATACTAGACAACCGCGCCCTTGGCTGATACCGTTGTTTGCAGGTACTGGCTTGGGGATAGCGATCGCCTTGGGCAGCATGGGTATATTAAGTTATCTTCCGGCTCGCCAACAAACAGCGGTAGCAAATAAAGCAGCACCAAAGGTTAACCCAGCGATGACTGTCACCATCGCTTCGGTAGAAAAGACTCGTGTAACTCGTACCCTCAATACTACGGGTACTGTAGCAGCCCGCGATTTGATTCCAGTTCTGCCACAAGCAAACGGCTTACAAATCAAAATCATCCCCGAAGATATCAAAGAAGGAACTTTTGTCAAAAAAGGTCAAGTGCTGGCAATACTGGATGATTCCATACTGCAAGCTCAAATTAGTCAAGCCAAGGCAGATGTGGAATCGAAGCAAGCAGATGTGGCATCAAAATTAGCAGAGCAGGCATCGAAGCTAGCTACTACGGTATCTAATCAGGCGATCGTACAACAAAAAAAAGCAGATTTGGCTCAATCTCAGGCAAGGTTAGAAGAAGCTCAAAAGAATTTTCAACGCTATCAGAAGCTTGCCAGGGCAGGGGCAATTAGTCAGCAAGAACTCGATACTCGTTCCTATACAGTGAAAACTGCCATAGAGGCTGTGCGGCTAGCGGAGGAAAATGTTCGTGGTGCTAAAGCAAATGTTGGCAGTGCCCAAGCGAATATCACTAGTGCCGAAGCAAATGTCAACAAAGCGAAAGCTGATGTCCGCAGTAGCGTGGCTAAGGTGCAACAACTGCAAGCTCAACTAGGGCAAACCGTAGTCCGTGCCCCGGTTTCTGGAATTGTAGCTGAGAAATTAGCAAGAGTAGGAGATGTCACGGGCGTACCACCGCAAACTCAGGTAGGAACTATTATTGGTGGTACGCAAAAGCTGTTTTCTATTATTCGCGATGAAAGGCTAGAACTTCAGGCCAAAATTTCCGAAATTCAACTGCCTCAAGTAGAAGTTGGCGCATCTGTGCAAATTACCTCCGACCTTGATAACCGCATCCAATTGCAGGGAAGAGTTAAAGATATACAACCACTGGTAAATGATAAAAGGCGTGAAGCCACGATAAAAATTGACTTGCCGCCGACAGACTTGCTCAAACCAGGCATGTTTGCCCGTGCTGCAATTACCACCAATACCACCATCGGGATGACAGTGCCGCAAAAAGCAGTGCAACCACAACCAGATGGAAGTGCTATTTTGTTCACTTTATCCGATAAAGATATAGTCCACACACAGACAGTAGAGGTAGGAGAACCCATCGACGATCAAAGAGTGGAAATCAAGAGTGGGTTGCAATTAAGCGATGCCCTAGGGCAAGACGTTTCACGTCTACGCGTGGTAGTTGACGGTGCAGGCTATCTCAAAGATGGTGACAAGGTTCGAGTCGTCACTCAATAATTCCTGACAGCAATCAATCCAAAATCTAAAATCCCCGATGTCTTTCAACATCTCAGCTTGGTCAATTAAAAAACCTGTTCCCACGATAGTTTTATTTTTAATTTTGACGGTGGTGGGTTGGTTTTCCTTCATATCCTTGGGAATCGATACTAACCCCAATATTGATGTACCCGCAGTTTCGGTGACTGTCACCCAACCAGGGGCGGGACCGGCGGAACTTGAATCGCAAGTGACGAAAAAAATTGAAGATGCCGTGGCTGGGTTAGGTAATATCGATAATATGATTTCCACGGTTAGCGATGGCAGCTCCAGAACAACTATTAATTTTGTTTTGGGTACAAATAGCGATCGCGCCACCAATGATGTGCGAAATGCGATCGCTCAAATTCGCCAAAGTCTACCCCAAAACATCAACGATCCAATTGTGCAACGTCTGGATTTTGCTGGCGGCCCAGTGATTACCTACGCAGTCAAATCCGATCGCCGTTCTGTAGAAGAATTAAGCAATCTTGTAGACCAAACTATTAGCCGTGCCTTGTTAGCAGTCAAGGGTGTGGCACAGATTAAGCGTGTGGGTGGAGTTGACAGAGAAATCCGCATTAATCTCGATCCCAATAGGTTACAGTCTCTGGGCATTACTGCTACCCAAGTAAACGACCAAATCCGCGCTTTGAATATTAACTTGCCTGGAGGACGCGCCGAAGTCGGTGGTAGCGAACAAACTATCCGTACCCTTGGTAGTGCTGCCAGTGTGAATGTTTTACAAACCTATGAAATTCTCCTGCCAGAGGGTGGTTCCGTGCCCCTATCTAGTTTGGGAACCGTTGAAGATAAGTTTGGCGATGTCCGACAGTCCGCCCGCTTGAACAACCAGCCTGTGGTAGCTTTCCAGGTCTTGCGTAGTACTGGCAGCGTCATGGTGACTGTGGAAGAAGGAGTGAAAGCAGCAGTCGCACAACTGCACAAAACTCTTCCCCCAGATGTGAAGCTGGATTTAATTTTTACCAGAGCTGATATTGTCCGCCAATCTTATGAAAGTACTATTGATGAATTAATTCAAGCCTCGGTACTGTCAGTCATCGTCATTCTAGTGTTTCTACGAGATTGGCGAGCTACATTAATTACGGCTGTCGCTTTACCCTTGTCGATGATTCCTACCTTTGCCGTGCAGCAAGCCCTTGGTTACACGCTCAACAACATGACTTTGCTGGCATTAGCATTGGCGGTAGGTAACTTAGTTGATGATGCCGTCGTGGAAATTGAAAACATGGAACGGCACATGGCGATGGGTAAATCAGCATGGCAAGCTGCTTTTGAGTCTTCTGACGAAGTGGGATTAGCAGTCATGGCTTCTTCCGCGACGATTATTGCCGTGTTTTTACCTGTTGCCTTTATGGGTGGCGTTCCTGGACAGTTTTTCCAACCCTTTGGTGTTACTGTTGCCGTTTCCACGATTTTTTCAACTATGGTGGCGCGGATGATTACACCGATGATGGGTGCATATCTGTTGAAAGAGAAGAAGCAGCCTAGTGCCAGTCAAGCAAAGAAGAGATTAGGAAAACTCTTTGATGTAAAGTCCAACGTTCAACATCCAAAATTCAACCAGCGCCGCTTTCAGCCCTATAAATTACTGTTACAGTCAGCATTACGCCATAAATTAATCACAATGGCGATCGCTCTGGCTTTTTTCATGGCTAGTCTGATGCTGGTTCCTTTGATTCCCAAGGGTTTCGTTGATGACGGCGACTTGGGTCTTTCTACTATTTCTATTGAACTACCCCCTGGTTCTACTTTGGAGGATGTTAACAAGGTTGCTACCCAAACAACTGATTTCATCCTGAAAAATCCAGTAGTTGAACGCGTACTAGCTACAGAAGAAATTAATTCTGCTACCCTCGCCGTCCAACTCAAACCCAAGGAAGAACGCAAGATTTCTCAAAAACAGTTCGAGGAACAAGTACGTCCCTTGTTTGAGCAAATACCGGGAGCGAGAATCAGTTTTCAAAGTCAAAGTCCAGGAGATAGCCGCAAGGGTTTATCAATAGTCCTCAGAAGTGAAAATCCGCAAGCATTAAATCAAACTGCTGATGCACTAGAAAAGCAAATGCGAGGCGTGTCTGGATTAGTGGAAGTTTCTTCTACTGCCAGTTTGGTAAAACCAGAAATAGTAGTGATTCCCAATCCCCAGCGGGCAGCAGATTTGGGCGTGACAGTGCAAGCGATCGCTCGTACTGCCTCTCTTGCTACTATCGGCGACAACGATGCAAATTTAGCCAAGTTTAATTTAAGCGATCGGCAAATACCCATTCGCGTTCAAATCGACCCGCAAGCCCGTGTAGACATCAATAATCTCAAAAATCTCCAAGTTCCCAGTCAAAATGGTAGCTTGGTTCTTCTTCTAGCAGTTGCAGATATTCGCTTTGGCAGTGGCCCTGCAACCATTAATCGCTACGATCGCGCCCGTCAAGTTGCTGTAGAAGCCAACTTGCAAGGTATTTCTTTGGGAGAAGCAGTACAAGCAGTCAACCAACTACCTGCACTGCAAGACTTGCCACCAGGGGTAGCACAGCAACCTTCTGGTAGCGCCAAAATTATGCAGGACATTTTCAGTCGTTTTGGTGGCGCACTGGCACTAGCAGTCATGTGCATCTATGCGATTCTCGTCCTGCTATATAACAATTTCCTCCATCCCTTGTCGATTATGGCGGCATTGCCTTTTTGTTTGGGCGGCGCACTTGTAGGATTAATGGTTGCCCAAAAACCCTTGGGAATCTATGCCCTGATTGGCATCGTACTACTGTTAGGGATTGTCACCAAAAACTCAATTCTCTTGGTGGACTACACAATCATCAATATGCAGGAAGGTAAATCCCAGCGTCATGCTTTGATAGAGGCTGGTGTGTCGCGTCTGCGCCCGATTATGATGACTTCTCTGGCAACGATCGCTGGTACTCTACCCCTAGCATTGGGAATTGGTGCGGGTTCTGAAGTCCGCCAGCCGATGGGAATTGCCATTATGGGTGGTTTTACAACTTCCACGCTGCTGACATTGGTAGTTGTACCAGTGATATTTAGCTACATCGACAACTTCCAGAGGTGGATTTTGGATACATTGCGTTATGGCTTTGGCAAGAAACCACCACGTTACTCTGTCGACGAGCATGAAGTCATTAATCTGCCGCCTACTAGCGAACAATCGGCTTCTTAAATTCTAGATTGGTAAGTAGTGCTATAATATCAGCTAGCTTTATTTGAGCTAAGAACTATTTGCGGGTGTAATTCAGTGGTAGAATGTCACCTTCCCAAGGTGAACGTCGTGGGTTCGAGTCCCATCGCCCGCTTTTTGTCGCTGTACATTAACTAATTATTTGTCACTGTTAACAAATTAATGTCCTCTTCAACAACCAACTTCCCTTTATTCTATGCTGAGCCTGAAATTATCAACCCAAACTTTGATCTAGCCTGTACAAGAATAAAAATTGGGAAGATGATATTCCTTTCAACCCACCTCTAAATTTTGAAACCTTACATAATAAAAGTTGGCGTTTAGCTGAGAGAGGTGTTGAAACTTGCGATCGCATCATCCGGGATAGCAATTGATGGACGCTTTCAACCCCGTCTTCCTCTTTATTGTTAATTTTGCAGCCATTTTTGAGCAAATAGCTAATTGCACAACGAGTCACAATTTATTCTGTGTCCCGGTAAGCCTCAAACAAAGTTTTAGAGATACTGCGATCGCCATCGGATTTTTTGGATTTCTTATATTTCTTTCCTTTCCCTGGTTGTGCTTCAACTGTATCTGGCTGGGGAGCAAATTGAGCCAGTATTTCAGCAGCTTTAGTACGAAGACTCTATAAAGTTACTCCACTAGCTTCTACTAATTCGGCATCACTTTTAAGCATTTCCAACCAGCGAGTTTTGCCTTCTAGTTGGGACTGCGTTAGCGAAGCTTTGCCGAAGGCATCGCTTCATCAACGCCAACCAAGATTTGTAGATGTAATTCACTGTGGCGATCGCACTTGTGTAAAAACGTGCTGGTTGACCAATAAAGCGAGAGTCTGTTTTGAGTGCCGCACACAGTTGCTTGACTACTCCAGTGGGTATTTTTCCCTTTTGCCGCCAGGTTTCAAAGTCAGGATCTTGAGCTACTAGAAACAGTAATTCATTAATTAGTGGCGTATTTAACTGAGCCATCAACTAGATTAATCAGTTGTTGCTGTAGTCAATCCCAACTTTTTATCTAAAAAATCTTCTTCTAAGGTATTTCCGTTATCGCGTAACCAGTTTTTTGCAACTTGATAGTTAGGAACTTGAACGGCGACTATATTCCAAAATCTAGGGGTGTGATTACTTTCTAAAAGATGGGCTAATTCATGCACAATTAAGTAATCAATCACAAAAACTGGAGCTTTCATAATCCTCCAGTTAAAGTTTAAATTATTATTAGGCGTACAACAGCCCCAGCGGTATTTTAAATCAGATCCTCCAGAAAAGACATATTCAATATAATGTTCTACCATATCACGGGCTTTTGCTTCGATGATGGGCATGGCTTATAAATAAGCGTCACGAGTTCCATAACCCAAAATTTGCAAGCGTTCGCTCAAATTATATTCACTGAAAACATCGCTAAATTTAGCATCCATTGTGGTTTTATCGATAATTTCGGCGTTGTGGGTACGTCCTTCGTAAACAATTTCTAAAGTTGTTCCGTCTGCAATGGACTCCCTCATGGTGTATTTGTCGATATAGTCGCCAAAGGTTTCTTCTGTTTTATCAATCATTAACCCGGTTTTGATTCTTTTGTACTTAGCGATGAGGGATTCTGTTTGTGCGATCGCTTTATCTACTGTGTCTAATATTTTCGCTATTTGCTGCTGTTGTGGAATAGGTGGAACAATTATAGGTAATTGAAGTAGTTTTGATTGTTGAATCCCTGTTGCTGTTGTTCCACTAGAATAACTTTTTAGCCTATTCTGAAATAGATCAGATAGTAGGAAGTTTTTCAAAAAGTCATTATAAATTAAATTTTCTTTTGTTTTAAGTAATATAACTCTTTGGCTTAATATGTATTTTCTGTGATCTGGAATTTGAGCTATATTACCTAATGGTGCTTCCATTGTAATAATAATATCGCCTTTTTTTGCATCTCCTTTATTCATCCACTTTTTATATAAATCCTCTGAACCATAGTTTGTTTCTTTTGCTAAATTAATTTTTCCCATTTCTACGTTATTAGCAGATAAAGCGGGTATATCTCCACCTCCCCATGTCATGCCAATTTTTAGCGGTGTCCTCCCTCTAAAATCAATAATTGTGTAAATTATTTCTTCAATATTCCAAACATCCCAATCCTTCGGAATCATCCCTAAAGCTGAATCTTTAAACTCTCGATTATCATCCAATTGATTAACCACCACTAACCCTATAAAAAATTAAATATACTTTGTAGGTTGGGTTGAGGAACGAAACCCAACCAAAACACGAAAATGTTGGGTTTCACTTCGTTCCACCCAACCTACAGTCATGCTTAAGTAAGTCGTGGAGAAAATTTACAAGTATGTAACAAAGAGTTAAGCAGAAGAACTAGAGTTAAATCTTACACGTTGCGTACTGTAATTTCCTTTTTCTCCTCTCGTTTGGACTCCATCAATGACGGCATAGGCAAGGTCTAACTCATCCTCAAAAGTTTTCGCGGCTAGTTCATCTTTTTTGAGATGTTGCCATTCCAATTCAATCGGGTTCATTTCTGAGCAATATTTGGGTAGAAAGAAGATGTACAAACCCATGTCTTCCCACTTTGACCATAATTGAATAACTTCTTTAC
>LXQD01000293.1 GCA_003326215.1 Nostoc minutum NIES-26 | reverse complement strand
TGGTCAGGGGCAGTAGTAGTTATGGATAATTTACCTGCCCATAAACTAGCATCAATTGAACCTATGATTGAAGCTGTAGGTGCTAAAGTTATTTGTTTATCTCCATACTCTCCGGATTTTAATCCCATTGAGTTATGGTGGTCACAACTCAAATCTTTTTTACGCAGTTTTGCTCCAACTACAACAGAAATGGTTGATATAGTCATCTCAGTTGCACTCAACTTAATGAATCCTCAACATTTAAAAAACTGGTTTACTAATTGCTGTTATTGTACCTCATAACATCGGTAAGTGCTGTATACCCTGTAGATCGAGCAAATATCCCCAGTCGCAGAATCCCAGAAAGGCTTGGCGGACAAATTTATAGAGAGTATGAACAAACGAATTTAAGTGGTAAATTTTTGCATTTAGTAGAGTATAGAATTTTCGAGAAAGTATTTAAGCATGAAAAAGGGACAAGCAAGACAAGTTAGACAAGGTAGAAATTCCTCCTACACCTATTTTTAATCTGACTTTTCACGGGAAGTCCTCAAACCGCAAAACAAGGTGACTTTTTCCACAGCCTAATTCTCAATAGATCTATGTTAATGAAAATGGTTAACGTAAAAATCAGGGTTTGAGAAAAGCTCAAAATGGCGTTTTCCAGATGCCGTGAAAAGTCAGATTTTTAATAGCGAAGCCTTCTCTCCTATATCTCCAATTACCAGTTCCTTTTTAATGCATAGTGCTAAAAGGAGGATGGAAAATTATCTATCTTTCCCATCCTCTAATACCTGATTCCTAATTTGTAGTCTTACGCCCAAATCAACAAAAGCAGAATTTTTTAGTTATTTTTTTCAGTTTTAGCCGGAGCTACAGTAGCTTGAATCTTTACATCTTTAACACCTTTAATTTCTTTTGCTAGGTTAGCAATTTTATCGTATTGCTGCTGGGTAGGAACAGTTCCTGATACTGTAACAACACCATCTTTTGTTTCGATAACGAGCGCACTAGCAGGTATATTTGCTTCCAATTTACTACGAACCTCACTGGCAACATCTTTATCAGATCTATTTTCTAATGCACCTTCATTAAAAGTATTGTTGCGTTGTTCACTCGCTCTGATATCTTCATTTAGTTGTCTTCTACGAGTTTCGCTGATAGCATCTTGTTTAGCATCTTTTGCCTCTTCGGCACTCGGCACTTTTACTTCATCTTGAGTAGAGTCTGGAGCTACACTAGAAGTTTTTGCTCCGTTACAAGCAGCTACACTAAATAACAAAATACCACTTGCTAAAAAAGTAACTATTCTTTTCATCTTTACCTTCCTGTATTAGAATTATTCAATAATTTATGGTAAGCTAACAACTTTGTTTCAGAATACTTCAGTCATGCTAACTTTTATAGTTCCAACTCACTTTCTAACGCTTCTTACTAATTAATTGATAATTGTTGATAACCGTGTTAACAACTAGTGGAACATAGATATGAAAATTTTCTACTTTGTTAGCTTTTAAAATAGTTTTTGCAGCTGCGATCTGGATATCAGTACCACTGAGGACTACTAAATAACTGCCCGGAGTCAAACAAGACTTATAATGTTTTGCAATTTCATCAGGCATTCCTAAATTAGTCAAGTCATCATTACTAATGACATTCACATTGCTAAGACTTTCATCAAAAAGTCTTTCTTGGATAAATAAAGAAACTTGACTCGTAGGATAGCCAGCTTCTTTTAATTCAGTAAGTGCTTGCTCTGCATACTGGCATTCATAAAAAATACCAGCTGCATTTTTGTAGCGGTATGCCAAGGGTGTAGATACCTTATAAACTCCCCACCGTTGAATACCAAATTGACTAAGAATTTTTTCAGCAATATGAATTTCTTCTGCACCACTTACTATTACTAAATAGTAGAAGCTTTTAGATACTAAATCACTGTAAAGTTTCGCTTCTTCTTCAGGAATACCTAAACCTATCAATGCACCACCTAGACTACCTGCGGCTGCACCAACAGCACCGCCAGCTAAAGCTGTTGCAATTGCTGTTGCTTCTGCACCCGCAAACATTATGGGACCAACGCCAGGCACTGCTAAAAGTCCTAAACCAACTAACGAGCTACTCAAGTCACCCAAAGTACTGCCAGTAATTGCTCCAGCTAATGCTGCTTCGTCAGCTTGATTACCAATATGTTCCCTAACTTCAACGCCGACAATTTCGTCTTCTTGTTCTGCATTGCGTGCAACTACAGAGACTTTATCCATCGGAAATTTAGCTACTTTTAGTTCAGAAAACGCTAATTCTACATCTGAACTTTTGGCAAAAACTCCTACTGCTCTTTGCTGTACTCCTTTTTCCATTTCTCTGTAGTTTTTCTAAAATTGTTAATTAGCTTGAGGTAATTACACAGCCCGTCTAGTAAATAAACCCCAAAGAAAAATCAACAACATAGCACCAAGAACGGAAAAGATAATACTTCCAATAGATAAAGCACCTACTGATGCCGCAGCTGCTGCACTACTACCTAACAAAATTTGACCTAAATAACCACCTATTAAAGCTCCCAAAATTCCTAGCCCAATAGTGGCAAAAATACCGCCCCCTTGGTGTCCAGGATAAAATGCTTTAGCTAATGCACCTGCAATTAGACCTAAAACTAACCAAGCAATTATGTTACCCATGTCAATCACTCCTTTGTATAATTTGTTTTGGGTTTTTCGTTTTTGACAATTACATATTAAAATTTAGCTCTGATATTTATAATCTATCTGGCGAACTAATATTGAAAATCTTTAGATAATAGATAGCCATCAAAGCCTCTTCTTTCAGATTGAATACAAATATTAAATCTCTAGATGAGATATTACTGTTTTAAATATGATTGTTTTACAGACTGATTTTCTATAAATTTCTGTCTTGAAAATGGGGACTGATGACGGATGAAGTATGACTCCTTGGGAGCGTCGGCAGCCCCCGTCTTGATAGTGAGGCAGTTCTTCTACTTGGGGTCTCCCCAAGTAGAAGAACTGCTGTTAGCGCAGCGAAGCGCGAGTCCTCTCCCAAGGGGAGACGCTAAGAGCGAACGAGCGTCACCCGTAAGGGTCTTGGGGTTTCACGCCACTCTCTACCCTGCGGGAAGCCGCAAAGCGTCTACAAGCCGGGGAACCCGTCCAACGCGGGGTGGCTCCCCAAGTAGAGGAGCCAGCGCTGTGCGGAGGGAAACCCGCCCACGCGGCTGCCTCCCCGTTGTAGCAACTGCCGTCAAGTGGCGTGAGACGCTACGCGACCGAGCGTCTGGGGGACTGCCGAAAGGATTGCTGGCTCACTGTTGATTGGGAAAGAGATATTTTCATGCTGTTGTTGTGGGCAATTATCCGTGGTTGTATCGCTTGAAAATGGGTATAGGGGTGTAAGCGTTTAGGGGAAAGATATTTCAAGTTTGGTTGTGGGATTTTACTGTGAATGGCTGATTTGTAAGTGTGGAGTAGGGAAAACTTGTAACAAGTTCTCCCCTGCCCCTTGCCTTTCAAAACAGATGCGCGTTCAAACTACTTTTGCTGTTTCTCCCCAGGTGTTATCTGCTCAAGTGGTAGAGCTAGGATTGACATACTGCCAACTTGCTGTAGCTACACAATTATCAGTTGGTTGCACTGAGTGATGTCTACCTACAGTCATAAAGCCTTTTATCTTTTGATAAAACCAGGGAAGTATTTACCTCTATCTAGAGATAAGTATTTGAATCTAAAAGATAAGTTTAAATTTAAAAAACTACGTAGCACGGATAACAAAAATTGATGAATTATATTCTTCAGAGAGAATGCAAAAAAAAATTAAACAGATAATCTATAAATGTTGGATGGCTTAATAAGCCTTTTAGTAAATAATTCAGATAAGTAGGAGTATATATGAGTATTGAAGATAGAGCAAAAGCTGTAGCCA
Source organism: Nostoc minutum NIES-26 (assembly GCA_003326215.1). Taxonomy (GTDB): domain Bacteria; phylum Cyanobacteriota; class Cyanobacteriia; order Cyanobacteriales; family Nostocaceae; genus Dendronalium; species Dendronalium minutum. The sequence goes on along the minus strand of LXQD01000293.1, from coordinate 88,283 downwards.
AAAATGTCGAAGGTAAAATTCAAGAAGTAGTCGGCGATATTACTGGCAACCCAAATGATAAAGCCGAAGGTCAAGCAAAGCAAGCAGAGTCTCAAGTTCGTCACACTGCCGAAAATCTCAAAGATGAAGTTAAGAAGGCTCTAGAATAATACGGTTTCAACCTTTAGGGAAAAAGATTATTAATTTATCTTTACTTTTTCCCTAAATTAATTCCTTTTTGCAGCATTTTTTAATGAACTGAGCTAAACCACTTGCTTATAAATGCCAATCCTACAACTCTGGACAACAGAGTAACGCAATAGCTTATTCTGATTCCAGCTATAGTTTATAAAGCAGAAAATTACTGTACATAAGGTTGGTAATTACAAAAATCCGTGTCTGTCTCTTGCCTGTATTTTGTGTTCGCAGTGAAAATCTGCGAACACTATTTTATTTAGTCTTGCCATCAAAAAAACTAAATATTATTACGATTTTGCTTCTCAATTAGCCGTATTTATCGGCAAATTTATAGTAAATGTACTGCCATAGCCTGGTTCAGATTTCACTGCAATTGAACCCTGATGTGCCTCAATGATGTAACGAGATAAATATAGCCCTAAACCACTACCTGAACCCTGATGTTTACCAGGGCGAAAACGTTCAAATAATAATGCTTGGTCTTGTTGAGAAATTCCAGAACCTGTATCTTCAATTTCAATCAGTACATTCTTCTCAGATAAATTTAAGCGAACATCAATATAACCTTTTTCTGTAAATTTAATTGCATTACCTATAATGTTTGTTAAAACCCGTCGCAATTCTACGCGATCGCCCATTATAGTAATGTTTATTTCTTGCTCGCTATTTATATTTTCTGCCAATCCAAATTTTAAATTTAGTCCTTTTTCTTCTGCCAGCGGTTTTAATTGTTGAATAACTTCGTTAACTAATTCTTGAATATTACATGGAGAAACATTTAAGTATTTACAGCCAGCTTCATGTCTGTAAACTTCTAACAATGTATTCACCATTGCCAGCAAATCCGTATTGCTGCCCACCATAGTATTCACTATTTCAATTAATTCTGGTGTAACTGCACAAAACATTCCTTCTCCCATTAATTTTAATACCCGGTTTGCAGCTACCAGAGGTGTTCGCAAATCATGAGTGAACCGCGAAACAAAATCTTCCCGCAGACTAGCCATGTGGTCGCGTTCGTCTATACTATGTTTGAGACGCAAAAGCGATCGCACTCGTGCTTGTAGCTCATCTGGGTCGAATGGTTTACGAATAAAGTCATCAGCACCTGCGTCAAGTCCTTCAACCACGCTAGACTGAACGTGAGCGGTAATTAGCAAGATCGGAATGTATGGTAGCGTTTTATTTTGTCGCACACGATGAGTAAACTCATACCCATCTAATTCCGGCATCATTACATCTAAAAGTATTAAATCTGGTCGAAACTCGTCAACTATACTTAAAGCAGTTTTGCTATCTTCCACTAAGTTAATTTCATAGTCTTCATCTTGTAAAATTGCCGCTAGTAGTAGTAAATTGTCATAAACATCATCAACAACCAAAATTCTGTCTTTTTTAGCAAATTTATTTGAAACCATAGTTAATTCAATAATGAGGAAAAGTATTTCATTTGATTACCGTTTCATCCATCTCCAGCCTAAACCCTAAGAATTTAGTTATCTAAAACATAAAGTTTATCTTGTAAAATGCATACAAATGTACTATTTGTCAAGTTTTTCTGATAAACTTTTATCGTTATCCCACTACAGTAGAGTTTTTTTATCACTTATGGTAGATGTAGTTTCCTAAAAAAATACTAAATATCTACCTCTTGGTATAAACTTCCAAATAGAAGGGCAATGTATTTTATTCTGTACTTTAGATAGATTCGGGTAGAGGTAACCAGCCATGAGTGAGATTAAGGTCGTTGTGATTGAAGACCACAACCTTACTAGAATAGGCTTACGGGCTGCTTTACAAACCGAGGCAGAAATTAAAATTGTTGGTGAAGCTGCTAATGCAACGGATGGGTTGCAGCTTCTAAAGGCGCTAAAGCCAGATGTTGCCACTATCGACATTGGCTTGCCTGACATGGATGGTATTGAACTGACACGCCAGTACAGGCAATGCCAACAAGAGAATCCAGAATACACAACAAAATTGCTAATTCTAACCATGCAGAATAGCGAGGAAGCTGTGTTGGCTGCTTTTGGGGCGGGAGCAGATTCTTACTGCATGAAGGATATTGAAAGTGAAAAGTTAGTGGATGCAGTCAAAACTACTTATACAGGTAGCCCATGGATTGACCCAGCAATTGCAGATATTGTACTCCGGCAAGTACGCGAGGACAATGTTAGTGGAGGAGCAAGTACAAAAAGGGTGATGATTGAAGGTCTTGACCCAGAACTTGAGAAAACCATCGAAACTTCTGCCTTGACTCAACGAGAAACGGAAGTTTTGGAGTTGATTGTTGCTGGATGCGATAATGCAGAAATTGCCAACAGACTTTACTTGACTGTCGGTACTGTCAAAACTCATGTTCGCGGGATTCTGGGTAAACTCTGTGTTGCTGACCGCACGCAAGCTGCTGTCCGTGCTTTGCGTGCTGGTTTAGTGCATTGAGCGCCAAGATTCTGTAGCTGAGTCAGGAGTTCCTGACTCAGGTATCCACCTAGTTAAGCGGATCGAAGCGCTGCAAAATGAGAGCTATGAACACTACTGGCAAACCTACACCCATACAAATGAGAGCTTGGGTAAATGTCAAAGGTGTGGTGTCAAATACTTGATTCATCATGCTCCACTGACTGAACAGACATTGTAAAATCACTACAACTACAATTCCGATCGCAGGTGCATAAGCTACGGGTGTACGTTTACCTTGGATTCTCACGACTAGAGATGGTAAAAACTGGCTAATGCTTAACAGGTAAAAGACTTCTGCCGCCACCAGCCCATTAATTGCCATCGTGCGCGCCAATGGTTCATTGCCTGTAGTTTGAAGTATCCATTGAAACATCCCAAAAATTACTAGCCAATTAAAGACGGAAATCGCGATGATGCGCTGGAGTAACCCACCCGATAAAAGTCTTTCTCTAGGGTTGCGGGGTGGTTGTTGCATCACCTGTCCAGATTTTGGCTCAAAGGCAAGGGGAGCAATCAATGCTATTGAACTGACCATGTTGAGCCAGAGAATTTGGATTGGTAAGATGGGAAGCACGGTTGCTAGGAGAATGGCAATTAAAATCGTCATGGATTCGCCAACGTTGATCGGCAGCAAGAAGGCGATCGCTTTTCGCAAGTTGCGGTAAACACCTCGTCCTTCCTCCACAGCAGCTTCAATTGAGGCGAAGTTATCGTCAGTTAGAAGCATATCCGCCGATTCTTTGGCAACCTCTGCCCCGGCTATACCCATTGCTACACCAATATCTGCCTGTTTGAGAGCTGGAGCATCGTTGACACCATCTCCAGTCATGGCCACAATTTCGCCCTTAAGCTGCAACGCTTTCACCAGACGCAACTTTTGTTCTGGCGCAACTCGCGCAAATACCATACCTTGTTCAGCCGCTTGGGCGAATTCTTTTTCATCCATCTGAGCTAATTGCTGTCCGGTGAACACCTGTTCTTCAGTTGAGCAAATTCCCATTTGACGGGCGATCGCAGCTGCTGTTAATGCATGGTCGCCTGTAATCATTTTCACCTGAATCCCGGCAGATTGACAGGCTTTTACTGCGGCGATCGCTTCCTCACGAGGCGGATCGATTATGCCTTGAAGTCCCAGAAACACCAGTCCTCGATCGATATCATTACGATCCAAGGATCGCTTAGTGGCAACTTCTTTGCTGGCAAAAGCTAGCACTCGTAACCCTTGGTTTGCCATGCCAGCAACTTCCTGTTCCACTGCGGCAGGATTGAGACGAGCGAGTTGTCCTTGAGCATTGAGTATGCGATCGCATCGTTGGAGAATTGCCTCTACAGAACCTTTGAGATAAATGACATTCAGCGATCGCTTTGCATCTAATTCATGCAAAGTCGCCATGTACTGGAATTGGGACTCAAAGGGAATGGTGTCTATTCTAGGTAATTCTTGCTCTAGATTCGCTTGCGTCAATCCCGCTTTATTGGCAGCTGTAATCAATGCTCCCTCAGTTGGAGTTCCTACTAAGTTCCACTGTCCGTCTCCCCATTCGATGTGAGAATCATTGCACAGCAATCCTGCTTCCAGGGATTCCCAAAGAGCAATATGTCCATCTGTATTGAAATCAACAGGTTGTTGATCGATCAGGGTTTCACCGTCTGGAGCATAACCAATACCGCTAACGGTGTAATGTTGTCCACCCGCATAAATCTTTTGAACCGTCATCTGATTCTCAGTTAACGTCCCAGTTTTGTCAGAACAAATAACGGTGGTACTTCCTAAGGTTTCCACAGCAGGTAGCTTGCGAATAATCGCCTTACATCGTGCCATCCGGGAAACTCCGATCGCTAAAGTGACGGTAACAATTGCAGGCAATCCTTCGGGAATCGCGCTGACTACCAGAGCCACACTTGCTTTGAAAACATCAATCCAAGATTCGCCTTGTCCTAATCCGACTGCAAATGTCAGGGCAGCCAAACCTAAAATGACATACAACAAGCTTTTGCTAAACTTGTCAATATTTCGCGTCAGCGGTGTTTTCAGATTTGTGCTGCTTTCAATTAACTGCGAGATGCGACCAGTTTCAGTAGCATCTGCGATCGCTACTACAATCCCTTCTGCCTGTCCAAAACTAACGAAACTTCCGGCATACACCATATTGCTTCGTTCGGCTAACGGTGTTTCGATAGGCAGTGATGCCGTTGCTTTCTCAACCGGAACGGATTCGCCTGTTAAGGCAGACTCGTCAACTTGCAACCCACGCACACTTAATAACCGCAGATCGGCGGGTACTTTATCCCCAGATGCCAGCAATACCAAATCACCAAGAACAAGTTCAGCCGAAGCCAGACGGGTTTTTTGACCATCGCGAATCAAAGTTGCTTCGGTAGTGACGGCTTTGGATAAAGCTGCGATCGCGCCTTCTGCTTTCGATTCTTGAATGTAGCTAATGATGACATTAATTAGGGTGACGGCAAAAATTACTCCCGCATCTATCCAATCTCGCAGCAGCAGCGTTACTACTCCCGCCGTCAGCAAAATATATAGTAGTGGTTGATTAAATTGCTCTAAAAATCGTAGCCAAGGACTTTTTCCACTTTTACCAGTCAGTTGATTTGCACCCATCTGCTGGTGTCGTTTGGTAGCTTCTTCATGGGTCAAACCTGCTTCCGGATGGCTGGCTAACGTTTGCACAACCTTTTGTTCACCCAGAGTATGCCATTCATAGTTGAGTAAATCTTTTGTTGTCTCAGCAAAAGTATTTGTAGCGATCGTATCTGCTGTCATCTCAGTCTCCAAAAACTAATTCATAATTCGTAATTAAGACTCATCAGATTTATATGGATTTCTCTGTTTGAATCTGTACTTTTCTTTTTTCAAATTGGTGTTATTACGAGAATCTTTTGCTAAGTTCATAAATATGCCATTCCCGTACACCCCAATAACGGAGAATCGATTCTGCTTGCCAGATTTCATCTGTTGTTCCCTCTACCTTCACCAAAAATTTTTCTTGGCTGGTGGTTGGCTCACAAAGTCTAGCTTGCCTTTCAGGAGCAAACCAACCTTGAAATGCGCCATAAATACTGCCAAAAATTGCACTCGCTCCACCCGCTAGCAGTGTACTCACCACAGAACTTACTCACTGATTTTGCGAGTTTTCCACATTGGAATCTGTTTATTCGTCAAATTAGTGGTTTGCTGAGTGAAGGGGCACAGCTAACCGTTCACTTTCAGCCTCCGGGTAGAGATATTGTGACCTTTCGACCTACGGTGATTACGGTAGAACCTAATCGCAAACTGCGCTGGTTATGGCACTTTTTGATACCAGGGTTATTTGACGTTGAACATAGCTTTATCATTGAACCGTTAGCAAGCGATGTCTACGATGGGCTACGCCTACGCGTTCGCTTCATTCAGCAAGAATCTTTCCAGGGTTTACTAGTACCTCTATTGGCTCGTCGATTAAATATCGACGTTCGCCAAGGGTTTGAAGCCATGAACCAAACATTAAAAACCAAGGCAGAACGCATTGAAAATAAAAATCAGGAGGTCAGAAAGTTTATATAATCAGCTTTTTTCAACTATAGTAATAGCCTGAAATCGGATCGATGTTATTCCACAATCTCATAGCGCACTAACTTTCTAACATCCTCACGGGGTAGACCTAGTTCTTGGGCAATTGTCGCTTCTATTTGGCTGAATTCTATTGTTGGAAGTTCTAATTCCAATCGCTTCAGGATGGGGTCTGCTGTTTCTACTTCTACCTGGGTAATTCTCTTAGTTCGATTGACAGCGGCGTTAATGAGCAACACATTGACTGATACCCGTGCTTCAAGTTGAGTATCTGACTGAAGTTTTTTCTTTGTGGAGTAGGGTCGGTTTAACTCTTGAGCAGCGAGGAAATTACAGCCAAGCCAAAACACAACCGCTACTAATGGTAGAGGTAACCAAAACTCTAATCCCAGCCCTTGTAGCCAACGTTTACTAATACGCCACACACTACACCTGCTCCTGTTTTTGCTAGGTCACACTTCATGTATATCCTAATGGGGTAGACAATCCTCTGAAATCTGACTGATGAAAGACGTTGAGATTGCTTCAATGCATTATTCTAAACAAGCATAAGTGTATAAAGGTGATGAAAATCTTACTGGTAGAGGATGATCCAAAGCAATTAATGCCGCTGCAAATGGTTCTCTCTCAGGCTGGACACAGCGTCGATGGTGTCAAGGATGGTGAAACTGCTCAATGGCTTTTGGCTGAAAAAGAATATGACCTGCTGATTTTGGATTGGATGTTACCTCGGATTAGTGGGGTGAGTTTGTGTCAACAGTATCGGGCGGCGGGAAAAACAGCTCCCGTACTAATGATCACGGCAAAAGATACCACACCCGATAAAGTCATAGGATTAGATGCTGGAGCTGATGATTACCTCGTCAAACCGATTGATATCGTGGAGTTCATGGCACGGGTGCGGGCATTGAGGAGGCGATCGCCTCTCTGGCAAGGAGACACCCTCTGCTTGGCAGACCTCGAACTTCATCTCGATAGACTAATTTTGGAGCGACAAGGGGCGATCGTATCCCTTTCCAGCCAAGAATTTCAGTTGCTAGAGTACTTCATGCGCCATCCTAAGCAAGTCCTGACTCGCAACCAGATTGAGCAAGCTGTATGGGAGTGGGGTAGTGAACCAGAAAGCAATGCAATCACCGTTCTAGTTCGTAAACTTCGCCAACGTTTGCAAACATTAGCAGCAGCCGATTGGATTGAAACTGTCTACGGTATGGGCTATCGCCTCAACCCTCCAGAACCATCTTGAGATTTAATTTCAGAGTCTACAATCAAGTAGAATGCTAATCCGATTTAATTACATCTTGAATTCTGACTTCTGACTTCTGAATTCTTCTTCTATTTGTGTTTAACCGCAGTCGTCGTAACTTAGCTCGTTGGTTTACCCTTTCAATGGGGTGCATTCTGATTCTTTTTGCTGGAGTCATTTACAATCTTGAGGTAAAAGACAAACTCAAAGCATTAGATCAACTGCTTTATAAAAGAGCAGAGCTGATGGCAGCCAGTTCGCAGTATCGGCTGTATCAAGGACAAAAAGAAGTCGATCTGAGCAATATACCGCTATTGGGTAGTGGTTCTCACCCCGCTGATATTGAATTGGTCTATGTTCGCTGGTATGACCCGTATGGCAAACTCAAGCGGTTTTTTGGTACTCCACCTCCAGAAGAGTTAGAAATAGCATCTGAGTTTCTCACGATTAAGTCCGTTGACCAGTTTACAGGTAAGACGCTTTGGCTTCGTCAAGTCACGTTACCTGTTCAAGGAGGAAATTCGATCATTGGTTATCTGCAAGTTGCTATCCCGCTGACAGAAACTCAAAACGAGCTCAGAGAATTTCAGTTAATATTGACGCTAGCTGTGCCTGTAGCACTGGGGTTAATTGGACTTACAGGTTGGGTACTCAGTGGCATAGCCATGCAGCCTGTTCAGCTAGCCTATAATCAACTGCAACGCTTCACATCAGATGCTTCTCATGAGTTGCGATCGCCCCTTTCTGCGATTTTGACCAATGCCCAAGTTGGGTTACTAATGTCCGCAGACCATCCCCAAATCCATCCCTCAGTGGAGAACATCATCGATAGTGCTAAGTCGATGAGTACCTTAGTTAATAACCTACTGCTGTTGGCTCGACATCAGGGAAAATTAACTCCCGAATCTCTCAAAAAGGTTAATCTTAATAGCTTACTAGAGAATTTAGCTATTTATTACAATAATGTTGCTGCAAAAGCGTCGATCGAGTTGATCGGCCATTTACCAGAACAACCTATTGAGTTGTGGGCTGACCCCGATTTGCTGCGGCTAGCTGTTGAAAACTTGCTCAATAACGCCTGTAATTACACTCCATCTGGTGGAACTGTCTGGTTACGCTTAGAACCTCACCCAGATCGGGCAGTAATTCAGGTTATTGATACTGGAATTGGAATTCCAGAGGCAGATTTACCTTACATTTTCGATCGCTTTTACCGAGTTGATACAGAACGTGCCAGAGAAAGCGGCGGATTTGGGTTGGGATTAGCGATCGCTCAACAAATTGTCCAGGCTCACGGCGGTCACATTCATGTGATGAGCCATGAGGGTCAAGGCTCGACATTCCAGATTAAATTACCGCTGAGAAGCTATTCCTAACCACCTCACAAATTTCAATCGTTTACTAAACTCATCAACGCTTGAAATTCAAGGTCTTGCTGCTCTGATAATTGATATTTTAACTTGAACAACTGACTCTGCAATGCTTCAGCTACATAGAGCATATTAGATTCTTGGGCAATTTTTAGCTGATTTTCTCTAACTTTGATTTGTCGAAGCAAGTTGTTTTCACCATAACTTGAATCGTAATTTTGAGCAATCATAGCTTTACACCTATTAAAAATTGATGCTGGTGAAATTAAATTTACTGCCTACGTATTATTCCACACCTTTATCAATTTTTAAACATTACGCTGTGAATTTCGTTCTGGCTTGGCTCCCTAATAGTTGCGTATGTTTCATTGACGAAAATCACTGTCAAAAGCTTTTGTCATAAAACCCCTGGAGCTAAGTTGCTGATTTCAAACTCAGGTTGATGATAAACTCAGTTCCTGGACCAGGCAGAGAATTCACCTCAATTGCTCCGCCATGTTTTTCTACGACAATTTGCTGGGCGATCGCTAACCCTAAGCCTGTTCCTTTCCCCACTGCTTTGGTGGTGAACAATTGGTCAAAAATGTGCTGCTTGACCTCCTCAGATATACCAATGCCGTTGTCAGCAATCCGAATCACCACCCATTGGCAGTCTGGACTGAGTTGTGTTTGAATCCGAATTTGGTTGGGATGAGCTTGGATATCTTCAAAGCTACGTCCGGCATTGCTTTCTTCTAAGGCATCGATTGCATTCGCTAGGATATTCATAAATACTTGATTTAACTGACTAGGGAAACATTCGACTAGTGGTAACTCTGTGTATTCTGTAATGACTTCAATATCCGGATGCTGTTCATTAGCTTTGAGGCGATGTTTGAGAATCAACAGCGTGCTGTCGATGCCGTCGTGAATATTGCAAAGAACTTTGCTGTCTTTGTCGGCACGTGAGAAAGTACGAAGCGACGTGCTAATGTTTTTAATGCGATCGCATCCTACTTTCATTGACGAAATCATGTTCGGCAGGTCACTGAGCAAGTATTCTAAATCAATATTTTTGGCATTCTCTTCAATAGCATGTCCTGCATCGGGAAATATTGCTTGGTACAGCCGCAGATGTCCTAAGACATCGTTGACTGCCAGTTCTGCTTGGTGAAGATTGCCAGCAATGTAGCCTATCGGGTTATTAATCTCATGAGCAACTCCCGCCACCAACTGACCCAAGGCTGACATTTTTTCTTGCTGCACTAATTGCACTTGTGCTTTTTGTAAAGCATCTGTGCGTTGTTTGACACGTTCCTCTAGCGTTTCGTTTGTTTGTTGCAACGCACAGGTAAGATACCGTAGTTGCAGGTGCACTTTCACGCGTGCTAACACTTCCTCTTGCTCAAAGGGTTTGGTCACATAATCCACTGCACCGACCGATAAGCCTTTGACTTTGCTTTCAGTATTGGAATGAGCAGTCATGAAAATAACTGGAATGTCTTGAGTTAGTAAATTTGACTTGAGTTGGCGGCAAGTTTCAAAACCATCTATTCCAGGCATTTGCACGTCTAGCAAAATCAGATCGGGAAGCTTGCGTTGCACCTGCTCTAGCGCTTCTTCTCCATTTGTGGCAATACGGACATTTAGCCCAAGTTCTTTCAGCGCTTGTCTTAGCACCGACAAATTAGTGGGATTGTCATCGACTAGCAGGATTGATGCAGTAGAGAAGTCTAACATGATGAGGGGGCAGGGGGGCAGAGGGGCAGGGGGGCAGGGAGGCAGGGGGGCAGGGGAGCAGGGGAGCAGGGGGAGAAATAATTACTAACTCTTGTACAGACGCGATTAATCGCGTCTCTACTCAGCACTCAGCACTTAAAGGGATTGCTTGAGAAAATCCTTAATTTGTTTCAGTTGACAGTCTTCTGCCATTTGGATAACCTGTTGGGCAAAATCTGTGTATTCAGGATGCGCTAACTTGAGTTTTTCAGCTTCGGCGGCTACGGCATCAATTTCTCCATCTTGAGCTAACTCATGTAAGCAGTTGAGAATCTCGGCAGATGGCAGCACCATCTTTGTTAGATTAGTTAGCGATCGCTCAGTTGTAGCAGTTTGGTCATACACCCATGTTAATTTGAGATATTTGCAAATAATTTCTAAGAGTAAATCTGCTTGCACTGGTTTGGGCAAAAAAGCATCAGCTCCACCATCCAAGCTCTGATGTCGATCGACATCAAAGACACTGGCGGAGGAAGCGATCGCTACTACATGTTTGAGTTGGGGGGACTGTCGCAAATGCTTCAGCAGCTCAAAGCCGTGCATGATGGGCATGGTCAAATCGGTAATCACCAAATCAGGCTGCATTTTCAAGGCTTTATCGAGTCCTACTTGACCATTCTCGGCTTCAACCACGGCAAAGCCAATGGGTTCAAGTAAGTTAACAATAACTGAGCGATTTTCCCATTTGTCATCCACCACGAGTACTAGGCGTTTCTTCCCTTGATAACCTACGATCGTTCCCTGTTGAGTTGTTGTGGATGCGATCGCCCAATTTTCTGCTTCTGGAACCTCCAGCTCGAACCAAAAAGTACTGCCTTTGTTCGGCTCACTCTGTACCTCAATTTGACTGCCCATCAGGGCGACAATCTTGAGGCTAATCGCCAGTCCTAAACCAGTTCCTTCTGTTTGCTTTTTGGTACTACCGACTTGTTCAAAAGGCAAAAAGATTTTTTCTAATTGGTCAGGACTCATGCCGACACCCGTATCAATCACTTCAAAGCATAGCCGCTGCCAGGATTTTCCTTGGGAATCGAACGCTTGAGTGTGAATGCGAAACGTCACACTGCCCCAGTCGGTGAATTTGATCGCATTGCCCAACAAATTGAGCAAAACTTGTCGCAAGCGTTTTTCATCTGCACGAATCCCTGTAGGCAGTGGAGAATTGGGTTCATAAATAAAGGCAATTCCTTTTTGCTCAGCTCGCACTCGACAAATTTCGACAACCCCTTGTAGAAAAGAAGGTAGGTGAAACGTGGTGAGATTGAGTTCCAATTTCCGAGCTTCTATCTTAGACAGATCCAAGATATCGTTAATCAACGTCAGGAGGTGAGAACCACAATGATGAATGATGCTAACACCTTTTTTATCTTTTTCGCTCAGTGTTTGAGAACGTTGCAGAATTTGCACATATCCGAGAATACCGTTGAGCGGTGTCCGTAATTCATGGCTCATGTTGGCTAAAAATTCACTCTTAGCTTCATTAGCTTTATCGGCTACAATTTTGGCCGCTTCTAACTGAATTCTTTGTGATTCCAGCTTTTCTTGAGATTCCCGCAACTCCTGAATTGCTTGCCTTAATAGCGATTGTCTTTTCTCAATTGTCTCCTCTAACCTCATGCGATCGGCGGTAGAGCGTTCTAACTGTTTCTTGAGAATCCGATTCTCTTTTTCTAGTTCTTGATACTTGCTTTCGCGGTCAAAAGCTTGCATAGTCACTACTGCACTCCCAACAATAACGTTACAAACGTCTCGTTGTGGAAATAAGTTTCACTCTTTGGTTCCAGAGGTGCTAACTCACCGTAGGAATAAAACCCGCAACAAGGTAAGTTTTTGGCGAGATTTGTTTTAATTGTCTGGTATTCTCCTTCAGTGCGAGTCCCCAAAAGGTGACGGCGAGCTGCACAAGAAATTAAAACAGCTGCTGAAGGTTCCTGTCCTGGATAACTCTCTAAAGCTTGTCGAAATGAGGTTTGGGATGCTGACACTAGCTCCTCGCGACTGGCTTCCAACATTTGCACCTGAGCTTTTTCTGGAATATCGGTGAAAAAGCTAATGCTGCCTGTCTCTTCGTCATAACCACTAGGTGCCCTCATAAAATATTTTTGCCCACTTGGTTCATAGACAGCCAATGGATATTCATCTGAAGGAGGCGCACCTAAATAATGCAGATAAAATTCCAAAGCAGGTTTACCATCAATTTCATAGAGAATATTGCGATCGACCTTAGTGGCAATTCCTTGTGTACCAATGGTTTTCCACCCCCCTGCCATCCCAAACGAGAACAACACATCTCCAGAAAACAGCAGGACGGGGACTGAATCACTCAAGACCTCGCCACGGAAAAATTGGTATGTATGTTGCATCCGCTGTTGATCGCCAGCAGTACCCCCGACAATCAAGGTGTTATGACCTAGTGCTTGCTTTAAGCCATCCAAAATCCGGACACCGCTAGTTGTGAGGCTCTCTGGAATTGTTAGACACAACTTGGTTAGTGATTGACTTTGACGCTGTGCGTCTTGAACGGCTTGTTGAGTAGCAGCAATGGGATCTTTTGACACCCCTCGTCCAAGTCCAGCATGAATTTCAACTCGATCTGAGCAGAATACCATCAAAGTTACAGAATCTTGTTGGTAATTCAGTACTGATGATATTTCTCCATCCGTTGTACCTCCAATCACATCAATGCCTGGAAACACATCTTGAATCCGTTCTAAAATCAGGGGATGATCGAAGTCAATCGCCGTAAAGAGAATTCCTGCTTGAGGAACCTGACCTGCTAAAGATTGGATACATTGCTCAATAACTTCGTCAATGGCTGCTGAGGCATCTGGATCGTTACTGTGACCTACTGCAACTTTCAACATGGCTTGCCAGTAATCCTTCTATATTTTCTCTTGGACAATCTCAGCCACGAGCAGCCTACTATCCCAAAAAACTGTGACTATTTGAACGATTTAGCCCTTATTTTATATAGTAAAAGTTAAAGGAGTAAAAAGCTACAAAGACGACAGGAAATAGTAAAGCATATACCGTGGTAAATAAATACTCACCTAGTATTCCCATTCCAGTCTTGAGTTCAACAGATTGTGTTGCAAAAGAGTGCTGAGTAGAGACGCGATTAATCGCGTCTGTACAAGAGTTAGTAGTTATTTCTCCCTCTGCCCCCCTGCCCCTCTGCCCCTCCGCTCCCTTTTTCAACTAGCAGCTTAAAATTCACCTAGACACAATTTGCTATTTTTATATCATTCATCATGCTGACGTTGACCAAACGTAAACCACCTAACCCTGATGTAGCTGTCACTTTGACTCTAGCGCTCACAGCAGAAGAACGCACTCGCAGTCGTCATCGCTTTGAGACTGAAGATGGCAAAGTTGTGTTTTTGCGTTTGCCCAGAGGAACAGTTCTGCGGGATAGTGATATTCTGCAAGATGAAACCAATAATAATGTAATCAGAATCACTGCCAAACCAGAATCAGTTTTAACAGTCTTTGCCCAAACACCGCTTTTGTTGATGCGGGCAGCATACCACTTAGGAAATCGCCATGTACCTGTAGAAATTACCCCAAGTTATTTACGTTTATCGACCGATCCAGTTTTACGCACCATGTTGGAACAACTGGGACTAGAAATCAAAGAGGAAATTCTACCGTTTCAGCCGGAATTAGGTGCTTATGGACAACACCATCACGCTCACTGATAGCCAGTTTTTATGTATTTTGCAGTTAGCTAGTCCAGCTTTACCTGTGGGAGCGTATAGTTATTCTGAAGGATTGGAAACGCTGGTAGAAAATGGTGCGATCGCAAATCAAACTACTTTAAAGCACTGGTTACAAGCTGAACTGCATTATGGGGCAATTAGGTTAGAAGCGGCGGTGATGGTACGAGCTTATCAATCTGGGAATATGGGTGATATGCAGGCGCTATGTCGTTGGAATATGTGGTTATCAGCTGCTAGGGAAACGCAAGAGTTACGCAACTCCAGTTGGCAGATGGGGCGATCGCTGATACAGTTACTTGGTAAACTCCAACCGCAAATCTTGCCTCTAGCCAACGCTGTTGGTAATCCTTGCAATTATGCGATCGCAGTTGGTATGGCTGCTGTCCATTGGCAAATCAATATTAAAGCTGCCTTGCTAGGATATCTGCATAGCTGGGCAAGTAATCTAATTACTGCTGGGGTGAAACTCATCCCCCTTGGTCAAACAGCAGGACAAGAACTATTACTAGAATTGCAACCATTGATTAGTGCCGCAGCAACAGAAATAATGGCTTTGGAGGACGATGAACTCAGCTGTTGTAGCTGGGGTTTATCGCTAGCTAGTATGCAGCATGAAACGCAGTATACAAGGTTGTTTAGAAGTTAGGAGGGACTGGGGGAGACGCGGGGATGAGAGGGACAAGGGGGACAGGGGAGACAAGGGAGACAGGGGAGACAAGGGAGACAAGGGAGACAAGGGAGATAATTCTTCACTTTTGCCTTTTGCCTCCTGACAACTGACAACTAACTATAATGAGTACATTTCGAGTAGGGGTTGCTGGCCCTGTGGGTTCGGGAAAGACTGCTTTAGTTGATGCTTTGTGTAAGGCGTTGCGCGAGCAGTACCAGATTGCGGTGGTAACAAATGATATATATACGCAAGAGGATGCTCAGTTTTTGGTGCGTTCTCAGGCGTTGGCAAGCGATCGCATTTTGGGTGTGGAAACGGGTGGTTGTCCTCATACTGCTATTCGTGAAGATGCTTCGATGAATTTGGCAGCGATTGAACAACTAGAACAACGATTTACTAATTTAGATTTGGTGTTTTTAGAAAGTGGCGGCGATAATTTAGCTGCTACCTTTAGTCCAGAATTGGTAGATTTAACGATTTATGTCATCGATGTAGCGGCTGGTGATAAAATTCCCCGCAAAGGTGGTCCTGGCATTACCAAATCAGATTTACTGGTGATTAATAAAACTGACCTTGCACCATATGTAGGTGCAGATTTAAGTGTAATGGAACGGGATGCTAAAAAAATGCGTGGCGATCGCCCCTTTGTTTTTACTAATTTGAAAACTCACAAAGGTCTAGCAGATGTGATTAACTTTGTCCGCACAAATTTTTGTTAGCAATTTTCAAAGTCACTGGGGACTAGGCAAAATGGGGAAAAGGTTAAAGGGAAAGCGGAAGAACTTTGTTTAATTCCTTTCCTTCTTCCCCTTTACCCCTTGCCCAAAGCGAAGCTTTTGCCCTTACCCTTTTCTCAATCTCTACTCCCCACTCTCTATTTTCAAAACAGATAAGTATAAACGCGTTAAATTTTGTTGTAGCTAGTATTAATATTTTAAGACGCATCAAAGCGCTTGCTGCAAGCCAACAGTGTACTTTATACTTAATGGCACTCAGCTGCTTATTAAAATGACTTTTCAAGTATCTTAGACTAATTATAAGTAATTATACTGAATTAAATATTAAGAACATACTAGACAAAGGTGTTTGAGCCTCTGGAGAAGAGATAACAAGCAATTCTTAATTTAACCTTATATTCTTTAAAAATATTTGCCAGTTCTCTCAAGCAGCGAACTAATAGCTATCATTGGCTAAGTGGTGTTTCTGGCAGTAGTTACGGTTATACAGCAGGTGCAGGAGCTAAAACTAACCCAAACATTGTCCGTGAATGAGTGCTAAGCATTACCTGAAAGTTATCTTAGGTAGATACGGTGATGCAAAAACATACAAAAATTTATTAAGGATAAGGCTATGGCTACTGAACAGTTAACTAGAGATAGCGACAATCTCGATTTAAAACAACTACTGAGAACACTGACTGCTGTCAAACAAGGTAACTTCTCGGCGCGGATGCCTGTTGACCAAGTTGGCATGGCAGGTAAAATAGCCGATACCCTCAACCATATTATTGAGCAGAACGAGCAAATGGCGGCAGAGATACAGCGGATCGGTAATGTGGTTGGCAAAGAAGGTAAGATTACTGAACGCGCTTCTCTAGGAAATGTTCGTGGCTCATGGTCAGATTGTGTTACTTCTGTCAATACTCTAATTACAGATTTAGTTCAACCGACATCTGAAACTACTCGTGTGATCCGGGCGGTGGCTAATGGTGATTTATCCCAAACGATCGCCACAGAAATTGACGGTAGACCCCTCCAAGGAGAGTTTCTGCAAACGGCTAATATTGTCAACACGATGGTAGATCGGCTCGGTTCGTTTGCTTCTGAAGTAACAAGAGTTGCTAGAGAAGTGGGAACAGAAGGGAAACTGGGCGTGCAAGCCCAAGTGCGCGGCGTGGCAGGTACTTGGAAGGATTTGACCGACAATGTTAACTTGATGGCAGGTAATCTGACTGGTCAAGTGCGGAACATTGCCGAAGTTGCCACAGCGATCGCCAACGGTGACCTTTCTAAGAAAATCACCGTCGATGTCAAAGGCGAAATTCTCGAACTTAAAAACACCGTCAATACGATGGTGGATCAGCTAAATTCCTTTGCTAGTGAAGTAACAAGAGTTGCCCGTGAAGTAGGAACTGAAGGTAAGCTGGGCGTACAAGCAGAAGTGCGGGGAGTAGCAGGTACTTGGAAGGATTTGACCGACAACGTCAACTTAATGGCTGGTAATCTGACAGCCCAAGTCCGTAATATTGCGGAAGTAACGACGGCGGTGGCAAATGGCGACCTTTCCAAGAAAATCACCGTTGATGTCAGAGGCGAAATTTTAGAATTGAAAAACACCGTCAACATCATGGTGGATCAACTCAATTCCTTTGCAAGTGAAGTAACGCGGGTTGCTAGAGAAGTGGGTGCAGAAGGAAAATTGGGCGGTCAAGCGGAAGTCCGGGGAGTTGCGGGTACTTGGAAAGATTTGACGGATAGTGTGAACTTCATGGCGGGAAGTTTAACAGCCCAAGTACGGAATATTGCGGAAGTAACGACGGCGGTGGCAACAGGCGATCTTTCCAAGAAAATCACCGTCGATGTCAAAGGCGAAATTTTAGAGTTGAAAAACACTATTAACACGATGGTGGATCAACTCAACTCCTTTGCAAGTGAAGTAACGCGGGTTGCCAGGGAGGTGGGAACCGAAGGTAAGTTGGGCGTACAAGCAGAAGTCCGGGGGGTAGCAGGCACCTGGAAAGACTTGACCGATAACGTGAACTTAATGGCGGGTAATCTTACCGGACAGGTGCGGAATATTGCTGAAGTTGCCACAGCAATCGCCAACGGTGACCTTTCTAAGAAAATTACTGTTGATGTCAAAGGCGAAATTTTAGAGTTGAAAAACACCATCAATATCATGGTGGATCAACTCAGTTCCTTTGCATCAGAAGTAACAAGGGTTGCTAGAGAGGTGGGCAGTGAAGGGAAACTGGGCGTACAAGCTGATGTCAAAGGTGTAGCAGGTACTTGGAAAGATTTGACAGACAGCGTGAACTTCATGGCGGGCAGTTTGACAGCCCAAGTGCGGAATATTGCTGAAGTAACTACGGCGGTGGCAACAGGCGACCTCTCTAAAAAAATCACTGTTGATGTCAAAGGTGAAATTCTGGAACTGAAAAACACCATTAACACGATGGTGGATCAGCTTAACTCCTTTGCAAGTGAAGTAACGCGGGTTGCCAGGGAGGTAGGCAGTGAAGGGAAACTGGGCGTACAAGCTGATGTCCGGGGTGTTGCAGGTACTTGGAAGGATTTGACAGATAGTGTGAACTTCATGGCGGGAAGTTTGACAGCCCAAGTGCGGAACATCGCCGAAGTGACAACAGCGGTGGCAACAGGCGACCTATCCAAGAAAATCACTGTTGATGTTAAAGGTGAAATTTTGGAGTTGAAAAACACGATTAACACGATGGTGGATCAACTCAGTTCCTTTGCAAGTGAAGTAACGCGGGTTGCCAGGGAGGTAGGAACCGAAGGTAAGTTGGGCGTGCAAGCCGAGGTACGAGGGGTGGCAGGCACCTGGAAAGATTTGACTGGTGCGGTGAATATGATGGCGGGGAACCTCACCGACCAAGTACGAAACATCGCCGAAGTTGCCACAGCGATCGCAAATGGCGATCTATCCAAGAAAATTACCGTTCAAGTTAAAGGTGAAATTTTAGAGTTGAAAAACACCATCAACATCATGGTGGATCAACTCAACTCCTTCGCATCAGAAGTAACGCGGGTTGCACGGGAGGTGGGAAGTGAAGGGAAACTGGGCGTACAAGCCGATGTCAAGGGCGTAGCAGGTACTTGGAAAGATTTAACAGACAGCGTCAACTTCATGGCAGGCAGTTTGACAGCCCAAGTGCGGAACATTGCTGCCGTGACAACGGCAGTAGCCAATGGCGACCTCTCCAAAAAAATCTCTGTTGATGTCAAAGGTGAAATTTTAGAGTTGAAAAACACCGTCAACACGATGGTGGATCAACTCAACTCCTTTGCAAGTGAAGTAACGCGGGTTGCTAGGGAGGTGGGAACCGAAGGGAAATTAGGCGTGCAAGCAGAAGTCAAAGGCGTAGCGGGTACTTGGAAAGACCTAACTGACAGTGTGAACTTCATGGCGGGAAGTTTGACAGCCCAAGTACGGAACATTGCCGAAGTGACCACGGCGGTGGCAAATGGCGACTTATCCAAGAAAATCACCGTCGATGTCAAAGGCGAAATTCAGGAACTGAAAAACACCATTAACACGATGGTGGATCAACTTAACTCCTTCGCATCGGAAGTGACGCGCGTGGCGCGGGAGGTGGGAACCGAAGGGAAACTGGGCGTGCAAGCCTACGTTAGAGGAGTCGGCGGCACCTGGAAAGATTTGACCGACAACGTGAACTCGATGGCGGGGAACCTGACAGCCCAGGTACGGAACATTGCCGAAGTGACTAAGGCGGTGGCGAATGGCGACCTTTCCAAGAAAATCACCGTTGATGTCAAAGGCGAAATTTTGGATCTGAAAAACACCATAAACACGATGGTGGATCAACTCAGTTCCTTTGCAAGTGAAGTAACGCGGGTGGCGCGGGAGGTGGGAACCGAAGGAAAGTTAGGCGGTCAGGCGTTGGTTCAAGGTGTTGCAGGCACTTGGAAAGATTTGACTGACAACGTGAACTCGATGGCGGGGAACTTGACAGCCCAGGTGCGAGGTATTGCTAGAGTTGTGACGGCGGTTGCTAATGGCGACTTGAAGCGCAAACTGATGCTAGATGCCAAGGGAGAAATTGAAACCTTGGCAGAGACAATCAACGAAATGATTGATACCCTGGCGACCTTTGCCAATCAGGTAACTACAGTGGCAAGGGAAGTGGGAATTGAAGGAAAACTGGGCGGTCAAGCTAGGGTGCCTGGGGCGGCTGGGACTTGGAAAGATTTGACGGACAACGTGAATGAACTAGCTGCCACACTCACAACTCAGTTACGGGCGATCGCCGAAGTGGCAACAGCCGTGACCAAGGGCGATTTAACTCGTTCCATCGCTGTGGAAGCTTTAGGGGAAGTAGCAATCCTCAAAGACAACATCAACCAGATGATTGCCAATCTCCGAGAAACAACCCAGAAAAATACTGAACAAGACTGGTTAAAAACTAACCTCGCCAAATTTACCCGGATGTTGCAAGGTCAGCGAGACTTG
Organism: Nostoc minutum NIES-26; assembly: GCA_003326215.1. Lineage (GTDB taxonomy): Bacteria > Cyanobacteriota > Cyanobacteriia > Cyanobacteriales > Nostocaceae > Dendronalium > Dendronalium minutum. The sequence goes on along the minus strand of LXQD01000293.1, from coordinate 68,104 downwards.
GAAACCGTATCTAAACTGATTCTCTCCGAACTAGCACCCCTGGTAGGAGCGCAACATGGCGTATTCTACCTCATGGAAGCAATAGAAACTCAGTCTCATCTCAAACTACTCAGTAGCTATGCTTACCGCGAACGCAAGCATCTGGCGAACCGCTTTCACTTGGGTGAAGGTTTGGTGGGACAATGCGCTTTAGAAAAAGAGCGAATTCTGCTGACGGAAGTGCCCACTGATTACATCAAAATTAACTCTGGTTTAGGAGAAGCTAGCCCACTCAATGCCGTAGTCTTACCCGTACTATTTGAAGGGCAGGTGACAGCGGTAATTGAGTTAGCTTCATTCCGCCGCTTTAGCGAAATTCATTTGACATTCTTCGATCAACTCACCGAAAGTATTGCGATCGTTCTCAACACCATCGCCGCTTCCATGCGGACTGAAGAATTGCTCAAGCAATCCCAGTCGCTAGCCGAAGAACTGCAAACCCAGCAAAACGAACTCAGAGAAACCAACAAACGCCTCGAACAACAAGCCCAATCCCTCAAAACCTCTGAAGATTTACTCAAAGGACAGCAAGAAGAGTTACAGCAAACCAACGCCGAGTTAGAAGAAAAAGCAGAGTTGTTAGCGCAGCAAAAGAGAGAAGTCGAACGCAAAAACCGCGAAATCGAACAAGCAAGACGGTCTTTGGAAGAAAAGGCCGAACAACTCGCACTGTCTTCAAAATATAAATCGGAGTTTCTGGCGAATATGTCCCATGAACTGCGGACACCGCTGAATAGCTTGTTGATTTTGGCGAGGCTGTTGGCAGATAACATTGAAGGAAACCTCACCAACAGACAAGTCGAATACAGCCAGACAATTTACTCCGCAGGTACTGATTTGTTGGCGTTAATCAATGACATTTTGGATCTCGCCAAGATTGAATCTGGAACTATGTCAATTGACATGACTCAGATGGTATTGCCAGAATTGTCCGAGCAGATTCAGCGTACCTTTGGGCAAGTAGCTCAGAATAAAGGACTCGCTTTCGCAATTGACTTGGCTCCCGAATTGCCAGACACCATCAATACGGACGTGAAACGCTTACAACAAGTGTTGAAAAATCTCCTCTCCAACGCTTTTAAATTTACAGAACGTGGAGAGGTACGCTTACGAATTGAAGTGGCAAACCAAGGATGGAGCCTCAACCAGGAAACCTTGAATCGTGCCCAGATGGTAATTGCCTTCTCAGTCACCGATACAGGTATTGGCATTGCCCAGGACAAGCAGAAAGTTATTTTCGAGGCGTTTCAGCAAGCTGACGGCACTACTAGTCGTAAATATGGTGGCACTGGATTGGGCTTATCAATTAGCCGTGAAATTGCCCACCTCTTTGGTGGAGAAATCAAACTTGTCAGTCGCCCCGGTCAAGGTAGCACGTTTACATTCTACCTACCACAATTCAGTTCTGAGTTCCGAATTCCGAGTCCTGAGCCTAAAACATCACTACTTCCCACTCCTCATTACCCCTTATCTCCAGAAGGTAACCCAAGTTCCCCACTCAGCAACGCCACTTTCTCTACTTGGGGAGACCCCAAGACTGCATCGGCTCCTCAGTACTCAGCAACGCCAGTTGCTACAACGGAAGGAAACTCTGCCGCAGCGCATCGGCTCCTCAGTACTCAGCATTCAACACTCATCAGTGACGATCGCGCTATTATCGAAGATGGCGATCGCGTGCTGCTGGTTGTTGAGGATGACATTAACTTTGCACGCATTCTGATAGACATGGCACGCCAGCAGGGATTTAAAGTGATAACCGCTCAAAGCGGCAGTGCAGGTTTGCACCTAGCACAGCAATTTTTACCTTCAGCCGTATTGCTGGATATCCGATTGCCAGAAATGGATGGTTGGACAGTATTAGATCGCTTAAAGCATGACCCAAATACGCGTCATATTCCCGTACATATTATGACAGTTGAGGAAGGACGACAACGCGGTTTGCAATTAGGAGCGATCGCATATCTGCAAAAACCCGTCACCAGCGAGGGCATATCTGAGGCATTGACTAAAATTAAAGGTTTTGTTGAGCGTCGGGTAAAGAGTTTGCTAGTAGTCGAAGATGACGATACTCAACGGCATAGTATTGTCGAGCTGATTGGTAACAGTGATGTTGCTACTACTGCTGTGGGTACTGGACAAGAAGCACTAGAAGCCATCCGTTCTCAGCATTTTGATTGCCTAGTCCTCGATTTAGGACTGCCTGATATGACTGGATTTGAACTGATCGAGCAGATTAAGCAAGAACCCAATGGTGAAACTTTACCAATTATTGTCTACACCGGCAGAGAAATTAGCAAAACACAAGAAACTGAACTCAGGCGGATAGCGGAAACGATTATCCTCAAAGACGTGCAATCACCCGAACGTCTCCTCGATGAAACAGCATTATTCCTACACCGAGTACAGGCGGATATGCCTGCGCCCAAACGACAGCTATTAGAACAATTGCATTCTCGAGACTACTTACTCGCTGGCAAAAAAGTGCTAATCGTAGACGACGATGTACGTAACATCTTCGCGCTGACAAGTATGCTGGAGCGCTATCAAATGCAGGTTTTATATGCCGAGAACGGCAGCGAAGGTATTAGAGTTTTAGAAAATACACCAGACATTGATATAGTTTTGATGGACATAATGATGCCAGAAATGGACGGTTATGAGACAACAAGCCTAATCCGCCAGGATGAACAATTTCAAGGTTTACCGATAATTGCACTGACAGCTAAAGCCATGCAAGGCGATCGCGATAAGTGTATTGCAGCAGGCGCATCAGACTACATCACCAAACCCGTAGATACTGAACAATTGCTTTCGCTCTTGCGCGTTTGGCTATATCAATAAATCCTCAAGGGACGTGGGGATGCGGGGACGCGGGGACATTCTCCTTCTTTGCGTTTCCCTCATCTGGCGTTGCATAGTTGCGGGATGATTTAGCAACTTCTAAAATTCTCCCCCTGCTTCTCCTGCATCCCCTGCCTCCCCTGCTTACCTCAATTCATCCCACTGTTATGCAACGCCCCTCATCTTTCTCATCCCCCAGTTACGCCTTTAAAGTGCAACTTGGTATAAATATTCCTAAGTCTGCATCAACCTCGCTTGAGTGCTAAAGTTAGTCCATCGCCAATTGGGACAAGAGACAGTGTGACGCGATCGTCATCATGTAACTTTTGATTGAGAGCGCGGATAACTTTAGTACTTTCGTCTTGATTTTGGGGATCGGCAACTCGTCCAGACCATAAAACATTATCAATAGCAATCAATCCACCTGAACGTACTAATTCCAGAGCTCGCTCGTAATAACCATTATAATTTTCTTTATCAGCATCAATAAAGGCAAAATCAAACGTCCCGGCTTGACCATCTGCCAATAGTGCATCTAAAGTTTCCAAGCCTGGCGCTAAGCGCAGATCAATTTTATCGGCAACCCCTGCTTGCTGCCAATATCGCCGAGCGATCGCTGTAAATTCCTCACTCACATCACAAGCAATAATTTTGCCATCGGTAGGCAACGCCAATGCTACAGAAAGCGAGCTATAACCTGTAAATACGCCAACTTCCAAGGTTTTCTTTGCTCCCATGAGTTGCACCAGCAGTCTCATAAACTGTCCTTGTTCCGGTGATATCTGCATTGTGGCTCTGGGATGGCTGGCAGTTTCTTGGCGTAACTTCCAGAGAATCTCAGGCTCTCGCACAGAAGTAGATAAAAGGTAGTCGTAAAGTTGCTTATTAAGACCAATCGTCTGTGTTGACATAGGACATTAGGGAATTTAACGCATCTACCGCTATACTAACGCTGGAGAGTGAAATATCAGAAATTACATGGTGCGGCTCGTTTTTACAGCAATTTTGCTGGTACTATTGACAGCTTGTGGCAGTATTGGATTGCTACCAACTAGCCAGTTAGTGCAAAAAGCGATCGCCCTTCAGCTATCGCAAACTCAACAGCAACTCAACCAACAATTGGATTTAGATTTCCAAGGATTTGAAATCAAGCGGTTATCTATTACTCAAGAAAAACCGCTAACAATTGAAAATTTACCAGCTTTCCGGGTTCGAGGAACCTACGACTCGATCGTCAAGCTACCAAAGAGACAGTTGACGCAAGCGCAACAACCATTTGATATTTATCTGCAAATTCAACAAGAAGGCAAAACCTGGCGATTGTTACTTCCAGATAAGGGTAGTAAGGAAGCTCAACCTATCTGGCGCAGCTATCTCATTGAATAACTCGTATGTGCAATTAGAAAAACCATCATAAGTATATCCGTATAAGTGCTAAGGTGTAGCCACAATCGAGGTGATAGTTTTACCAAAGACAGGGCAAGATGTATTTCAACTTTTTGATTAGTTCTATTGTGGGAATTTTGGCAGCGGTGCTGCTGGGTTTTGGAGTGCTGCAATGGTTCCACATACCTGCTGGCAACTTCCTCGACTGGGTAATTGGTGGTGCAAGTTTTTGGTGGTTATTGGTAATTGTCACCGTCCCGTGGAATGTGCATTTTCAAGCCAAAGAAGTTTTAGCAGAAGCTGCACAATCACAAGAGAAAAACATTCCAGTTGATGAAAGACAAGTGAAATACGTCCAGGTGTTAGCAAAGCGATCGCTTTGGGTTGCCCTTGCTTTACACTTGTTTTCAGCTGTTAGTCTTTATACCCTCGCCGCCATCGGTATTAGTGCCGTAGGATATATCAGTTCTGGTGCGGCTTTGTTATTAACTATTCTCCGTCCGGCTATCCGTGCTTATGAATATTTATATGCGCGGTTGGCGATGATTCGTCAAGAATGGAAATATCCCCGTGAAGATATTGTCGAACTGCGCGATCGCTTCAACTCTTTAGAAGAGAAAGTTCGGCAGATAGAAGAACAACTCAATCCAGAACAGCCTTACTCTTTGCCAGCAACTCAACAACGCTTTGTCGAAGAAACTCGCAGAGACTTAGCCCGAATTGCTGCTAATTTGGAAGAATTACGCGCTACAAATCAAACCGAACACGAACGTTTGGCGAGAGAAGCGAGAAATGCGATCGCTCAACTATCCACCGATGGGCAATTTCTCGACCATGTGCGCGAAATTATCCGATTTTTTAAATCAGCTTAATCATACCTCACCGTTCGCGCAATCGAGGAAAAGTTCTCTGAAATAGATGAAATAAGGGAAAGTATCTAAACAGGCGATCGTTTTCAGCAGCCCTGGTACCAGAAAGAAAGTTGTGTAGGGTGTAACGGTTTAATGGTAAGTGTGAGAAATGGCACATTTACCCCAACAAATAATCTCAGAAAGAATCGACGATGTTGTTCTGCTGCTAGAGATGATGAAAAAAATGGGGCTGCCAGAAATCTTCAACGACTATTTGCCACGGCACTGGAAACAAGAAGGACTCGATTGGGGATGGGTGGCTTGTATTTGGTTAGCGTACATCATCTCACAGGGCGACCACCGAAAAGTACGTGTTCGTCCATGGGTGGAACAAAGACGCTACACCATAGAGCAAGTGTGTGGAATCAACATTAGAGAAACCAACTTTACAGATGACCGTTTAGGAATAGTCTTGAAGCGGTTAAGCAAGCCGGAAACCTGGGAACAAATTGAACGGGTTCTCACGCAAAACACCATTCGAGTCTATGACTTAGGGGTAGAGCAAGTGCGTTTGGATGCCACAACAATCAGTGGACACCATCTGATCGGCGAAGAAGGTTTATTCCAAAGAGTATCTTATCTGTTGAACAAGCTGTACTGACTTATCGAGACGAATGGATTGCTGAACGTGGTTTTCATCGTCTCAAAGGTGCTTCGCTTTCCATCGCCCCAATGTTTGTGCAACGTGATGACCAAGTTACAGGTTTAATTAATTTACTGAGTTTAGCTCTGCGACTGCTGACAATTATAGAGTTTGTTGTCCGACGGCAACTGATTGCAATTGAGGTCAACTCTCTGGCTGGACTGTATCCCGAACATCCAAACAAGCGGACTGATAAACCTACTGCTGAACGATTATTACGTGCTTTCTCTAATCTGACTTTGACAATTATTGAAGTCCGTGGTCAGCGTTTTGGCTATGTTCCTCCTTTAAACCCTCTACAGCAGGAAATTATTAGCTTACTTGGGCTTTCACCTGATATTTACAGCAATCTTGTGGATAATTCCTCTTAGTCAAATTCTATTACGCGAATGATGAGTGTATAGTTTATACTAAAAAATTAAATTTTTAATAATAGCCTGCAATTATATTAACTAAAAATATCTTTTTAGTAATATAATGGTAATAAAGCGAAAAATAGAAATATTGGTTTCCCAAAATAGAGCCAAAAATTTGAGCAGAGCTAGCTCAAAAATCTACCTTGAGAAATACATCTTTTGAATTTATTTCTTTTTAAATAACATACTAAACGAAGGCATATGCCGATAAGTAGATATGTAAATTACATTAATGATGTAAATAATCTCATCTAATATTTCCAGTCAGTTTGACAATAAAAAAACAACAATAAATATTTAAGAGAAAAAGATGCCTAGACTCGTAGGACAGCGCTCTAATACCGGAGCAAACATTACCGTTCTCATCATGCTGCTCGCTATCTTTGGGGTATTCCTCGAATACTTTGGCGTGATTGATATCGTTCCTGGTTTTGGGCGAGAGGGACGATATTTTCAGCTTAAGAGTTATACAACCAACGAACAAGTAATTGAACAACCTAATCAATAAAAATGTGAGGGATAGATAAATGCGTCAAGGTAGTGATGTTATCGATAAAGTGGTCGTTGCTTACGACACAGGAAAGAAACTTGTACGAATTATAGATTTAATTTTTGATCAGAAACGCAATCAAATTTTAGGTTTTCTGGTTGCAGAAAAGGGATTGTTTCGAGACGCAAAAGTGATTCCCTTGCAAGAGGTGCAAGCGATCGGGTTAGATGCGATCGTAGTTAACTCGAAAGAATCTGTTGTTGAGGCACATCGTCTACCTGTAATTAAAGAGATTCTGCACCAGAATATCGTACTTAGAAGAAAGAGAATTCTAACTACTGAGGGACTCAACCTCGGTGAATTGGTCGATTTGTTCTTCGATGAACATAGTGGACTAGTGGAAGGATACGAAGTTTCTGGCGGTATATTTGCCGATGCTTACTCAGGGCGATCGTTCGTTCCGGCTCGTGAAGCACTGAAAATTGGTTATGATGTAGCCTTTGTGCCTCCAGAAACTGCTCAAATGATGGAAGAACAGGTCGGTGGTATCCGAGGAGCGGTTCACGCAACTGGAGATAGATTGCAAGACTCAGCTGAGACTACCAACCGCAGACTGCAAACAGCAGCTCAAACCGTAAATGAGCAGCTGCAAAGCTCGGTAGAGAACGTGAACCGCAGGCTACAAGAAGCAAGCCAAAATGCAAGTGAGCAATTGCTTGCCGCAACTGATGCTACTAACAGCAAACTGCAAGACCTGAATCGAGATGTAGCTGCCTCCCTAACAAACAATTTGGTTGACCCTGCCGAGCAAAAGGTATATGTGATTGGCAAGCATGTTGAGCGGGATGTGCTGACTCCAGACGGGAATGTACTGCTACTACAGGGGCAATTAGTCACCCTAATCGATGCAGAAGCGGCCGATCGCATGGGTATCCTCGATGAAGTCTATCGAGCCACAGGTGGCAGTCTGACTGCCAACATCAGCCGCAATTTACAAGCAGCAACAGAATCTACTAGCAATCGAATTGAGAGCGTCACGATGAGTAGCGCCGCAAATCTGCGTAACTCGGTTGATTGGCTAGCAGCACAAATCCAGCAGGCAAGAGGGCGCAGAGTCCTGCAAACAGTGCGTGCTGACGATGGCTTAATTATTGCGGCATCTGGGCAGATTGTCACGGAATCCGTCCTGACTCGTGTCCAGACTTTCGGTAAACAAGCAGAATTATTGAAAGCTGTCGGTCTAAATCTGGCAACTACAGCCCGTTCGACCGCAAGTGACACATGGTTAGAAACCCAAGCTCAACTGAGCGATCGAGCAAGCCTCGCTCAAGAAAACCTCAACACTTTCTGGCAAGCATTGAAAGCGAAGACAGAAAAGTTACAAGGACGCAGCGCACGGGCAATCAAGAAGCAGCGGATTGAACAAGCACTAGGTCGTCCAGTTACTCGTGTCATTCTTGACCCAGAAGACAACGTGATTCTGAATGTAGGTGAATTGATTACACATCGAGCTGTCAGTCAAGCTGAAGAAAGTGGAGTTCTGAATATCTTACTGAGTTCAGTCTATACCAAGGAGCCAGAAATCTCTGACAAGGAGTTACGTGCTTGCGAGCATGGAATGGCAGCCTTAGCGCATCATCATAATGGGCGATCGCAACTTGAATCCAAATCAATCTTAGTAAACTAATGCTCGACTTTAACACCTTAATTGAATTCTCAAGCACTTACTGCATTGGGATTTGTGCCTTTTTAATTCCAGCCAACCTAGTTGCTACCTCATCAACAATAATTTTGAGACTGTTGGGTCATCCGGCTATTCATATCTGGCAAACTGCTGGAATTGCTAGTTTCTTGGCTCTATTGATGATACTGCACGTATTTGCTTGGTTCGCGATCGGAGTAGTTATGGCTCCCACATACATTTTATTGGGGCTAGGAAGCATTTGTTTGTTAGCCAATTTAATAGCGATTCTGCCACACAGACGCTTTTTGACATCCTCACTGGGCTAAAGCCACAGTGATTCCAAACATCACTGCTTGGGTTTTCTCTTTCCACGACTCGGCTTATTTGAAGGAGTTTCCCCAGGACACAGTAGGTTAGCAGAAATATTGGGGGATGCTTCAAACCCTCACCCGTGCTGTGTCCTGCTTAGATCAGCTTAGTTGCAAAAACTTGTAAAAGACAAAAGCTCTGTATAAATCAGAACGAGTTATGCAACTATACTAAAAATTTGAGCAACAAATTTCACTTGAGCGCCGATGTCTCCTTTTTCAACTCCTTTAACTTGTCCCTTGCGAATCATGTTCATAGCTTCATAATCCTCTCAAGGTTCGTCTCGCCGTGTTGAACGAGGCAAATCCCATTCCTGGTTTAACCAATCGTTTAATAAATCGATGATCTTGTTCCAGATTATTATTTAGATATTTAACTTGTCGTAATTCACAATCATCGGGCAATAAAACGGACTTTTTGAGTTGCTCAATTGCGATTGGGTAAGCGGCATTTTTATCCACATTAATTACTCGTGGAGTTCTGTTATGAGAGGCTTTTAAAGCTTTGCAAAAAAATTTTTGTGCGGCTTTTGCATCACGTTTAGCACTCAACATCAAATCGATAGTATTGCCCGCTGAATCCACAGCACGATATAAATATTTCCATTCACCTTTTATTTTTATATATGTCTCATCCACCCGCCAAGAATCATTAGTTAGGCAGGGGATGCAGGGGAAGCAGGGGGAGAATTTGAGAAGTTGCTAAATCATCCCGCAACTATGCAACGCCTGATCTCCGATTGAAAATGACGCCATTTGAATGGTTGCTTGGAGTTCATCAATGGGGTAGGTAACTTGGCTACTCAATTATATGTCTTTAGCACTTTTACCAGACCAAGGCCTGTTGGGAGCAACACAACCCGCAAGAATACGCTGTTGCCCGATAGCAGATACTCGTTTGGGTTTAGTGCGCCTGCTGATATTGCCATGCCAATTGTCGCTGCTTATCGGGTGTTTTTGGATGAACAGTACAACTGGGTTATTCCTTTTGACCAGTTCGCGGAAGATTTTCTACAGCATTTGTAGCGGCTATGAAGGCTTCTTTTACTCTCAAATTCCCAAACTCACCGAATGGGGGAAATGTCACTGGAACGATGTTACCTCTCAGAAACAGACGACTACCATCATCTAAAAGAAGTCAAATTAGCTGATGCCAGTTTCATCGTAAGGATTCAGGTCAAAAGGTATTGACAAATGTGACATCTGAGGCGGAATATCACAATTATGGGAAAAGACCTGCTTCTGAAATTAGAGCGTGAAACCCTTCTCCAGTTAGCTCCAAAACAACTGGTGGACATAATTGTTGAGCAGGCGATCGCCCCTGGCGCATTTTCCCAGCACCGCCTAACTGTGCGCTGAATCTCTGCATTGAGTCGAAACTGTGGGGTACAAGGGATCTCACTCAACAATTAAACTATAAGAAAGTGAGAATAACAGCTTGGCAGATGTGGTTCTGGGAAAAAGACTCAGTTGAATACGAGGTTTTCAAGCAATACGAACGGGCGTTGGTAGCCATCGGTGTAAACTTTTCGCTCGAAGAAGTCCAAAATGCTTTAGAAGGCTGCAACTATGGGTTAGAGGATGCTTTAAAAAGCACGATTGATTACGTGCTGTGGCTACAAAAAAATGAAAAGCAATTTTTTCCAAACGCAATTTTGGTGAGTGCATTACGAGAGCAATGGAAACCAAGAGCATGGCGTGATGAGTACCTGGAACTGCCAAATCTAGAATCACCAGGACAAAGGTGGTGGAATGCAGCCGCCTCAATGTGGGGGTATGATGTACGCAATCGTCTTGTTGCTGATGTGTTTTATGACAATGGCACAGAATTTATCAAATTCACCAACGGTAAGGAAATAACAGTAGAAGCAGCATGGCGTTGGGAATGGGGACGGGTGCTGAAATATGCGCTTTAGTTGAAGTGCGTTCTCTCTTAGGGTGCCGCAGGCATCGCGCTACTTATTCCCGTATTGGAAAAAACTGGTTGCACCATCAGAGGCGGTTGAGTCATTCAAATTCAGGTGGCCAAAGTTCTGCTAGAGCTAATTCCCAACCTGGAAGTAGCTCTGGTATTGTCAGTTTGTCGTTATCTCTCAAAGTGATTGGTTCTTGGTTAAGCCGATAAACTGTGACTAAGAGTTTGTCAGGGTCAATCAGAATACCCACTGTAGAGCCAAGTTCGAGGAATAGCTGAATTTTTTCTTGCAGTGGCTTGAGGCGATCGCTTTTGGATTTGACCTCAACCATCAGGTCAGGAACTAACTGCACAAAGTCACGCTGAGTTTTTTTAAGTCGTTCAGCCCGAACAAACGAAACATCAGGAGCGCGTAAGTTTCTTTTTTCCGGGTCGCCTGTATTTTCGTCAGTTTCAAGGCTGGGTAGAATAAAACCAGCGCTAGAACCAGTGACTCTGCCAAGCTTGCGCGGCATGACCCACATATTCAGAAACGTCAGTAGGCGAGAACCAATTTCGTCTGACTCATAATCGGATGGCCCCATAACGATGATGTTTCCCTCTACCAACTCCATCCGCAAATCGGGATTCTGTGACTGTAATTGTTCTAAATCTTTGATTGTCAGCGACATAAGGCATAACTCGCTCATTAGCCGATCCCTCTCTATGATAGGCGATCGCTACTCATCCCACTTCACCAGCGCCCCATCTACACACGCGATACCCCACTGTGGAAACTTCGCCAGTAATTTTTTAATCACAATCTGTAAAGCTGGATCATCCTGCCAGCATTCCGGCAAGAAGTCAAAACCTGGATTTTCTTTTAATACCTCTGCCGTCTTTATCTTCTCCATTCTCCAGGGTCGTGCCTTTGACCGAAGGGCGATCGCCTCACTCGACCATCTCTTGGAAAATTGCTCCACTTGGGCAAAGCCCAAGACCGCATTTTCCGCTTTTTCAGGTTGTGGCATGGGCGCGGCAGAACAAACACCTTCATGATGGTTTTTTGGTTCCTCACCAGAAGACGAGTTTTCATCTACCAACGAAGCGGATTGGCTAGGTTGAGCTTGGTTTTGGGCAGATTAGTATTTTTCAGCAATTAAGGCGATGGGCGCGGCGGAAAAAGTGTTTTCATGAGGGGCGATCGCATCATCACCAAATTCCTGCTCCTCAACTAATAACAAAGCGGATTGACTCTGTGCAGCATCCATGAGCGTCAGCGAAGTGCAGTCCGTTACCGCAGGTAACTCTTTCTCTTCTTCCAAGCTTTCGATAGTTTGAGGCAACGCGCTCCTCAAAGGCTCTATCGCCATAGATAAACAGAAAGTCATGAGTTAAGCTGTTGAAAATCACGCTGTAAAAGCTAACGGGACTTAAACAAAAATTAAGCCCAAATGTAACCTAAACTGGCTTTATAAGCAGCAAACACGTCACGATTCAAGTTCAACCAATCAACGAATCGAAAAGACATAGCTGTTTTAAACGCTTCTAAAGCTACTCTTCGAGAAGCCGCTAGCGCGTCTACAGTAAAAGTATTCAAAGGTTTGTTAGCCCACCTTCGTCTTAACCCCTCAGTCAACTGATGCCAAAGAATAAAAGTATAGGCACAGAAAACCAAAATAAAATGGCGTAGTAAACTCCTTTTATCCCGAACTTGATATTCTTTGAGTCCTGACCATCCCTTGGCTTCCCTGTAAAAAACTTCTACCCAATTTCTTTCTCCATATGTACCAACTATCCATTGTGGTGTGACAATCTCTTCAGAGATATTAGTGATGAAGTAATCAATATCAGTGGCAAGCGAGAAAGTAGAAGCGTTCATGACGATAGCAATGTTTCGCTTTCCAGTCAAACCTGATATTTCTACTTCTTTAGTTGCTACCCACAATGTTTTGGGTTTATCTAACTCCAGTTTTATTTCTGTAAAAGCCTCTTGGGGTAAAGCTTGTGCTAATTCATCCAACCTAATTGTCTTTTGTCTGTTTTGTTTGTCATTAACAGTGATTTTCCGATTTTTAGCTAATCCTCCTAAATACTTTAATTGACGATTTTCTAACTTTAATAAAAAAGATACGTTGTTGCCATATCCAGCATCTATAATTACTATTCCTGGTTGATAACCACGACTTCAGGTTAAATCTATTAATTTAATTGCTAACTCAGGTTTCTTCTCAAATAAAATACCCAAAATCATCAAAGGTGAATGACACATGATAGCAGAAACTTGTAGTGTCAATCTAGCACCGGAAACCGCCGCATCATTTCCACCAACGCCACAGCCTCACCCAAGGCGCGTGTACACAACTTCACCCGACATAGCAATCACAATCCTCTGCCGCCTCGCCCACTCAAACCAATCCTTCACAGCAGATTTAGCCTGCGCGGACTCCGGTTTCCTCCCCTGTTTGCAAGCCGCAACAAACACAGCTTCTGGTGATTTGACCCTAATCCTCGTCCGTAACGCCTCTTTGAGATAGGCGATCGCCCCTGGCACATTCTCCCAGTACCGCCTGATTGTACGTTGAATCTCTGCGTTTAGCCGAAATTGTGGAGTACAGAGGATTTCCCTCAGATGTTGCACCCCACATTCCGCAGGTAGATCAGGTGAGAAAATAATATTTTCGGCAAGGCGCATCAATAAACTGGAGAATCTATTGTCGCTCATCAGTAAGATGGGCAATATGCTTAAAGTCGGAAATCGTTACCCGATGAATCGACTTAAAACATTGAAAGACCCAACGCAGAGTAGGAGTAGCAGTCGCCTTACCTAAAGTCGATGAACATCAATGCTAACTAAACCGTTATCATTGAACGCTTTAGTAAAATCATCTCGTCCATCTGCTGTGAAGTCACCGCTTGCCCATTGTTGTTCATTCCAAAATCCGCCCTGTCTAGTTGCCCATCTTTGAATTCCAAAACTGCTACTACTTGATGGATGAACATCAATGCTAGCTAAACCGTTATCATTGAACGCTTTAGCTAAATCATCTCGTCCATCTCCATTAAAGTCACCACTTAACCACTTTTGTTCATTCCAAAATCCGCTTTGTTTAGTTGCCCATCTTTGAATTCCAAAACTGCTACCACTTGATGGATGAACATCAATGCTAGCTAAACCGTTATCATTGAACGCTTTAGCTAAATCATCTCGTCCATCTCCATTAAAGTCACCACTTACCCATTGTTGTTCATTCCAAAATCCACCTTGTCTAGTTGCCCATCTACTAACTGTCAAAAAGGTACTACCACTAGATAAGAAAACATCAATGCTAGCTTGACCATAATCGTTAAAAATCCTGGCAAAGTCAACTTTTCTATCTCCGTTAAAGTCGCCACTTATCCATCTTTGTCCAGGGCCAAATATATCTTGCTGAGTCAGCCATCTTTGTAGTGAAAAACTACTACCGCTAGATATATGAACATCAATACTAGCTTGACCGTTATCACTGAAGACTTTTGCTAAATCATCTCGTCCATCTCCATCAAAATCCCCAACACCCCACTGGTTGCTATTTGAGTATACGCCTTGTCTAGTTGCCCATCTACTAACCGTGAAAAAGGTACTACCACTAGATAAGAAAAATAGGCATTCCCAAGACCAGAATTATTAAAAGGGCCACACCCTGAAGTATTGAATATTAATCTAATGATATATCCTTCTGGTATAGGTGCATTGGCACAAACAGTCATAGCTGATGCAGTGTCACGAGATGTTAATAACATCATGCAAGACACACTACTTCCTAGAAGTATACTGTTAGTAATATATTTATAAAGACTTTTAGAAAATAATTTTTTTATTTGTTTAAATACCTTGTTTATAAGCATCTGTTATTATCCTTTTTGCTATCTTTTACGAAGAATTTTATTTAGTCTCTAATAAAATGTTTTTAAATTCTTGTGGAAAAAACATTCTATATCCTCCTAAATCCATGCTCTATATCATAATGAGAGTAACTTCTGCAACTCATTATTTCCTCTTGACGGTGGAATATTTAAGAAATATATTATCCCTTTGAAAGGGAATAAGTAAGTGTTTTAATTAAAGAGAGCTTCTAACATTTGCTCTAGATAATCTCATGTTTTTTTTATTTATGCAAGCATTTGTTAAATTACGTTTATTAAGTAATTTTTAGAAAACATAGCGACGTAATATCATACATTTTACTATCGTCAAAAATTAAGTAGATGAAATTAAAAAACTATAAGATGTTTCAGGTAAGAAAAGCAATCAAGGGTAAAATACTTGCACTAGTGTTTATTTGCCCCATCCCTCTGGTGTTACTACGAAGAAAGAAAAATAATGCGCTAACGTTGGACACTAAATAAAATAATGGATTGTCCAATCTCATCCCAAATTTGTCATTTCAACCATTTTTTTAAAAGGGACATAAAAATAAAGGTTTAGAATTATTTTCCGTCGAATGTAACAAAAGCACTTATCAGCAAGAGATTAATTAGTTTTTTGGCACAAGCGCGAGCTTGTTTATCCTAAAGGGTAGTCACCCCTCATAGTGAATGAAGTCCAAAATGGTAGCATCTTGATGAAAATGCTCAGTAACTTTATGCCTCAAGCCTCTCCTATTGCTGTCTTGGGGAGCTTTTTATGGCTACGCACAACCTTACCGTTGCACCGGAAATCGCCGCATCATCTCGGCTAACTCGACCGCTTCACCTTCTGACGTGTACATAACCTCACCAGACATCGCAATCACAATCCTCTGCCGCCTCGCCCACTCAAACCAAGCGATCGCCTCCGATTTAGCCTGTGCGGATTCCGGTTTCCTACCTTTCTTGTAAGCAGCCACAAACACAGCTTCTGGTGACTTAACCCCTTTCCAAGTTCGTAACGCCTCCTTCAAATAAGCGATCGCCCCGGCACATTCTCCCAGCACCACCTGACCGTATCCTCCATAGTAAGTGTTGAAGAATGCTTGCTCTTGATTACCATGTACCAAATCGTCAGTCACATCTAGGTCTAATATTATTTGTCTTGGTGCTTTGGAGTAGGATTCTAAAAATATTTCTACCAGTAATTTTGAAATCGCTTCTGCGTCATGTCCGATGCGATGATATCGGCTATAGGCTCTTTTTGAAACTGTTTCTGGACAATGTTCAATGCGATTTAATGTACTTTTGCCTGCTAATAATATCGGTTTATTCTTTAACCCAATTATTTTTTTAACTGCCAATGCAAAGGCTACCCGCTTAGGCATCCAGGTAAATGGTATATTTCAATCCCGCGAACGGGTTTCATTTATTAGAGACAACCGAGCTTGGTGCAAAGAACGAGGTATCACAATCAGTGGACTACAATACCTCCTGCTTTCCTTGAAATTTTATTGTGGCAATTTCTTCTTTAAGCACTTTAGCCATTTCACTAATTTGGGTGTGCTGAATTTGGTTAAATGCAATGGTACGGTTTATTTGTTCTACCCTACTTATGGGACTAGCTTCTAGCCATTGCAGATGCCATTCCACTGTATCTATTATGTCTTCAGGTAGTAATATTTTGAGGAATAATTCTTCTCTTGGTTGTAAAGCGATCGCCTTTGGAGTAATATACAACGGTGCTTCTCGTTCTACACCAATTTGTAGAATAACTTCCGGTAATTTATTACCACTTGCTTTAAAGTCCTTTGCTCGAAACACAATCTCAAAAAAGCCTTGGGTATCAGTAACATCAAGCCCTAAAAAATTATCCTTGGTAACATCGATACCAATTGCTTCTACTACTAAACCATATATGGGTTCTTGTTTGCGAGGATTGAACACTTGTCCTTTAAGAATATAATCTCTTTTGCGGTTAAGATTATTATTGCTATTTTCTCCATCTAATTGTTGTTTTAAAAGGGCTGAACGGTACTGCAAGTTAGCACGATTTTCCTTAAGTGCTGTATTTTGTTCTTCGCGGATGGCGGTATTAAGTATATTGTTTGCTGTGTTGCTTAAAGTTTGCAAAGACTCTTCTAAGGTTGTTTGTCCTGTAGCTAAATTTGTCAAAATGGTATTAAGAGTCCCATCTCGCAACAAATTATTTACTTCCTTGCCTACAGATTGTCGTACAGATTTGATTAGGGGAAAAGATTGCAAGTGTTCATCAAGGTTACTTTTGAGCCTTTCTAAAGGAGTATCTTGGGAATCTTGATTATTGGAAAATGATGACTCTGACATAAATTTATCGTTGCTAGATTATGGAAAAATTATGATGTTTGGGTCGTAAATTATGGAGTTGGGATTTACGTAATATTGTTTATTTGTCACGTTATCTGTAAAGATTCCCTGCCCAACGTCTGAATTATACCTAACTCGAATATCAAAGGAAAACTCGGAGTCACAAACTATATGATTATCTGTGATACTAGCTGTATCTGAATAAGCATATACAGCCGCGTTAAATCCTGCTTGATTTAGTTTGTTACCATTTCCATGATTTTGAGACATCAATGTAGTGCCTTGAAAATTTTGGATTGTGATTAGTCCAGAAAAACCAATTTGCGGTGTAGGTCGCTGCATATTCTAAAAACCTAATTGTAATTCAATTGTGTCAACTCAAAAATTTAATTACCTAATTATTTCTCTATCTATTGCGATCAAAATTCCGAGTTGAGGCGGAAGTCAAATGTTTCTTTATTTCTAATAATGGTATTGCGATGAACTTTAACGCAACATTTTTGATTTAGAATGTTGCTATAGTAAATGCCGTAACGAGCCGCATTCTTTACGTAATTATCGAAAATTTCCAACTCTTCTAAAGATATAACATTCAAAGTGCGAATACCATGCGCTAAGGCTGATTCTACTTTATTTGCTGCAATATTAAGCGATCGCTCCCTTCTACTCAGCAGCAACAACAAAGCAATCCACAACTCAATAATTTGTAATAATCTCAGGAATCGGAAAGATGAGCTAACTTTAGCGGTTTCAAATAATAACGAGTAAGCATCAATGAATAGGCTGACAAGATTGGAAAAATGCCAAATTCCACCTATTGCAGGGTAATTGGTCACATCTCGTCGTCTATTGGGGTTGGCAATATTCCTGATATTAATGTTACAACTATTGCTTGCTAACACATAATTTTGCATACATTTCATATCTGCCCCTATCATAGCGATACCGTAACCGCGCAGATGATAAAGTATTGTTACTAGTACTGCTAAAAATGCTTTTGAAATCTCCCCAGAATTGGGTGAAGGCAATGCTAGCTGTTCTTGAAGTTTGGTTAACGGCTGCTTGAGAGGTGATGAGTTAGCAACTAATATCAGTGTATCTGCAACGGTCTTTTGCAACTGTTGGACAAGATCGGTTGTCCAGTTGATTGGATTCTGCTCAAAGGCGATAGTACTAAACAAAATTAAATCTCTGTCTAACTCTATCATCACATTTCCCAAAGGATTATTGGGAAAACGTTGCTGTAAAAGTATCCCGAAGATGATGCTTTCATAAGCAACAGAGTTAGCGGGGTGAATAGTAATGTGGTTGTTGCTAATTTGAGTACCATCAATACCAACCCAAATACCATCTCCTGAACCTCTTAAAGTGTTGTTATCAATTACATATGACTGATTTACCAAATCATCTAGCCATACCAAATCTAGATGTTCAAGTAAATCATCAAGTGCATCTTTGAGTTTTTGGGCTGGGTTGCGCTTGGGTGGTTCACCTGGGGGGGTTTCGCCTGTGTTATCGTCGCAGTATTTTGCACAAAAGCTCACAAACCAAGATACTGCGATCGCGGCAATTTGCGATACATTTGGAGGTGGCTGTTGTGGTTGCTTACCATTTAACAGTTGATCTAAAGCTTTTTGCAGCAAGGTGAGGAAGGTAATTACCCATTCTAGAAAGCAGTAAACTAATTGGGCAGTTAAATCAGGAAAACTGACAGAAAGCCACGGGTGAATTAAAATCCCTGTTTGGGTAAAACCGCTAATGCGGTTATTGAGAATTTGTATTCCGCCAAGGGTGAGAATTTGATTGAAACAAATACCAAACCGGCTAACTTGGAGTTGATTATTAGCAATTTGTACTTTGCCTAAAAAATTTGGCAGCAGCGATGGTTCTAACAGAAAATTTACGAATCCTTGGATTAACTGCTGTTCAAATTTATCTCTAGAGTTTTGGTCTGAATTTGGGCTTGGATTGTTACTAGATGACTGACTAGCTAATAGTAAAAATTGCCAGATAAACCAAGCGAGTTCTACAAATACTCTCCAAGCACGACGAATTCGCAGTAAACGCAATAGAGACCGAGAATAATCTACAGCACATCGACCTAAACTTAATCGTAAGACCCCAATAGCAGTAGAAGCTTTTATTTGATTATTATTAATACTTAAACCTCGAACCTTGCTCAAGGCTATTCCTAAAGATTCAAGGTTAAATCTTTCTGCCAAGTATTCTGAAATTGTATTGATAGTATCTGTAGTTTTTGGTTGTGGAATTGCTAGTTCTATGACATTATTTTCAATCTTGATATCAAAGCCGTAATCAATCGCAATCCCGACAGTTTGGGTCATACCTTCCCCAGTTTCTATAATAGAATTGCCGAGGAAGTTAACTGCGCGAGCAAAGCTAATTACAATTCCCACATGACAGTAAAAATAGTTTTCGCAAATTTCAAAAGCTTCTAGTAAACATCCTCGCAAACCAAAGTGACGAACTTTTTTTATAGAAGTCTGTTGTAAATTATTTGTGGGAGGACAGGTAAGAAGAGCTAACTTTTTCTCTAATTCGCTGTAGAATTCATCTAATTCCAATGTGGATTCAATTCGCTGGAAATCATCCGCAGATTCACTACTACGTCCTTGGACTTTGTTATTTTTAATCCAACCGCTTAAAGCATCTTCTAGCTGAATAGCAACATCTAACGGATATACAACATTCGCTAAAACATGTAAATTTCGCAGCGTATTGACTTGTATTTGCTGGCTTGGAGATTTACCTTGCAGTTTGGCTAGAACCTCGCGGGTAGCTTGCAACAGATTAATATCAGCTTGTACTAGTCCCCGTTCGCTGACAATAGTTGAATTATTGACTGAAATATGGCAACAATCGCCTAAAAGAATGCAATCGCCTCTATCAGGCAAATCAACACTCCTAGTTAAAGTACCATTAATTAAAATGACATCATTAATACTGAGTTCTTGACTGGCTTCATCAATTAAAATCAAATGTTCAAGGGCATCAGCATGAATAAAAAGATGCTCAATTTGAATGTTTTGACTTTTACCAATGACATATACCATTGCCATATCTGCAATAGTTTGACTGGGGGCGAATACCAGCTTTGATACAGCGCCTTTACCTTGTAATATTAAATTTTTTCCTTGGTCGATGAACAGCGGTTTGTTTATCCGATGAATACCTGGTGCAAGACAAATGCAACCGCCACCGAGTTTAATAACTTTGTTGATAGCCCCTTGAATATCCTCTCCTGGTCGGACAGTGATAGTACAACACTCAGCAGGAGGGTAGAGGGTGCGACAGTCGGAAATTGTTGGTTTTTTTGGGTCGCTGGTTTGTGTCGCTAGTGCTAGCCGACAGTAATGATGCAGAATACCGCGAGGGGGTGCTTTATCTAGGATTTCCACCGCCGCGTTAGCGGTGCGTGCTGCAAATACCCAATAGTCCCCTATTTTAAAAGTACCACCTACGGGGTCAATACTAAAAGAAATTTGGATTCTGTCTTCTAGGTCGATAGGGCCGGCAGTGATATCCATCAAACCGTTGGCATCGACATTTTGGGATTGATCCCAGCGCCGGACGCGAGTATGGCGATTGGGGTCGGTAACGTTAGTAGTTGCATCGGTGGGGAAGTCAAAGCTGCCAGGGATAGGGGGGTTGAGGATTAATATACGGTTAGCCTCGTTAATGTCAGCAACTTTTGCCAGATGTCCTGTACTACCGTTTAACTCAGTGTAATCATCAAGGACTTCGACCCAATCACCAATTCGGAAGCGCAATACAGAATCCCGTCCGATACGTCTAACAGTAATCTGGCTTCTATCGGCGGAAATTTTCTCCACAGCAGAAACGATAGAACCGTTATCACGAGACCATTTGAATTTAGCAGTTCCCAACGCCCCGCCTTGATGAATTTCCACTCGATAAAGTCGGTTTTCCAGCCCCCGATAACCGGCTTGTGCTGGGATGATGCAGGGGTTATCGTTTTTCTGAGTGATATCAACAGAGGTAGTTAATCGCCCGGCTGAGGGTTTAATCAAGTCATTCCATTCTGGAATATCATCGCCACAATTTTTATCCCCTACATTTGCCAAGACCTTCACTTGCCAAACCGTTTGTATCCTGGTTGTAGTATCGGGGCCAGCCAAGGCGATTTCTTGAATGTGAGGGTCTTCTATGGCTGTGACTTCCCGTTGCCAGACATCAATATAAATGAGGTCGGTGGTTCCAGTAGTATTTGAGAGGGGTGTAGGTTTGGGATAGTAAGGTTGTTTGGTATTAGGCAAGTTTTGGGAACCAGAGAGTTCGCCTAATACTGCATCATACTGTTTGGGGTCAAGTCCATGACATTCGACTAATAGACCATCCACATACATCCGACCTTTGCTAATGGTGAATGAACCAGTACCATCGGCTTGAATGCGAAAGGCATCGGGTGTGGAACTGGGGACAGCACATCGACCGATGATATCTATTGTCTCAGCTCGCCAGTGGCGATCGCTAATCTCTTGCGCCTCATTCCAATCAGCATCAAGGTCTACTCTTCCTTGCTGCTTTAACACAGCAGAGTAGTCTTTTTCGGGGTTGTGTGTAAATCTGGTATAGTCTCCACCCATGAATTTAAACCTTTTTTTGCTAAGAGAATAGGGATTTTAACGGCTGATTCATATGAAAATTGTTTTAGGTTACATAAATAATTCCTGCTGCTAAACCAAAACGTAGATACTCATTTAAACTGACGCGCAAATTAGTTTCCCTTTGCGGTTGTTGCAAATAGCTGAACACGCCCATTTCTGAACCATCTTCGGCACCAGTACGGATTTCTACGGCACAGCCGAAACTTAGTTGAGCGTAACTTGGTTGACCATAATATTCAGAAGTAAATTCTGGTCGAACTCTGGCCAAAATTAAATTGCGTTCGGCTGGAGATAAGGCATCTGCTGAGTCTAGCTGTGATTCTTGGGCAGCTTTTTGCAGCACCAATTGTGGCTGACATCGGTAACGGCGGGGTACACGAGAACCTTCTGGGACATAACAAAAGCGAACGCAACCAATTTGACAGTTGCTGACGATGACGGGGGCTGTAAATATGCTATTGCTAGCCTCTAAACTACCCAAAGTGGTGCAGGTGCCAAATATGGTGCTAGCTTGAATTTCTACAGCAGTGCCGATATTACCGATATCTATGATTGCTTGGTTAGCATTACTACTATTAATAATGGTTTCGCTAATTTGCACCTTGGGAACGGTATCAGCTAAATTCAGAGTGCCGCAAATGCTGCGATTGATTTGAATGTTCAATTCATCGTTGCGCTTTCCTGAAGCATTCACGGTTTGGACTTCCAGCCCTCCCTTGGCAGGTAGTAGGGTGGAGTGGTCTAGTCGCAGACGGCTTAAATTACCATCGAGAACTGTCAGTTTCCCCTCGATTAACAAACCATTGAGTATCAATTCTCCCAACGCTTTAGAATCACCGGGAATGTTTCCCCTCACAAAAAGGTCAGCCTGAATATGGGGGCGCAGTTCATCTAGTTGCAATTTTCCTTCACGTCGCTGCTTTTGTCCGGGAAATCCAGGTACGTCTTCTTTAATCCAATCAGCGGCGACAATTAGCAATTGACTACCCGGTGGAATTTGGATTTCTATCCCTGTCAGGTTCTCGCTATAGGTGCGATTATCTAGAATTGCGATCGCACCAATTGTACCGTTTGGTTGGGTGTTCCATGCCTGAATTGCTTGGGTTAAAGTGTCAAAAATTACTTCAGTACCCACTGGTGTAATGGTTTTGGCAACGCCTACTTGCCAAGTAATTCGTCGCACACCAGCTTGTTTGAGGGTATCCTGTCGATTGTATGTACCGCCACCCACATCACCACTAAAACCGTAGGTGTAATTTACCAAAACTTGCGCGGGATTTACCCCATCAGCAAAAGCCAGCCTACCCAAACGCACATCCACAGCCACCTTACCATTAGGCGGACGATCCCATGCACTGAGGTTTTTGCAAACGACATTAATAGGTGGAATGGGTGTACCATCTTGGATAATATAGAAACTGCGATCGCGTCCGTAGTAAGTGCTATTTGTTGGTTGATGGGCGGGAATAGCACCCCCGTAAAGTTCCTGGTAAGATTTTAAATCTAGGTAAAAAGCACCCGGACGGATAGGAGTAGGAACGTTAATTTCCTCTGCTAAGTGGGTAATTTCTGTTTCTGTTTCCAGCTTGGTAAATAGTGGTGCATCAATCCCCAAAGGATTAAAAGTGTAGCATCCTAGATTTGCCAGGTTGACAGCACGGGCATCATTTTCTGTAACGTGGTAACTTTGCAACCGCCACAGGAATAAACCAATATTCGGGATATTATACTTACCCTCAAACTGGCTGATAGGACGCACATCCGCTGTATGGGCGATGGTATCGAAAGGAGATTCTAGAAGTTCCAGTTGATTGAGATTCCGCAAATCGGGAGTAACCAGGTTTTGCGGGCGGAGATGGTTGAGATACTGAGTCGTCGCCAAAAGCTGGAAGAATTCTACAACCCTAGCAGGCCATCCCGTTACATCCCGCGCCAATTGTTCCAACACCGCTGCTGTTCCCTTGCGGCGACGATAGCGGATAGTATTTGCTACCCATGCCCGTTGAGTGTAGCTTGTACCACTGATAGCGTGTAGTCCCCGCACATCCAGCAAATCGCCAATATAAGGTACAACCCACTCATCACAAGTTTCGATAAACCAGTTATCGTATAACCCAGTAATATTAGCTTCAACTTCCAGCAACTCCGCCGCAATTACCGCCAGCAACGCCCGTAAAGGTTCCCCTTCAACGGTGTCCCGCAGACGGTAAATAGCTGGTAGTAAATGGTAAAGGCGGTCTGTCATTGTTTTGTTAGTTGTCAGTTGTCAGTTGTCAGTTGTCAGTTGTTAGGAGGCAGAGGAATTCTAGATTTTAGATTTTAAAGTTTGGATTGAACAATCTAAAATCCAAAATCGTAAATCCAAAATTGAAAGGGCAAGAGGCAGAAGCATAGATTCTTCATTTTTAATTTTTAATTGATTTTCCCTACTCTTCATGGCATCTCTGATAAACTAATTCCTACAGGATTCACAAGTAGTAATTCTGCAAGTTCGATCGTTTTAGTTGTGTCATCCCAATGAGCAATATCTGCTGCTAAAACTGAATTCAGTCCTCCTGTATTTGGTGGTAAATAAAGTTCATCTAAATCAGCAGCTATCACACCCGATACTTTTTGAATTACAGTCAATACTTCTGCTGCTGTCACTGTTTGCCCAAATGCCCTGTTGGCAAAACTAAAGGCAGTTTTTAAAGCTGTTTCTACCTGGGCGAAAACATCTGTTTTTAAATAGCGGGGTTGGTCTACAAGTACATTAATTTTTACTTTGAAATAAAGCGGTTTATAACTATCTACTTGGATAGGATGTACTGGGTCACGGGCAAAATTAATCGCTTGAACTAAGTTGTTATATAGTTGAGAATTAGCAGTAATTTCATCACCCTTGTCCCCAGCAATGGTGAGATGTACTAAACGGATGTCTCCATTCCACAAGGCTACTGCTTGTGCTTTGCCAATACCTGCAAAGCTGCGGGCAAAGTCTTCAAAGTCGGTCAGCGAGACAATCCTTTCTAAGGTTCTGACTTTCATCGGTGCATTGGTACGGGCATTGTCTAAAGTTTCTGGTGCAGCTGCACCAATTGCGGGTACAGGATTTGTGACATCCCGAACTCCATAGGGACGGGTTTGCAGCAGGGTTAAACTTCCCGCCTCTACCTGTCCATCCAAACCAATGCCTGTACGGTAAGTGGCAACCACATTTTCCATACCACTAGGTAAACGTGCACCATTGATGCCATCGCCAAAGATGACTGTGGGCTTGTTTTCGTTGTCAAGGCGAACAATGTAGCTTTGACTACGACTATCTAAACTATACAAAGAGCTAACTTCCTGCCATAGCACGTTATCAACTCTTACTTCTAAGGTACTTTCGGTACCATTAGCTTGAGATGATGATACGTAAGTTAACGGAGGTTTTCTCAAAGTAAAGTGCTGATTTTTAGCTGCACCATTACCACCACCTAAGATTTCCCGCCCAGTTTCCCCATGAGTGGCTCTAACGGCATTGGCGTTGAGAGTGACTGTAGTGCGAATATAGTTATAGTTCAGCCCCTTGTCAAAGTAGAGAATTGTATAGCCTTTGTGGTGAATGATGTTTTGAATTTGGAGAATTTCGCTGCGGATCGTTCCTGTAGAATTATCTGTATTAGCACTGTTCAAACGACTTTCTTCTCCCGTCAGTACTAATAACTGCCCTATCCGCAATCCTAGTGTCATTTGTTCGAGGATCAGTTGTTTGTCACCCTGCTCGATCGCATCTTCAATTGGAAAACTTGCAGCTTTAATGGGTGGATTTTGCAACCATGATAGGGAATCTAGCAGCAGAGGTAGACTTTCACTTTGGACGTAGGCTGTAGTTTTACGTACTCTGAACTGGTCGGGTTTTGAGGTTAGTTGCAAATCTAGACTTGTGGTTTTGCCACTGATTCCGTAATCAGCAAGGGAAGCTTCACCGACAGCTTGAATTTTGTAAGCTGCGCGCAATGGGTTTGCATCTAAAGTTGCAAATACAACCCATCCCTCATTAACTACTTCTGGCACCTCGCGTTCTAAGTAAACACGCGCATTACTGCTACTTGAGTAATCAACGCCTTGGGAGTTAGTCCAGATAGTGCGTCCGTTATTTTGATCCCAAGAATTTTTATAAGGATCTGTAGCACCAGGGCGGAGGATATTATCCAGTTTGGGTAAAGTATCCCACAGAGGCGCATTGTGACCAAAACAACTTACTTGAGTGCGGAAGGCAAAAACTTGAATATTTGACTGAGTTGTAGTTGTAGTTTTTAAGGTAGCAACTTGCTTTAGCAGTTCCTTGGCATTCCATTTATTGAGGGCGAGGAAGGCGTTGAGGTCGCTATCACGCCAGGTTTTTTGTATGATATGAGTTTTAATCTCTTGGGGAGTAAAGGCGATCGCATCTAAACTAACTTCTGCAAAATCACCAGGTTGAAAATTAGGTATTTGAAATTCAGGAATTTGTGGGTTGGTAGTAAACTCAACTCTCGTCCAGTCGCCTTGGGATTCGACCGCAACTTTCTCCACCAATTTCGGCGTAGTCATACCATCCTTCACCAACAGCAGTAAATCTCCTGCTTGGAGATTGTTGACCACACCCTGAAAATATAACAACTCGACAGTTTCTATCACCTGTTGCGGCTGAGACATGCGAGGACGAAGGGCGTTCCACTCAGCTTTAGCAGCAATTTCCTCGGAATTTTCAAATGTTTGGGGCAATTTATCTTGTGCGGGTAAACTTTGGACTTTCGTACCTTTAGGGATAGTGGCATAACCAGGCGTACCCAAAGCATCTTCGACATTAAAAGCTAGAACTGTACTAGCAGCCACCCCCGGACTCAGTTCATAACCAATCGCCCGTGCTAATTCCAGCACCGAAAAGCGTTCTGTTGCTGTTCGTAAAAAGCCCTCATTAGCGATTCGTTCTTGATAAAAAGTTAGAACATCAGCCACAGTCGCCCAAGCATCCAAAAGTGCGATCGCTGGGTCATCGCTACTCCTCGTAGTCAACTCAGTTAGCGGACGAGAACCTCGATTCACCCCATCAGGAATCTCCTGAGTGGACAACCGAAACACCATCCAGCGCAAAAAAGAGGCATGAGTACCCAAACGGTAAGATAACGCAGGCAAACCAGGACGGTTATAGATATCCAAAAAATCTATCTCGCCCTCACAACAGTTGCAGATGTCTAATTTGGGATTGGTCATTTGTCAGTTGTCAGTTGTTAGTTGTCAGTTGTCAGGAGGCAGAAGGCAGGAGACAGAAGTATGGATTCTTCATTTTTAATTTTTAATTTTTAATTTTTAATTGATTTGTCTCCTCACAACCCACCATCCATATAAAACTCCAACTTCCCGTTCTCCGGGGCATTTGGGTCGTTATCTAAGCGGAGAATTTCTAGGCGATCGCAGTCTATTTTTCCTGCTTCTAGTTCTCCGTTGGCTGGTTCTCCCCAGCGCTGGAAACGGTTGTTTTTTGGGGGTTGATTATCTGTATCTACCCACCTCACACCTGGTACTTGCATGGCTGCTGCTACCATTTGGCTAAGGTAGAGGGGTTGATGGAATGTCCAGTTATCGGGATGAAAAAATCCCCGTCGCCCATCAGGAATTTCCATTGTGCTAAATGTTTCTAGTAGTGCCTGTTTGACTTGGCTGCGAAAATAGCCTGGGGCAACGCATACGGTAAAGGCAATATCCAAGGGCACAAATCGAGGTGTATCTATTTCTACATCTTGCCCAGCCAAGCGAAAAGGTTCTATGAAGCGGCGTATTTCTTGTTTAAAATCATCAGCATTGGTTTCCAAACCTCCACGTCTATCGACGGTGATAAACATGGTGTGCCAGCTACCTGTCCAGCGTAAGGTAGCTGCTGCTTTTTGCACTTGAGGATGGCGTTGGGCTATAGCTGCATAATCTTCTTCGGTAACAGCTCGTTGTTGGGTACGGAAAGCTTGCGGTGCATAGAGGCGCACCTGTTCTAAAGATTCAGGGTTGATACCACCGACAGCGGATAGAGGGTTGCGTACTTTTGTAATCCCGAATATCTCATCGGTAACGATATGAGCGATCGCTTCTGCACCCACGTTACCTTCAGTACCATTACCAATGCGGTAAGTAGCGATTAATCCACTTACAGGACGTTTGCCTAAAATACCATCGCCAAACCGCAGCGAAGCCCGGCCATCTTCTGAGGTTTCGACAACAAATTCTGAGGCAAAGCGATCGCTTGCTAACAAATCTCGCTGTACATTCCAGGGCGTACCTTCTGCATCCAAAGACACAGCCGCTAAGGCAGCACGGGGGTCTTGATTGACTGTCGCCCTTGCCGCCTCAATCAGAGCTTTTTTATGGTCGTAATGTACTTTTTGCGTTACCCAAGCTCGTTGTAGTTGAGGACGATAACGCCCTAATGGCACTACCGATGGTTGTAATGCTTCACCAGCGATCGTCTGTCCATAGTCTGCCAACACCACATTACCCCGAACAACGGTAATATCTTCAACTACCTGACCATTGATGACTTTAGAAAGACATAACGGGAAGGGTAGCGCATCATCTGGATGCCACTCAATCTCAACGTAAGCTTGATTGTTTAAGGGGTCTAGTAAGGGTAGGGTTGAAGGTTGTCGTAGATCATCATCTATCAGCTTTGCTTCTGGTTTTACTTTAATTAGCCGCACCGCATGGCGATGGGCAGGATTCGCATCCTCTTCCAACCCTGTAGCAGGACTACGTAGTTCTTCAAATAACAGTACATCTCCCGCTCGCAAGCGTAAACGGTTACTAGAATCATCTTGCAACGTAGCGCGGGTTGCATTTTTTGGTAAACAGCACTCTTCATCCTCCCAGGTATAAAAATGAATTTGATTGTGAGCCTCGTAAAGGGTGAGGTTGTGCATAGTTTCAAACACTTGCGCGCCTTTTCTCAGCGCAGCTGATAGCTGTGCAGGTGGCAGAATCGCCCTTGTTTGATTGACTTTTGTTAATAGGATTCCAGATTTAGGAGGAGTCGGGCCTTTGAGGATTGCCCCATCAGCAGTTGCATTTACTTCTAGAACCACCCAAACACGGGCATTGCAGCCATCGTGCATTAAATAGTCTAGTAAGCGGGCGTGACGACGTACCGAAACTCTTTGGCGGGCGGTGCCTAGATAAGCCTCAGTTGCGACTGCATCTTGGTAATAGCTGAGATGGTCAGCCGCATAAGCTAAAGCTTCCACCAAGACTATTCCCAAGTCAGCAGGATTGCGTTCTTGCCAGTCGGGCACGATCGCACTCAGCCTATCCAGCATCAAACGACGGAAGCTGCTGTAGTCTTTTGCAAGATAGTCGATAGCTGGTTCCGGTAATTTTTCGGGTGGGCAGACAGGGGTTGATTTGCAATCAAACTCACTAGGACACTCAACTTTAAAAGAAAAATCAACTTGTGAGAGTTGCAAATCAAAATTATTGGGAATCGCGTTGTCAGTAGCGGAAGTTCTCAGAAACAGGCGATAGGTAGAAAAGTCGCCACTAGAATTGGTACGAACAATCAAAACGCGACTTGCAGAACCACCTAAATAAGAGTTGAAGAAAGCTTGTTCTGCGGGAGTTACAGGTGGTAGTAAAAGTGCCGTTGCCGGAAAAGCCCATTCCACTTGCACGTCAGAAACTCGCACGCCTCCTGTAACTTGGACGTTATCACGATTGAAACTAGCCGGAACGGGTTTCAAAAAATAAACCAACAAAGTGCGCTGACGGAGGATAGTTCCACCAGGAGGGATAACTTGGTCAAGTACCTCTAGATAATCAATACCGTTGAGGCTAGGGTGTTGACGCACTGCCTCTCGTCGCTTCTGATTTTGACAACGGTATTGCACACTCATGTTACACCTCGCGGGAGAATTGGGCAGTTTGGCGCTGTTGATTGCGCCGCACCACGTATTGCACCGTCACTCGCAACGTTGAATCTTCAGACTGCACCTGTACAACTTCTGGCTGAATCAAATCACCTAACCATTGCTGTAAAGCCCCCTGCACCATAAATTGGGTAGCTGTTGCTAACTCTGGGCTATTAGGCGCAAATACCAATTGCAACAAACCACTACCAAACGTCGGTCGATTTACCCTCTCACCTGGAGAAGTAAACAACACCTGTTCAATCAAGTCTCGAATATGGTCATCCGAGTCAGTGCTAGCAGTGCGATCGCTATTATCAAAATGGAAAGGGTAGTCAATTTGCATGATTTGTCAGTTGTCAGTTGTCAGTTGTAATTTTTCTTCCCCTGCTCCCCCTGCTCTTTCAAGCTAGGAGGCTAGGAACTAGTCTTTTTACTCAGCACTCAGCACTTTCAAGTTAGTAAAATGGATTCTTCATTTTTAATTTTTAATTGATTTGTCTCACGCCTGAACAATCCCCGTGGGCCCTATGCGGATGCTGCTGTTTAAATACTTGATTTCGATACCTGCTGGAGTAATTTTGATTTGGTTTGGTGTACCAGGAGTAGCTGGTGGTAGAAGAGACTCTAGTATTGCTATACCTGTGAGGTAATCAAGCTTGAAACGGGTGGTGGGGGTACGCAATACTAAGGTGTTTGGTTGGGCTGGTTCGGGGGTGAACATTAACTGCACTTCCCCTGGTTTCCACCAACAGCCAGTCCAAATAGCCTTATTTAAGTCTCCTTCCTCAAACTCAATCCAAACCCCTGCACCTGTAGGTGGAATGGCATAGAACCCAACTCCTGGGCCAGCGAATGGGGTACAAGCTTCAGCCAAAACATTAATAGGAGTACCACCTACAGTTACTAATGCCTGCACTCTACCTAAAAATTTGGCATCTATGGGATTGGTAACAATTCCCCGATACTTACCATAAAAGCGTTTTGTGTGCTTTGCATTAGCAGCATTGCTGGGTATGTCTGGATTTGTCATGCTCATGGAATTACCACAGGTGATATGGAACCAAAACCTTCGCGTACTAGTGAAAAACTCTGTTTGTACTCTCCTTTTTTAATGCTGTGGGTAACTCGTTTAACGTAATACAAACCATCTAACAACCAACCTGCACCCCTGACTCCTACCAATCGCCGCGCTTTGAGAATCTTGCCGTAGCGCATTACATCCAGTTGCCCTTCTGCGGTGACTGCATCCCTAGAACGGTCAGTCATCGCTTGAGCGCCAATCAAGGCTTGCACCACCGAATCCTCGGGGATATCAGCCATGACAGTCCGCACGTTAGGTTGCTGCACTAAAATAGCGGGTAACACTGCTAGGGGTGGGCGCGAACTAGTAAAGGTAAAGACAGGGATCATAGCTCCTGTATTTTCATCTGTTACTGTGCCAATCACAGTTGTAGGAGATAAGGCATTGTATTGAAAGTTAAGGGATTCAACGTTGGTTTCTGCTCCTAAATTAACTGAGAGAGCAGATTGAGGAACTGACAAACGGTTTTCCGGACCCCAGTACGCCAGATTCACCATTGGTACAGCAGTTGGTTCAACATAAAATACGTAGGCGCAACGTTGTGCTTGTTCCTCAAGGTAAGCTAAATCAGTGCCAGCTTGGGCAGGAATAAAGCCTACTGGCGGCGGTGGTGCATCAGGGATGGGTGAAGGAATGACGATAGGTGGCGTACCAAGATAAATGGCATACTTCGCCAAAATGATATAAATGCGGGCTACTAGCGGCATGGGATAGGATTGCGTCACCTCCCGCAAATCCATCATGACGCGCATATCTTCGCCAGTAATCGTCAAACTTGATTGACCGGGCTGATTGCTGGGAGTCACTTGGTAGTTAGTGATAAAGCCATCAATAATTACTTCCGGTAAAATTCCCAGCCACACTTGCACCAACACTCG
The DNA here is from genome assembly GCA_003326215.1 of Nostoc minutum NIES-26. GTDB lineage: Bacteria > Cyanobacteriota > Cyanobacteriia > Cyanobacteriales > Nostocaceae > Dendronalium > Dendronalium minutum. Next base: position 36,695 of record LXQD01000293.1, on the reverse strand, counting down.
ATTAAAGGGACGCAGCAGTGGGTTGGCCAGTAAGGGATAATCGACAACTCCCAATGCCCCGCCCCGACCAATGGTGAAGGTAATCTGAAAACCATCCCGTCCTTCTGTACTTTGAGTTACTTCAATAGAAGTTAGCGCCTCAACTATGGATGCAGGAGCAGGCACAGCAACAGTTGGCCCCAACCAAAGGGTGACTCTTGTCCCCAGTAAGGAATCAAGTACCATTACCTTACACCTGCGGTAGCGCTGCTGCTGGCGATGCTCCCTTTCCCTGCGGCAAGGCAACTCCCAGCACTCGTCCACTGGGTGTAGTTAACTCATCAGGATGCATGGCATTGTTGATATCGCACAGATGCCAGAATTGCTCCGGATCGCCCAATAGGCGGGCACTAATTAAATCCAAGCGATCGCCTTCAGCTATAGTCACTTCTGCTAGTATGGTTTGCCCTTGTACTTGGGGGAGAAAGCGACGGCGTTTGTAAGCAATTTCACGACCTTCTGTAGTGATGAAATTTGCTGTTTCTAAACTGTAATAGCGACTGGTGTACTCAAACATGGAAAGCTCCCTATGTTCCGTACTGAGTTAAAGATTGATATTGACTCCACCTACGCTGTTCGCACTACTGACACTGCCAACTCGTGCCATTGTTTCTTTTAGCACTTGATGGCTTAAAAATTGGTAGTAACCAGGATGGGTGATTGATAAATCGCTATAGCTTAAAACTCTTAGCCCTAGAGAAACCTTGGCACGGATAGGATTAAGATTCACATCATAGGCTTCCTCTGTAATACTAAATTCGTTAATTCGTACTGGTAAAACTCGTCTTCTCCCCCAAATAAATAGCGTAAAAGGCCCCGCTGGCGGTATTACCTCAATTGTTCCTGCTGCTAACAGCACTGTATTAGCAATTACCAACGAGCTTTTAGGATAAATTAACACTTCTAAGGCTGACAATTGCGGGTAAATACCTAAGCTGATAGCTTTGCTCTCTGCCCTTTCCAACTGATCTGTAGCATCGATTTCCACATCTAACTTGATGGTTTCGATGGGCGCACCTTTTAAGCGAGTTACCTCCGAGCGATCGCCTCCTTCCCCGCTCATTGTCTGCGGTTGCAGAGTGCGTGTGAGAGTATCTGGGTTGTACTGGAAAATAATTACACTTGCCAACGAATTGAACGAGTCAATCCCTACAATCGCACCTTTGATTAACCTTGGAGAACCAGGAAAAGAGTTCATGGATCGCTTCCTTGTCAGCCAATTTTGGATTTAGGAGGCAGAAGGCAGGAGGCAGGAGGCAGAAGGCAGTCCCAATAAAACAAGTTTCACCACCATGCATGAAAGTGGTATTTACCTCTACACTCTTACACCCACTTTCAAGTCAGGAGGTAAAAACATTACTATTCCTGATATCCACACTTTCAAAATGTCCTAATCAATATCCTCTTTGCTGCAACTTTGGGTTTTTATTTACATAGCAGCATACTATCAGCCTTGCTTTTACCAAGAACCATTTTGTTCGTGAAAGTTCAGAAAATTTATACTTTCGATATGTGAATCAGATTAAAGCTGGCAAATGCTTGGGCTGTCGTAGTTATAGCTAATTGAAAGTTTAGAAAATCTGTACTTTTATTTGTCCGGCATTTGTGATTTGGATTACACCAGCCCAGGCACAATTGCAAATAGATGTGTTGGTGAGAGCGGCAAACTTACCGATTTTAGCTTTGATAGCTCCTGGTTGCCATTTACCAACAGGGTTAGGCATACAAGGTACGGGTGTTAAAACTCCACTAGCCGCAGCCGTGGCAGCCGCGACTGCGGGATTGGATGGCGAGGAACACATCCCAAAGGGTGGAATATTTTTCACAGGCGCAAAATCCATAACAGTAGCTGCGAGGGTAGCGCCAGCAATAGCAGGCGGAGTTTGTGGAGTTACAACCAGGGAACTGGGGATGCTGCCAAAATTGCATGTGATGGTTGCCCCCATTGATACTTGTTGTGGCATAGTTTGTTTCCTTAATGAAATACAATTAGAACTTACACAAAAACTTTCTCAAACTCTTATTCCTTTGTGTCCTTCGCGTCCTTCGCGGTTCGTTTTTCCTATTAGCTGTGCGTAAGTCCTGACAATCTTGAACAATTCCCATCCAGCAAATGCGATCGCATTACTGAAAAAAGTTAGAGCTGACTTTCATTTGTGCTTGTTTTTTTATGCTGGCCCAGCGCCATCAATAGGTATTTCCGAAATTGCCACCAAGGTGGTATCTTCAGGAATCGGCAATACTTCAGCGATAGGTTGCTTTTCAGTTTTTAGTGGCGTAGTTGGTACTAGAGGTTGAACTTTTGGCTTAGGACGACATTGCTCAGAGCTTTTTACAGGCTTTTTGTCTTTAATGCTCTTATAACAATAGGAACTTTTCCACGTTCCACTAACAGTCACTAAGGTTCTGGTTTCACCTGTGTACCTACTATTATCATGGACGATCTCAGAAGCTTTCTCCTCAGTTCGCACGCACCCATGAGAGGCTGGGTATTTTGGTAAAGGGCCTGCATGGATTGCTATCCCAGAGCGAGAGAAATAAGTAGGATTTTTTGCCCATGAGGTACTGGATAGCACACAACCTTTATCATGTACTGCTTCACCAGTGACTTTTGGGGTACATAGGCTACCACCTTGGCGACTAGTATTTACATCGTCACAGTTCAAACAGCAAAGCCCAGCCCCAGGTGAAATCTGATAGCCTCCCGTTGGCAAAGGTAATCCCTTGGGATTCTCCCATTCCAAAGTCATGCCTTTTGTCAAATTTCCTAAGTTAATTTTGATATGACGGATATACGTATTGGGAAAGTCAATATTCTCACGAGAATCTCGGTTACAAATTTTGCCAGAGTCCCAGATTTTACTACCACTTCCTTTTCCACCTTTGTCTTTAGCAGAAGTTTTCTTGGTTTCTGGACTGCCTTCTTTTCGCTGTATCATCAATCTTCTCGTACTCGCCATTCGCTGAAGTACACCATCAGCAACATTAGCGGTAGATGATAAGAAGTCCCCTGGTATCATTCGTTCTGTAACTTGGTCAGCTTCCCGTTCCGCAGCATCACCTGGTTGGTTGATGCCAGCTATAGACTGAGATGTGGAGTTAACTCCTTGCTGCTGAACTGTATGAGTCAGTTCGTGAGCGATTAGTTTTTTTCCCGTGATAGTTTCGGGTGCATACTGCCCCTTGTCAAAGACGATATTTTGCCCAACCGTATATGCTAGTGCATTCACAGCTTTTGCTGAATCTGCTGCTTTGGCATCTGTATGTACCCGCACTCTACTAAAATCATGTCCAAAGCGTGACTCCATCAAGGTACGGGTGCTTATATCTAAAGGTTCGCCAGAGGAACGCAACACTTGATACACACTAGCGGGCACTTCACTTGTAGACCTTAATTGTGCCTGACCTTGCTGCTGACAAGTTTCGCACTTACTGCCTGCAATTGTGTGCTGTCCACAGTCACACTGACGCTGCAAGATACCACTTTTTACAGTAATTGAAGATAGTGATGAATTTTTGGTATTTAATTGTTGGCTTTTCATAATACTTCCTTGATTAATTATTAAGGAGCGGCAAAAGTAGCATTATCTTTGTTGTCGCTAATTTTCTTAGTTGTAGTTTTGATATGCTCGATCAAAGTATCTAGATTTTGAGCAGTGTTTCTCTGGATATCGTGATAGAGGAAGACGATTTTTGGTGATGCGGTTGAAGGCTTCCAGCCACCTGCATGTACTTTTGATATTCCCGATTCAATTCTGTCCTTCAGGGTTTTTAAAGCCAAATTTTGACCTTGGTCACCATCTATATCCCACATCAAATTAGTCAAATTAACTTTTTTGTAGGTTGCCAAGACATCCTGATTTTTAGCGCCGGTTGGTGGTCGCACTAATGTAGGAACTTCTCCTGTTTGCTCCTTAATATATTTTTTGGCGGCGTCAAGTTCTCCCTGAAGTCGTCCTGCCTTTTCTGCTGTTGTGTGTAGTTCGTGGTCTTTTGTCCCACCTGTGTGGATACCAACTTTATGACCTTCAGCGTGCATACGTGCTATCAGTTGCTTGCCAACTGCATCTCCTCCCCGAAAACTAACACCTGTTTGCACAAAAAATCCTGCTTTAATGCCTCTGGCTTTGAGTACATCTAATACCTTCTCTGTCAAGTTTTTACCTTTACCAAGTTCAGCTACATGAGGCCCATCGTCAAATGTGAGGGCAAAAGTACGGGTAGCACGCATCAGTTGTGGAGTTGCTGGTGCAAGACTAGGCGGTGGCTGACCCTGAGAGATGGCACTTAGAGCAGATTCTGCCTGCTGTTCTTGGATGCTGTCCGCTGCACCAATACGTAAGTTATGACTTGCTGATAAAGAATTTTGTTGGCTTTGTTGCAATACATGGGTGAGTTCGTGTGCTATTAAACCTACGCCTACACTGGTATTTGGTGCATACTGTCCTCCTCCAAACACCACATCGCGTCCTACAGCATACGCTAGTGCATTTACCGTATGTGCTGACTCTGCGGCTTTTGCATCTGTATGTACCCGGACTCTGCTGAAATCATGTCCAAAGCGTGACTCCATGAAGGCGCGGGTACTAGCTTCTAAAGGTTGACCAGGTGAAGCAAGCACCTCATGCACTATTGGTGGTATTTCGCTGTGTTCCACTTGATTGGTAGAACGACGCTGAAGCAAGGATTGTTGATTTTTACGCTCAGTGTATTCACCACCTGTAACGGAGTGTTGACTACAAGAAGCAAATTTGCGTTGCAGTAACCCCAAAGAAGTAGGGGCAAAGAAAGAAGAGTCTTGGGTTTGGGAGTGCGATCGCATATTCATCCCTGATTCTCTATAAGTAAGTGCTAGGTCTGTCGGCGGCAATTTGTTGGTGGCTGAGATGGTTGGTTTCCGCCCTGGGATGCTTCTATCTGTCTGCGTTTTAACAATTCTTGTTTTTGATTATCATACTGCTGTTGCAATGTTGTGTTGAAGCAGTTGTAGTAACCCAAAGCAGCATCAATCAAGGTAACGCGGGTTGCATGTTGGATCCGTCCGGTACCTGGTTTCTCAACAAATAATGCCTCATGATAAAAAGCTAAGAATTCGCGTTCGTCTTTTCTATTTGCACCCGCCATTCCTGTGCGGTATTGATTTATATGCTCGATTTCGTGACCAACCTGGGCAACACGTCGGGCAAACCCAGTTTTAGTTGTGTTTTCGACAAAATAGCGCCCAACCTTGATGATACCTTTGGTGTTTTGCCCAGTACCTTTAGAGGTTGTATTGAGTCCTGTTTCGCTTTCTTCATAGACGATTGAATCAACCTTAGAAGCATCTGATGGGTAGTATTTAGCGATAATTTCCTTCACCACAGTTATGCCTCGCTCTTTAAGAGTGCGGTTTTGATCTTGAGCGATCGCAATAATTGCCTGTGCATCTTTATCGATTGCATTTTTATTGGTTGGTGAAGGTTGACGCAGGAGTTTACCTGCGGGGACACTAAGCTTCACCGAACTAGCTCCAGTTTTCGATATTTGTTGTGAAACTCGTTCGGCTTCAGCCTCTGCTGGGATAGCAGATCCACCTGTTGCATTCAAACTTGACTGCTGTACCACATGAGTTAATTCATGGGCTAATAATTTCTTGCCTGGAGTAGTTACTGGGGCATATTGTCCTTTGCCAAATACTACATTTTGTTCTACTGTGTACGCCAGAGCATTCACAGCTAATGCTGACTCTGCGGCTTTGGCATCTGTATGTACGCGGACTCTACTAAAATCATGCCCAAAACGAGACTCCATAAAAGTGCGGGTACTAGCTTCTAAAGGTTGACCTGGTGAAGTAAGCACCTCATGCACTATCGGCGGCACTTCGTCGGAAATTTCGCCCTGATGGCTAGCACGGCGTTGGAGTATTTGTTTCTTTTTACACTCTTGACACTCACTGCCAGCAATACTATGTTGACCGCAAGCAGCACATTGGCGTTGCAGTTGACCTGTCTGAATAGACAAAAAAGTAGACTGGGATAAATTTTGCAGGTGTACTGCGTTCCGTTGGCTCATATTGCTGCCTCCGTCTGGGTTAATCAGGGAATGGCATAAAGTGGTCGCGAGCAAAATTGTGTATGCGTTGGCGTGCTTCAAAACGCAATCTTGCGACCCAAGCCCAGTAATCTTCCTCCATCCCTGGCATGATGAGTGGTCTAGGACGAGTTCGCATCAAGACACGATGTTCGATATTAACAGCCTCATTCACGTCTGCTTTGTTGACAAAAGTGTGTTCTCTCTGTTGCTGCTGCAAAAACTCTAAGGTTTCGCAAGCAATTGTACCGCCTAGACAGAAGGGGGAACGCGGTGGTGCAGTTGCTGGTGCTGGGCCGATGGTCGGACCTTGATCCACAGGCTGAGGTTGCATTTGGGGAGTGGATGGGGTTGATGGTGGCGGTGGCGGTGGCGGTGGTGGTGGCGGTGGTGGTGTTGGTATTGTGTAATCTCCCTCCACAGTCCATTCGTGCCAGGGTTCTAATAGTCTAGTGCGATCGCGTCTGTCTACAGATGCACCACGAAACTCAAAATGAAAGCGCATTCGCTGACCAGGAGTCATACCAGTCATGCCTGGCTCGTCTGAGCCTGCATATAGGCAACCAGTATTTCGGTCTGGGAGAGAGAAAAGTTTAATTGGTCGCTACCGCTATCATCGGTATGACCAAGCACAACTAGCTTGGAGTTACTTGAGCCAGCCCGACGCATTAAAGAAGCTAGTTCTGTTAACGCCTGTCGGTGTTTGGCTTTAAGGTCGCTGTTGTTGATGGCAAAGTTGTAAAGACTAATCACAGGCGGTCGAACTGTTGCCGTCACTTCACCAGGAGAAGTTTGCGATCGCCTTATTTCTTCAGTCCGGCTAATTGGTGCTTCAGTAGTTGCTGTAGCTTGCTGACGTTGTAAGGTGGCAACAGTCAGCGGGGTAATTTTGGGAGTGGCAATTCCGGCAATAACCTGATTGGCAACACTTTCTGCTTCCACTTCTGCGGCATTGCTAGAAGAGTTAGCGATCGCCACTTGCTGTAATGAGTGAATCAGCCCCTCCTGCTGTACAACATGCGCTAGTTCGTGGGCTAGCAGTTTTTTGCCAGCAAGCGTTTCTGGCTGGTACTGTCCTTGACTAAACACAATGTCTTGTCTGACAGTATAGGCTAATGCGTTCACATTCCTGGCTGATTCTGCTGCCTTGGCATCAGTATGGATTCGCACTTGACTAAAGTTACGACCAAAGCGCGTTTCCATGAAGCTACGAGTATCTGGGTCTAAAACTTGACCTGATGAAGCTAGCACTTCATGCACAATCGGCGGCACTTGGGAAATTTCACCCTGATGGGTAGAGCGACGTTGAAGTAATTGTTTGTTTTTACACTCCTGACACTCACCGCCTGCAATGGTTTGCTGCCCGCAAGTCGCACACTTACGTTGTAAAATACCAGTTTGAGAAAGTGGTGATGTTGTAGGAGCCTTTACCGCTTGCCGAGTCATGAGCCAATGCCTCGATAGACAGCTTGGGCAATTTGTTGTCCCATCACAGTCGGATTGCTACTGGTAGTAATTTGTACGTTACCAGTTGTCACACTAGGAATTGTATCTCCTTGAAGCAAACCAGGAGCCAAACCTTGTGCGAGCAGCCGTGTCAGTTCTGCCTCAACTGCTGCTTGCAGCAAAGTTCTTTGACTAGGAGAAATATTCACTCCATCTAAAATCAGCCGTTCAATGTGAAGATTAATATTCATTTCTCGTACCAATTCCCTAAATTTAAACTAATGGTCTGTCTCACTATTTCTGAGGGGTTCAGGAACGAACCACAGAGGCACAGAGAACACAGAGGAAGAGAAATTAAGAATGAGTCCACCTGTCATATTTAATGGGACAGACCACTAGACACCCACAGGCAATTACCCACAACGAGGACATGAAAATATCTCTTCCCAATCCCCAGTCCCTATTTCAACTTCAAAAGCGAAAATCTGCTTCGTTAATCGGACGTTCGAGTTTGCGTAATTCAGTCCGAACCGCTTGTAACACTATAGGCATGGTTACATGTGTGCCGTCACTGACTGCTAGAAATGCCGCATTCAGAGCTATGTTATGAATGTTACCTCCTGTTAAGTTAAAACGAGCCAATCGGTCAAAATTTAACCCTTCAGTTGGCGTTTCGGAAGGAAAAACTTTTTGCCACAGGGTTTTGCGTTCTGCCAAGCCAGGAAAGGGAAAATCGACAATAAATCGCAAGCGGCGCACAAAAGCTTCATCTAAAGCGTTTTTCATATTGGTTGCCAAAATAGCTAGTCCCTGATATGTTTCTAGCCGTTGCAGCAAGTAATTAATTTCAATATTGGCGTAACGGTCGTGAGAATCTTTGACTTCGCTGCGTTTGCCAAACACGGCATCGGCTTCGTCAAAAAACAGGATCGTGCCCCCATCTTCTGCCGCGTCGAACAACCGTCGTAGGTTTTTTTCTGTTTCCCCGATGTATTTGCTGACCACTGCTGACAAATCTATGCGATACAGGTTCAGGTGTAAATCTTGAGCAATTACCTCTGCTGCCATTGTTTTACCAGTACCACTTTCGCCAGCAAATAAAGCAGAGATACCCAAACCCCGGTTCATGTGGTTGTGAAATCCCCAATCTTCGTAAACTTTGCCACGCTGCCTCACTTGCTCGGCTATCTGTCGCAGCAAGTTCATCGCCTCGCTTGGCAGCACTAAATTGTCCCAGGTGACTTTGGGTACAACGGGTTGTGCTAGGGCATCGAGTCGGGAACGAGTACTGTCTAAACAAGTATGCCAAAGTTGCTCTGTTAACCAGGTATTATCTGATACTTCCGAAAGTGCAGTTCGGGCAATTTGATTTATGGCTGCAATGTTGAGGTTAAATTGACTGGCAAGCAGTCCAGTAATTTCGGTATTAGATGTGCCTAAAGCCGCAGCCCATGCCGTGCGTTGTTCTGATGGCGTGGGTTTGGCAACATCCAGGATCGCAGTTTTCCTGCCTATGGGCATAATTTCACGGGTATCTAGGAAAAAGCAGCCATGAGTGCGGGTTAAAAACCGTTGTAGTGCCTGGACAGTGGGGGAATTTCCAGTGATTTCGCTGGCATCTAAGTATAAGGCTATGGGCAGAAGAATGCTTTCTCGCTGCCAGAGCCGAGCCAGGGTTTCTAATTCAGCTGCTTGGGTTGGTAGGAGTTCTACAGGTAGACAATATAGGTATAATCCAATACTATTTAAAATCTCCTGTGCAATTATTTGTTTGCTAGCTTGGTCATTTCCCAATAGCTGTATTACAGGCAAGGCTTGAGTTTGAGTGGTATTTTTTAAGCGGCGAATTGCGGTTTCGACCACTATCTGTTGTGAAGGTGGTAAGTCATATTGGTTACTATTTATATCTAAAGGCATCAGTAACGGTGTCAGGCGGTCATCTAGGTAATTCAAGCCTTTGATGTAGTTGACAATCCGTTCATCAGCCCGTAAAGCGCTGGTTGTCAGGGGTTGATTGCCAGGTTGGTTAATTTCTAAAAGTCGCCAGTAGCGCAGAGGACGTTCGGGTGAGAGAACATCCCAAGCGGGGTTGTCAAATAAGGCTAAAGCTAGAGAAAAGGTGGGATAGGGACACAGAGAATTATCTTGGGCAAGGGCGCACAGAGGGGCAATACGGGTGTCTAATTCTATGGCTGCACAGAGTAGCAGTACCTCTTGCTCAAACTGGGAAAGTCTAAAACGCTGGCTCAATTCGATCAAGGCTGGTGGTGGGGTTTGGATGCCAGCTGAGTCTAGGGTGATTTGGAGTTGGTCGAGTTTCGTTGCTGTTTCACTATCCACCTCGTCAGCAGAGTTTGGCTGCATCAAAGCTAGTCGCAGGCGCAGCCAAGTCACGGCGATCGCTAAATATTCTTCGTTTTGCTGCTGCCAGTGTTCCAGGTTGTTCATGGGATTGTCAATTTCTGGAAATCAATAAATACAGGTGGTACAGAAACATAATTTTTGAGTAGTAGGCTATCTACACCATCAATTCGCAATCTTGAGCGGACAAAATAATCACCTGCGGGGATATTACCCACTTCAAACTCTAGGGTATTTGTCTGCACTATGGGCGCTCCTTCTATTTGTACTGACAGAGGTTTAGCAATAATTTCTTGGTTGCTAATGGGTAGTATTGTTGCTCCATCACCGCGATCGCTCAAAAATAAAGTAGCCCTTTGTCCCGATCTCAGTTTAGGATTGCAAGTTACTTGAATTGTCACATCTCCCGAACCGTCGCGCAGGGCAGCGATCGTCTTGATTTGAGGTGCTAGGGAAAAGGATATTTCGTTAGTTGTTCTATCTTTGATGGGTGTGGTTTCGCCAGCAGGACGGAATGTAACAGCTACTGTATAAAATCCTGCTACCCATTTATTAGGGTCATCTGTAAGTTTAATAATGATTTGCGTGGCGGTTCTACTGATGAGTGTAGTAGGTGCAGGCTCTCTTAAATAACGATTGCTCAAATTAAAACTAGGATTATCTGTATCTAAACGAAAACCATTCAAAGTTAAGTTTTCACCTAACTGAATACTGACTTGTTGATTTGGGGGAATGGCGGCTGTCAGTATGGGGTATGGAGGCATCAAATCTGGTTGCACGAGCAAACCTTTGTCAACGCCTCCGTCTTTGAATCTGTATGTCAATACTGGTAAAGGTGCTTTGGTGGGACGAGTACTGTCAATCAACACTACCGACGCTTCATAGTAGGCAGAAATTCGATAATTAGTTTGAAAAGTCGTCCACAATTTTGACATCTCATCCAAGGACAAACTGGAGGGCGTAATCCTAACCTTTTCAATTTGATTGTAAAGGTCGTGTAACGGTAAATCCGATGCCGATAGGGCTGACTTAATATCGTCGGGGAAGAGGACGGCATGGTCATACAATATACTCATTGCCCTTGCCAAGAGGTGATGATTAACTAAATCGTCTTCATCTTGACAGTAGGCACTAATCAAATAGTAGAGATTCAAGGCTAAGGGTGGTTGCCCTGTTTCCCCATTTCTGGTTTGAGTGGGTATATCTGAATTGCGATAGGCTGCATTAGCTGCCGTGCGATAAAGAAAAATATTAATTTGATTTTTTTCTTGTTGATTGTTACTGCGAACTTTATCTGGTGATTTGGTTGTTACTGCTACACCAGAAACATCAGGTTCTATCTCTGACAGCAGTAAATAGCGTAATGTAGATGTCACAGATGCGATCGCCAAAGCATTACTCATCATCCACCTCCAGAACGCTGACGAAGATACTCAGCTAAACCCATGGCGGGAGTATGAGGACGAGATTTGGCAGTTGGTACAGGTGTAGGTGCAGGTGGTGTCGCACGCACTTCAATACGACCAATGGTGACTTGAATCGTTGGTAGCGGAGGCTGCGTAGTTTGTGATTGTTGACTAGTCTGCGGTAAATCTACTGCTAGCTTTTGGTTAATCTGCGGTTGTACTAAAATTCTACTTGGGTTTTTCGGGGCTGGAATTGGTAGGGGTGAAGTGGCTGTCACAGGACTAACTGAGGACAGTGGTACTGTTTCTGGGTTTATTGTTGCAACTAAGTTATGAGTGGTTTGTTCTGAGATGAGAAGGATCTCGGCTGCATCAATGGTGTGTGTTGGTGATTCCAAGGATGGCTGTGAGTCAGGCATTGCCGGATGAGCAAGAGGGGGCGGTGCCGTGGTGTGATGGGAAGATGGGTTGGAAGTAGCAGTAACGGGCGAAAGATCGGCGTGGGATTGAGAAGATAAACTCGTGGTTTGCGAATTAGAAATAGATTGGTTTATAAATGGGTTTGTAGTAGCTGGTAAAGCGTTCCCCCCATTACTAACTTCCACTTGTGAAGTACTCAAGCTGGTACGACTAACTGGCGCTGCTGAAGTACTCAAGGGTAAATTACTCATTTGCGGTGCAATATCCCCATCAAACAATGATTCCAACTCTGTCTCTGGTGTCATCGTCACTGGTTCAAACAGCGAGATAGTGCGCGGTTGCACCACTGTTGTTAAATTGAAACTTTTCGCTACCAAATTGCTGAGAAAATCGCTCATGCACTCACCATCTCCAAATACAACTGCCTTCTGAGCGGACTCATTGCTAAAATATCAGTCTCCGACCAACCGTAGGCTGATGCTAGGGTATGCACTTCGCGTAAAATGCGAACAGCCCAAGTATTAATTTCACTCCAGAAAAAAGAAACGATATCGAAAATTGCACACCACTGATGCTGACAGGCTGGACAAACCAAATTCAGTTGGATATCTGCTTGGGGGTCTGCTTGTGCCATCTGAGTCACAACCGCATCCAAAATTGTTGTGGGGATTTGCTCAATAGACTCCTCTTGCCCTTGATATTGCAACTTTAAGGTACATCGTTGCAAAAGTTGGTGTCGGAGACTAGCAATGTCTTGTGGGGTATGATTTGCAGACCACATCGCCACTAAATCTAAACTGTTAGGTAAACGAAAACAGACCTGATAATCAGCCAAATTCAATTCCAGAGTTTGGGGTAGATTTGCTACTGTAGGAATGCGGACATCCACCACATTGAAATTGAATTCCAAGCGTTCTCCACACATCGGACATACTGCCAAACTCACTAATTGCGAACCAAATGTAATTTCTCTGAGTGCTAACAATAAGCCATCTCGTTGCCCAATACTGAGATTAAGCAACTCATCGAGTGAAATTTCCGCGCAAGCCGCCGCCAGCAGTGTTAAAGCACGCTGCATCGGGGACTGAGACAAACCCCGTTCCCAAACGTTCAATAATTCAGAGTTTGAAAGCGATCGCATTTTTTTAGTGCTGCTAAAGCAGAACTCAAACAGTAGGGCTTCCCTCAAGATGGAGCCAGTGCGTTGCAAACTTTCCCAAAGTTGTAGCAATTAGCGTTGTTGATACCGAGTTGCTTTCAAAGGTAGTAGGATGAGGGGGATGAGGAAGATTTTACTCCCTCATCTCCCCCTGCCTCACGGCAGTTGCTCCACTTGGGGAAACCCCAAGACCGCACTGCCTCTCCTGCCTCCCCTACTCCCCCCTAAGTCCGTGGTTCATTAAAACTAGTCTCCTTGGGTTCTTTGACATTATAATCTCGTTCCCAACCTTCGTTTTCTAGCTTGATATGCTGAATGGCTACGGCGTTGGCGTTAGCGTCTAAGTCTGGTATTGCTTGATACTCAGAAATCCAGCAACGAAAGACTTTATAGGCAATTGCTAGTTGCCCTGATTCGTTGTAGACTTCGATAGTGATGTCTTTGCGAAAATCTAGCAAAGATACTTCTGCCCCTAGTCCAGAGCCATAATTCCAGACTTTATTTGCCCACCTTTCAAACTCGGTATCGTGGGTAACACCGCGTTCGAGCATAATTGCTTCATATTCAGTGCGTCCTGGAGATTTGCGGGTTGTGCTGGGATCGCCGCCTTCGCGGTGTTTAACGACTTCTGTAGTTCTTTTCAAGGAACCAACTTTACTGACTCCCGCTACATAGCGACCATCCCATTTCACACGGAATTTAAAGTTTTTATACGGATCGAATCGTTGGGCGTTGACGCTAAATTGAGCCATGATTTCTCCTTCTGATGCCAATTCTCCAAAATTTGGTATTACGTGGCGATTTGACCAGCTATTTGTTGAATTTTGACGATTACGAACTCCGCAGGCTTTAAGGGTGCAAAGCCAACGATAATATTGACGATGCCTAGGTTGATGTTATTCTGGGTTGTGGTTTCGTTATCGCATTTGACAAAATAAGCTTCGCCGGGTGTCTTGCCTTGAAATGCACCTTGACGGAAGAGATTGTTCAAAAATGCCCCGACATTCAAACGAATTTGTGCCCAAAGTGGTTCATCGTTGGGTTCAAATACTACCCACTTCAAACCCCGGAAAAGGGTTTCTTCAATATATAAAGCAAGACGGCGCACGGGTACGTATTTATATTCTGATGCCTTTTGGTCGGCGCCATCAAGAGTACGAGCACCCCAAGAAATGGAACCGTAGACAGGGAAAGTCCGCAAACAGTTAATTGCTAGGGGGTTGAGGGAACCATTTTCGGCATCAGTAAGCACATCTTCTAATCTAGCAACATTGCGGAGATTGGCTTCTGTACCTGCGGGGGCTTTCCAAACACCGCGATCGCTATCTGTGCGAGCATATAATCCAGCAATCGTCCCACTAGCCCCCACCGATCTTAAGCGGAATTCATTCAAGGGATCGGGAATCAAGACTCTTGGAAAATACAAGGCTGCATAGCTACTGCGGAGAGTATCATTGTTTTTGAGCCAGTTTTTGATTGCCTGTTGGTCTTTGATGCCATTGGGTGTATCTATGAGCAAAAATGCCCGCCGTGTCTGACAATAGTCGATTGCTACTGTTATTACTGCCCTAGCAGCATCAGCATCAAGTTTACCTGCCCCACTACCGACAATTGATGTTCGTGGGATGGATAATAAATTAAATAAGTCCACATCCTCTAAGGCATATATTCCCTTCTTTTCCACCTTATTACCGATGAGGGCAGTACTAATTTGAGCGCTAGTTGCTGTTGTTGCTCCTAGGGAACCATCATTACCAATTTCTGTTGCTGCTAGTTGGGCAGTATTGGCGATCGCATTAATATTGCCTAAGGTATACTCTTGCAAATTCACCGTCGCGCCACCTGTTAACAGCAAAATCGTAGCTGTAGTATCGGGGCCTGCATTGCTAAAAGTTATCCGATTCAAAGGATTCCCCGCACCAGCTAAAATTCGCAATCTTCTTCCTACCACTTCCACTGTGGCATTAGCAAAGGTAGATTTGTCTGGTGCAGCAGCACGGATAGCTGCTTCTAGTAGAGGAGCAAGTTCACTCAACTGTACTACCTGGGGGAAAACAGTACCGCTAGCAAACTTGAGAACTGCATTTTTAGTGGTATTGTTACCCGCTTCATCAATAACTGACACACTGATAGTAGGAGCCGTAGATGTAATCGTTACTACTGGATTATCCGCTGGTGAGTGTTCGCCAGAAAAAGTACCATTGGCGGCAGGAATGCCAGTTACATCAGATATGTAAATTAGCTTAGAGCCGCTATCAGCATCATTGATCGCTATTGTCAAATTACTAACAGTGAGATTGCGGAAAGTTTCCTGACGTACCACCCGTTCTTTGTTATATTCCGAGATAGTCAAGTCAAACGCAGTTGCACCTGGTCCTGTACTATGTACCTTCAGTCTGAGATTTCTTCCCCACTGACCCTCATTAATCGCCTCGACAGTCAGAACAGATCCGCCTCCAGGAGTGCTGCTAATTTTTACATTGGCACGTTTAGCGCTATCAGTGCCAATACGTACTACCCAAGCTTCTGTTCCTCCGTTTAAAAAAAACTGGGCAATGGCGTAGCTAGCTTCGCTTTCCAAGTCCAGTCCGCCAAACTCTCGCTCAAAATCACCTATGTTGAAAATTTGTACCGCCTTGTTCAAAGTTCCTCGCGGAAAGGAATCGATAAAAGCGGCGATCGAGGTAGCCACACCAGCGATCGTTCGCACACCACTGGAAATTTCTTCTATATAAACACCAGGATAGGTTGGGACAATTGCCATGAAAAATTTGTCTCCTGATTGCAAATTAAATGTTTATCCAGTTACATTAATTCAGTGCATCGCGTCCTAATAAAATTTGGATGGGAATTTTTTTAGTTGTGTCATTTACTGGATGATTATTAGTAAATTTTAAAATCTTAGGGTCAGGAAATAAACTACTAAGTATACCCTTCGTATAGATATGCGTTCCATTTAGTACGATAACTTTAGAGTCTTTTGTTGCATCACCATTGCTGACTTTGTAAGTTAATTTGTCGTCGTTGCTATCATAAGTGGCTCGTTTAATTAAAATAAAGCTTACCTTTGCTGCGCTGCTCGGCTGAAGGTCAATTACCTTTTCTGAGCCACCCGGTGGAATTTCTACTTCAATCCTCTGGTAAGCTTCTACATAATTTCCTTCAGAAGTAGAAATTTCTTCTTCTCCATTTACTTGAACTTTCAATGACCAATCAATAGAAATCATGTGAACCTCGTTCAAGATTTTTTCAAAAAGGATATATTTAGTTTAGTAGTTTCTGAATTCAGTTATAATCCTAATTCTTGCGTTAAAAATTTGTTGGAATTTTCCCAAAAAGACTCAAAATAGGCAAAGTTTAACAATTGCCATAATGCTTTTTCCACTCTTAGTTTATAGCCTTAGCGTAAGTTATGATATTGATGCCACTTGAAGTTTTATAACATATAATTTAAGCAGAACAATAGTAAAAAACAAATTACTTCTAATAAATTATTATTAATAAATTATTATTTATTAATAAATAATAATTTTTGTATTGATCTTATAAAATTTTTTTGCTTACTGATCTCTACTTGACTCTGAAGAAAAATTTTGCGTAAAACTTATTTAGTAAAGTTTAGAGAGAATAAAGTATTTTGCGTATCTGGAAAAATTAGTACAAGTTCAAGACCCAGAGCATGAGCTTTGTTCCTGAGATTTTTAAGAACTTGTTCTTGGTATTTTTGCTCGTAGTAGTCCATACCTGGGTCTAAGCTTGACTTTATCCAAGTTTACAAATTAGCTCTTACCCAAACATTTTGACTATTATAAAAATCCCTACGCTGCTCCAACGTAAACCCACCCAACAATAATCCCAGCCAGACCTCAATCAATGGCATATCGAGCGCACGTACCAGTTCAACAAGAGAAATAGTGTCTTGAACTTGTGCCAGATATTGTGCGATCGCAGTTTGCCACTTTTGCACATCTTAATCACTTGCTAAGTTGCGAACATCTTCTAAGGTCGTCACTTCAGAGAGCATTGCTAAGCATCCGTGAGAGGTTAAGATAAAGCACCTTTTGTCAATCAGTTAAAATACTCAAAATAGTTTAAATAAACGTGAGTTCGACGGAACTAAAACACGGCAGGAGGCAGTGCAGGTAAATCTTTTGGGTAAATGTCAATAGATGGTTTTTTAGGCAAATAGGTATAAGCAGCCAACCCTGCCATCAAATTAACCAAAAAGTTAAATGGACTACGATGTCGGGAGTGTTCTATTTGACATATATTTTTATTTTTACCCATTCTCCATAAATCTTAGTTATTAGACCTCTTGCAGAATTATTTTATGGTAGGCTAGAGAGTTTTGACATGAATTTACTGCGCCAATGCGATACGAACAAACTTTGCGACTGTCCAATCGAGAATTTAAACGTCTGGTTGGAGTACAACGACGCACATTTGATGAGATAGTCAACGTACTACAAGATACTGCAAGTCACAGATAAACACGGGGGTGTTCTAAAAAGCAGTGTTTGGAAGACCAGGCGTTGGTGTGTTTAACTTACTGGCGTGAATATCGAACTTATTTCCATATTGCCAGTGATTGGGAAGTCTCAGAAGCAACGATTTGTTGTACTGTTCATTGGGTGGAAAATGTTTTAGTCAATTGTGGGAGGTTTCGGTTAGGAGGAAAAAAGTCATTGTTGACACCATTAAAAAAACCGAAAACAGTAGCAATGGATGTGACTGAAAGTCCGATAGAACGTCCTAAATATGGTCAGAAACGTTTTTTTAGTGGTAAACAAAAACGACATACGCTCAAGTCTCAATTTGTGATTGACCTAGAAACGTTACAGATAATTTGTGTTGTCAATGATTCAGGTCGTAAACATGATTTCAAGCTGTTTATTCACAAAAGTTCGTTTTCATCGTGATACCGAAAGTTTAGAAGATAGCGGCTACCAAGGAATTGCTAAATTTCATGCCAATAGCCATTTACCGAGAAAGAAACCGAGAAAAGGTCAATTAACTAAGGAAGATAAGCATTTTATTTTTATATATGTCTCATCCACCCGCCAAGAATCATTAGTTGGCTTCAGGTCAGCTTTGCATCGTTTCTCGATTTCTGGTGCATAGGCTTGCACCCAACGATACACCGTTGTCTGGTCTACTGAAAGTCCCCGCTCTGCCATCATTTCTTCTAGATGCCGATACGAAAGTGGATATCGCAGATACCACCGCACACATAGCAATATGATCTCCGGCGTTGCATAACAGGGGGATGAATTGGGGTAAGCAGGGGAGGCAGGGGATGCAGGGGAAGCAGGGGGAGAATTTTAGAAGTTGCTAAATCATCCCGCAACTATGCAACGCCTGATCTCCGATTGAAAATGACGCCATTTGAATGGTTGCTTGGAGTTCATCAATGGGGTAGGTAACTTGGCTACTCAATTATATGTCTTTAGCACTTTTACCAGACCAAGGCCTGTTTTTGCAACACAACCACAATTAGAAAGTTAATTTTTTAGTGATAAAAATTGTGCTAGGTGAATTCAGTTACCTATTGGTGGAAATTCAACTGGTGTCAGTTCTTCTGCTGAATTTGAGGGTATAGCTGAACCTTTTGTTGATGAATTACTGCTAGATGCAGTCTTGCCAGAATTATTACCAAAGGATGATTGGGTTTGACTTGGTTCAACAGTTTCAATTAGAACTGATTGAGTTATCTGTTCACCAGCCTTATTTGTAACTTTCAAAGTAATAGTTTCGCTACTAGGGGGTTTGCTAAGTGGATATTTTGCCAAAGAACCTTTTGTGCCAACAACTCCAGGAGCAGGAAGTATCTCAACTTTAATATCTTCGCCATCTGCTACTTGCCAAGACACGGTAATATCTGCGTCAGAACGTGTTTTACTAATGGTAAAAGTATGCTTTGGTTTCTGACTCACTTCTTCACCGTTAATTCTAAAAGAGACGATACTTACAGGTGTAGCCGGTTTAGGTAGAATTTTGATTATATCTGTAGTTTTAGTAATCTCAGTTTCAACTTGTCCCTCTTGAGAAATTACTATCATTTTGAAAGTATAATTTCCCGCTTGATTCACATCTGTAGGAACATTTCGGCATTTCAAATTTGTTGAAATAACCGTACAAAATGCTTTTAATTTCTCTGGTAACTGATTATTTATAATTAAGTAAGACTGTAATTGACTACTAACGGAACCATCTGCACCTAAGCCAACTATTTTTAACTCTTTAATTTGATTAAGATTAACGATATTCCAATTCAAGTGGATAGGTGGTATATTCGTAGCTATGATTGTAGAATTTTTATTGGATTTTGCAGTACTACTTTCTTGATAAATAGGCTGAGTTGGTGAAAAATCAGTAATTTTTGGCGGAGGTAAAGGCTTTGCTGGAAGAATTGGAATTGTATCTGTAGTTTGCTCCGATGAAACTTGCTCAGAGTTTTGTTTGGGATATACTTCTATTTTAAAAGTATAATTGCCTGCTTTTTGAGCATTAGTAATTATATCTTTGCAGTTTAAGATTACCGTCTTTTCATTGACATTTTTAGTTGAAGGAAACAGAATTGAGAATAGACTGTAATTTAATTTTTTATTCTTTGTTTTTTTTTCTGCTAAACTCAAATTAATCTCAGTATTTTTAGATTCACAAACTCCATTAGTATTATTTTTACTGGGTTGTAAATCTTGAGTAATTCCGTCTCTGAATAAATAATTTTTTCTGTCTGTCTCTACATTTCTTTCCAGACGAATAACAGTCAATTTTTCTACTTGCTGAAAATGAAGAATTTGCCAATTAAGACGAATGGCATTATCCTTACCTTCTTGATACTGATTAGCTGTAGTCTCAAATTTGATAACCTGGGGTAATGGCGGTGGTGGTGTTTTTTCTCTCAAGAAATTCCACCAAATTGCAAAAACTAATAGTCCAATAGTTCCTAAGCATAACAGAATTAGCAGCCACAACTTCCACCAAGGATGAGATTGCCACACCAAATTTCCTTGAGGCAGGTTTTTAGGTAGTGCTGGGATAAAGGAATCTTCCCCGACAGGGATATTTTCTAGTTCTATAGCAAAGGTAAGTGGCAAGCCTTTTCCTCGCCAGTGGCGACGCCACCATTTCCGAGGTTTTACTTTTAATGCTACTATCCGCTTTTCTCCTGGCAAGATTTGCACCATTTTTGGTTGCAAAAGATAGTTGAAAAGTCCATCCTCATCTTTAGCACGAACGCTAAATTCTCGCTGGATGTTACCCCGATTAGTTACTTCAATTTCAAACCCTCCCGTTTCAGCAGGCACTTTACGAGAGAGGGGATACATCTGGATATCCAATCTGTCATCACAAAGAATTTTCAGATACACTACATCCAGTAGTACTAAGTCTTCTTTATTACTGGATATGAGGCGGATAGTAGGAAAATAATTTCCGGCTGGAGTATATTGTGGCGGATGTAAAATTAAGTTAATTTCACCCGTACTACCTGGATTAAGTTCCAAACCATCAGTTTCTTTTACTAACCCAGGAACATCCAAACCAATCTCTGGATATCGTACTGAATACCATTCTTTTGCTAATTCAGGACAACTTAAATAAAAACGATCTACTCTTTTAGAACGATTTTCAACCTTGATTTTTACCTCTAATTGTTCTCCTGCCTGTAGAGGTAAAGGATTCGCAGAGTTAGTGATTGGCTGGATTATAGTAAGTTCTGGTTCATTTCCCCATTCAGCATCTTGATCTGAAGGCAGAACTCGAAGTTGCAGCGGACGACGAAAGATTTTACCAGGGTACTGGGTTGCAGCTTCAACGAGAATTTCGTAGTTGTATAATTCCGGTGTTGCAGAAAGAGGTAGTTGAAAATTTAGTGTCACCTCCTTAAAACTTTTAGCATCTATTTTTAATGGGTTTTGTTCGCTAAAAGTACACCACCGCAACAGAGGTTCAGATTTGTTATCTGTAGCGGTAATCCAAATATCAACTTCTGCTATTCTCTCACCAAGATTTTTGACACGGATGCGGCGCTGACCAATAGAACCTCGCTTAATTTCATTACTATTTCCGGCTAGGTCTTCTATAAAAAGTGGATTACTTACAATTTGCATTATCTTTTATTCCATTAATGCGATACAATTTGACATTATAGTTATCATCACCACTAGTTATGAGAACATAATCGTCTTTATCGTCTTTTAATGCCTTAATATCGACACTGTTGAGTTTTGTATCTGACTTGGCAACAATTTTGCCTGATTGTAATAAAAAGTTCTTAATTTTGTATTTAGAATCCCAAAGAATTACTTGCCCATCATCCCCTACACTTACTAGATAACAAGCATTTTGCGTGAGAGCAACTGAACGAACTGGTTGCTTGCCATGTCCTTGTGATGATTGAGCATTAACATAATTATCACATTCTAAAGACTTAATTTGATTACTAATAAAATTTTTATTCGTGTTGATTTTTTTGTCTATTTGTTGAATTGCTTCTTTGTTAATACATTGGTGTATTTTATTGACATTCCATAAAGTGATATAACCTTGATTATCAGATATTGCTAATATATTATTAGCAGTTGCTAAACTAGTAATATAGTTTTGCTGACCCATAACGGGTTTAAAGTTAAACTCTTTTGGAAATTTACTTACTATGTGTTCATAAGGAATCTCGTATATGATTTTTCTGTTCCAGTCCCAGACTGCAATTTTATTGTAACGTCCTGCGATGAAAATTAAAGAAGGCTCTATTTGATTTTCAGTAATGGCAAGAGCGTAAATTGCAAACTTCACATATGCAATATTACTTGGTTGTTTACTAGTTTTTGTTAAATCCCACTGACGAACTCGACCACTACCATGACCACTAAATAAGTAACGAAAATTTTGTGAAAAAGCTAAGTCAAATACACGGTCAGTTCCACTATAAACTGGTTTTTGTTCCCTCTTCAAAGTGTCCCACAATTGAATATCTCCACTATCCAATCCAGCTGCAACTACTCCGTCATCCATTGGACTAGAACGAATTACACGTACAGCTTTTTTATTTTCGGTTTCAGAAGCAATTTTACCTTCATATTTAAGACGATTAATATCTAGTTGCCAATGACCGTCATTAACTTGCCAAAGTCGAATTGTTTGGTCACTAGAACCGCTAACTACTTTACCCGCCTTACCAACCAAGCGTACAGAGTTTACTGCTCCTGTATGGTAAACTTTTGGATGAAGCCACAAATTCAACAATAGTAGTAATGGAATTAAAACCGCGCTACCAATTTGAAGTATAAAAGGAATAATAGGTAAAACTATTAGTTCTAAAACTTGGGTATTGGGAGTGGGAAAAATGAAAGTATTAGGCTCCCCTGAATTAGGATTAGTTAGATC
Organism: Nostoc minutum NIES-26; assembly: GCA_003326215.1. Taxonomy (GTDB): domain Bacteria; phylum Cyanobacteriota; class Cyanobacteriia; order Cyanobacteriales; family Nostocaceae; genus Dendronalium; species Dendronalium minutum. Next base: position 14,405 of record LXQD01000293.1, on the reverse strand, counting down.
TACTGAAACTTCAAATAGCTGTCGCTTTCTGCGCCCTAACCAAGGTCTGTGATTGTTAACCTCCAGATGCATAGTTTTTGTCTCACCTGGAATTAAATTTACAGCTTCGGGAATTACAAAACCATGTTTGACATATTCTTCTGAAAGACTAATATTGACTTGCTGAAGCGAATTGCTATCATTTTTAAGTATTAGCTCATAAATAGCTGAATTGGGGTGCTTAGTTTCCTTAGTTGGAATGATTTGCTGTTTATTGCTACAGTTAAATTCCACAACTCCACTAGGAATAACCTCTAGAATTCCTTGTTCGCGGGTAGTATACTGACTCGTACTAGATCCAGCATCAATGATAAATTTATATTCTTTACTGAGGGTTTGATTGTCTTTTGGTGGTTGACACAAGAAACTTGTTTTTTTTGAGTCACCTGGTTCAATTTGTAACTTACGTTGAGTTCCTCCAGTAAACCAATCCAGATTTAATCCTGATAAACTTAATTGAATCTCAGTAAACTTTGGACTTAAGTTATATACTATAACTGGAATTTCTATTTGCTCGCCAAGAGTGACTTTGAGTTCTTTAATAGGCATTTCAACTCGTAAAGACCTCAAAGGCTTATTTATAGTTAAACTAATTTTTTGGCTAGTATATAATTTTTCATATTCAACAGAAAAAATCTTGATTATTACATCAATAGTAGTGTCATATACAGTAATTGGTGCTTTGATAATTGCTACATGAAATGTTGTTTCACTACCGGGAGGTTTTTTTGTACAAACTTCTGGGGAAATACTATACCACTTAACATGAGAGTTTTCGTCTACTCCTGCTGTTAACAGCTCGACTTGAAAACTAGCGAATTTATCGCTTTCATTAATAACATTTACATCAAACTCATTTTCTTCGTTGACAATCACATTAGATAAGTCGTATGAACTATCTGGTGTGAATTGTATGACTTTTTTTGAAACTATAGCTTTGACACTACCTGCCATGATTTAAATCGCCCTAATAACCCAAATGCAACAAATATAGAAAAAGTGAGAATTTTGAAATTCAGCAATGATTATTTAATTTTTTAAAAATTCTTAATAGTAAAATAGCAATCATGAAATAATATCTTTATTGCAAACAAGCATTTATTTGCCGTCGGTGTGAGGCAAAATATAAAATATTAATTGCTAGTTCTTGGGCTGTACGAATATCATTGCGTTCCAGAGAATGATTATCGTCTAACCCCCAACTAGCAGATAAATCACCCTCTATTAATACTATTCCTCCTCCGTTCCAAAGCTGAATTCGTTGGCGATTAATTTGAGGAAGTGCAGCAAATAAAAATGGTTGTGTTCTTATGGGATGATTTCGGATTAATTCCTGCCACGATCGCAATGGAATCTCTAGCTGAAATGTAATTAGCTTTTTGATATCCTCTACCAACATTTGGCTATTTTTAGGAACCTCGATAAAAATAACTCCACCAGTTAGTAAGTATTTAATAATAGTATCTAGCTCTTTGGTATCTAAATTGAGTGCTTGCCAACCAGTTAGATAAAGTAAATCGTAATTAGGAACTTGAGAGTGCAAGTCAACCTGGGCAATTTCCGGTATTCCTTGCAAAGATGCATACAGGTTTGTTACAGATTGCATTAAATAAGAGAGGTTTTCATAAGTGCGATCGCTTACATTAAATGTAGTTGCAACCTGAACAACAGCTTGTGGTCTAGCTTTTGCTCTTTGACGGTATCGTAAATCTAGCTGGTTATACCCTGGAAACAATACATCAGTTGGCGCTTCCAGTTGCACTGTAGCAGGTTGCAACTTAATCCGGCACAATTCTATTTCTTTTTCGGTGGGTGGACTGGTCTTTTCGTCAAACCGGAACCATTCCCGAATGAGGTCAGAACCTTGTCTATGCTTTGGGTTTTGCGGCTCTACATAGCTCACTACCAAGTATACCGTTAGGGTTCCAGTGGTAGGAGCAGGAGTAGCAATTCTAAATGTGCGGTCTGTAGAGGGGTCAACAACAATCGGATTACCTTCTAAATCAATGGCAATACCAGATTGAATTTCTAACCAACGCCCGTCGTGGAATTTTGCAGCAGCTTCTGCTGGCGGAGTAATGACTCGCACACCTAAACCGCAGATAATTCCCGGTTCGTTAAGAGACTGGTAGTGAACATTTTGGCGTTGTCGATGATATTGTTGAGCCTTTTGCCAGCGTTCGGCGTTCATCATCAAGCTGTCGTAGACATGAAGACGCTGTAAAGGTAGAGGTAGCGGTGAGGGAAAAGATTGATGAGTCATGCTATGGCTTTAAAGGCGCATCAAATTTTACAACCAACCAAGATAGTCGCATTTAATATTAGATGCCAACTTTTTTAGTCAATTTTTGCAACATAGTTATTGGCTTCAAAATTATATACAAAGTCTTACATGTTGATTATACGTACTTCCTATGCTAGCTGCTAGTAGCAATAGGAGTAATGGTAGTATGCCAATGTTAGCTTTTGAATAATCTTAAGTGTTATTTACACTGATATTTATAGGATTATGAAGCTTTGAGAGATAAACACCAGTCCTTCTACTTACGTAAAAACACTGTTCTCAATAAATGATTTTTACTTGTAGGCTTTGCAAGCAATGTAGAGTATTTAGTATATTAACTTATGAGTAATTACTTAGCGATCGCAACTGTCACAGCAACCATTCAAAGAGTCTTACAAGACGCAGTAGGAGCAGATGTACCTGGTATATTTGTGACTACAGAGCATCCTGGAGCATCTGGAGAAGGAATACCAAAGAAAAGGATAAACCTTTTTTTGTATCAAGCTATCCCTAATCCTGCTTGGCGAAACAATGATTTACGCTCTCGTCGTCCCAAAGGTGAGTTAATTAAGCAAGCACAAGCAGGATTAGACCTGTTTTATATTCTCAGTTTCTATGGAGAACACAAGAAGTTAGAACCACAACGTTTGTTGGGTAGTGCTGTACGTAGTATTGTAGACAATCCTATTTTAACTTCTGAAATGATTCTGGAGACGATGCATAAACCAGACAATAATTTTTTACTCGATTCTACCTTAGAGCAGCAGGTAGAAAAAGTAACGGTTGTTCCTACTGTCATGACAAAGGAAGAACTTTCAAAAATTTGGTCGTCATATTTCCAACCTCCCTATGTTTTATCGTTCGCTATCCAAGCAGGTGCTGTACTAATTGAAGGTAATAAACCAAGTGGTAGAGCCTTACCAGTACGTCGAATTGCAACATACAGCACACCTAATCAATTAGTAATTTCTCAGGTAGTATCTGCTGATGGGTTTAATCAGCCCATTGTCAGTAATAGTATGTTAATTATTCGCGGTCAGCATTTAAACTCCGAACATCTTCAAATCAAGATTGGAAAGACTAAACTTAGACCCCAAAAGGTAGAATCTGATGAAATAAAATTAGACTTATCGCTATTATCCAATGAAGAACGACATTCGTTAAGGGCAGGAGTACAAAGTTTACAAGCACTACGTCCAGTACCTCAAAAAATCAAACAGGAACCAGAGCAGATGATTGGTTCTAATGTTGTATCTTTTGTGCTATGTCCAAATGTAATTGGAATAGAAGTAGCAGAGATAGAAGAAAATCTAGATGAGCTTTATAGAGCGAAAGTTCGAGTAGAGCTTGATTTAACTGTAGGTAAAGAACAAAAGGTGTTTTTGTTTTTCAATGAGCGTTCTGCATCTAAGGAAGCTGCTTATATCTTTACTGCTGATTCTCAATCTGTTGATAGCAATGTAGTGATGTTTACTGTTAATGATGTTAAGAAAGGAGAGTATTTAGTTAGGGTACAGATAGATGGTGCGGAAAGTCCTTTAGAGGTGGATACACAATTAGAAAGTGAGACTTTTGAGCAGTATGTTCGTCCGGTAGTAGTGATTGGGAAACCGAACTGAACACAAAAGTTTAAAGGCTAATCAATTTTCATATCTGTGGAGATACAAAATTGGATTGAGGCTTACAAACTCAAGAGTTTCTGAAAATGCTGTTGGGTGTAATTGTGTTACACCCAACAATACAGCCTATATCTGTTACACATAAAGTTCCACCCCCAGCTGCTGCGCCGCCACCTCCAACAATTTCTAGTATTCCTGTGACAAGATCTGCTCTATTTTCTAATAATCTTCCTGCATTATTAGTATTCTTTGATTCATAATACTTATTAATTATTTGTATTTATAAAATCAGTTTTAAATTTTCTAAATATGATTAATCATTACCACTTATCTTCAAAAAGTCTCTTGTTATAGAGAGCTATTTGATTCCAAAAAATAGATTCAGCTAAAAACAGGATAATTGCGCTATATTCTTGAAACTCTGCATTAGGGTAGTCAATCCAAGTCACAATTATTTTGTCTGGAAATTCTTCGCGTATTTCTTGAAGTTCCAACTCAATTTCCAAACTTACGCATAATTCATCTAAATCGATAGCGATCCCTGGTGGATATTTAAATAATCTAGATAAAAAAATGTTTTCGCCAGAGACTAAGTTAGCACTTAAATTACTAAGTTTATCTTCTAAGATTAAAGTTTCGTCAGATTCTAAAAATTCCATAATCTCTGTGCAGCCTCTATAAATTGTTGATATTCCACTTTCTCTCTCAAATCCATAGAGTGAGATATTCTGCTGTTGTGTGTGGCGATGGTGGTTGACCCTCAATCTTGACCTGTTCGCTTCTTATAAAGCCAGTTTGGGCTATATTTGGGCTTGATTTTTGTTTAAGTCCCGTTAACAAATCTCCCTTGAGTGCGATTGGCAACAAGCTGCGATCGCTCATTACTATCTTGAGCAAATTTTTGTTTTTGACTTTATAGGTGAATAATTTCAATGAAATTAAAACTAAGTAGTATTCTTTTTTCGGCTTATCCTAGTACGTCACAATATATCCCTAACTTACGACAAACTTCTATAGAGTAATCTGTAAAATCTTTTCTAGTTGATATTCTGATTATATTCATAACATTATCAACAGATATATATCTATCACTAGTAAGAATACAGGATTCATAAACTATTTTTTCTCCTGTTAATTTAGCATACGTTAGTGCTAGTATAAACATTAAAAATACTGATTGACATAACATTTTTCCTACTTCAAAATATGCCCAAAATCCTCCTTCTTCACCTAAAAATTCAGATTCACCTGCACTGAAAATACTAATAAATACTTTTGCGTATTCTGGTATTTCGACTGTTATATCAGTCTCGGTATTACATAAAACCAAATCTTCTAAATATGTATCAAACAGTTCTTGACCATCCGATAACACTTTCAATTGAGGTTGAACTACTAAATTAATTTTAGTTAATACAGAATAGGTTTTTTCAATAAATGTCTTCAGAGACCCAGGATTATTTACTTTAATGTTTAGTTCGCTTGACATTATGACCTCCTACTATTTAGGGAATACGAATCTAACTATCTGATTTTTTAATATTAATTAAAGAAATCGTACCTTGATTTGGGATATTTTTTAATGGCCCATTGCGAATAAAGTCTAGAAGAGTAGCTTTGTCTACATTTGGAGCATTGATATATAAATCAACACCTTTGTATCCAGCCTTTATTGCTTGGCTTTCAGCTTTGCTCGCATGTCGCAGGATAGCAGCAAGACCTCCTTGAGTTTCCTTAAGGCTGACTGGTACTCCATTTAAAGTTCCATCAATGCCAGGTAAATTTCGTTCAGTTTGCCCAATAAACTGACCACCTTTCTCATTAACAATTTCTTGAGCAAAAGCAAACTCATGTTGGTCTAGCTTATTTTTGATGACATTTCCTCCAGATGCACCCTGCATCCGCATTGGCTGTTGACGCTGTGGTGTTTCACCTTGAATTGGCATCCTCTGTCCATCTGGGGTAATCGCCTCCCCTCTTGCCTTCAATTGCTGATTGAGCCACTGTGCTAGCCTAGCTTGACCCAGTTGCTTGCCGAACCAACTTTTACTCAACATTTCCAGTGCCTTCGCCTGCCCATGTGCGATCGCAAGGGCTACAATCTCCTCCAAAATCAGCACTATAAAGTGGCACTATACCAGAGCGGATAGCTTCTACCTCAGCAGTAATATTTACACTAGGTTCATTCCCTGTATTTAAATATTTCGCAACTGCTTTTGATTAATATTCTTTAAATAGTGCCGTCATACTTCAAGATGAAAGGAGACACTTTCGATCTCCCAAGTAACGTAAGATAGGGGTTCTTCCAAAATCCCTTCTATAAAAAATTTCGTTGTTGGTTCATCAGTTTGGCGAAATGGGCCATCAACGATTGTGTATGATGGCTTAAAGCCTTTGCCACTGTTCGGCTCTCCCAAGTACTCACCAATGACACGCTCAGATCTCTGGATACCACTAAAAATGAGTTTACCTGATTGTAAAATCGTGAGTTGATCTGTGTTGTTTAAGGGATGCCCCTCGTAAAGCCCAATGTTACGAGATGGAATAATTAATTGAGTATTCTTAATTATAGGTTTGCTAAAATAACAAGAATCCCAAAATTCTAGTTCATCAAAATACCCACTTATAATAGTCATTCTAACTTCTCAAAAATTACTGTTTTTACCGTATCTTTACGTATTTCGCCCCCATCAGTTCGACGAAATTCTAAATCTGCAAATCTAGGGTCAAGCGAACCATCGTCTTGCACAAGACGTAAACCTAGTTCTTTCAAGGTTTCGGAATCTGGTGGCTTTTTACCTCTATTTGTTCCAAATCTATACCTATTAGAGTAGTTAGCATTTATATAAATACGTCCTCCTGGTTTTAAAATCCTTGCCACTTCTCCAAGAAACTCTGCTTGCGGTCCATTTGCAATAATTTCGTGAACACTATTCTTTGGAAAGATGTTTACCAAGTCAGCAACTTTCCCTCTGATACCTTCTTTAGCAACTATATCAAAATTTATAGCACCAGGGACTTGCGAAGTTTCGCCACCAAATAAATCTAGTGTTATTTTTTCTCCCGAAGCTATTTTCTGAGCAATAAATCCTCGAGCTTCTTCTACATTAAGAAATCGAGTGTTTCCAGAGTTATGACCGTTTCCTTTCTCACCCTGCATCCGCATCGGCTGTTGACGCTTTGGTGTTTCACCTTGAATTCGCATCCTCTGTCCATCTGGGGTAATCGCCTCCCCTCTTGCCTTCAATCGCTGATTGAGCCACTGCCCTAGCCTAGCTGAACCCAGTTGTTGGCCAAACCAACTTTTGTTCAACATCTCCATTGCCTTCGCCTGTCCATGTGCGATCGCATAGGCCACAATGCCCTCCAAAACCAGTACTATGAACTGGGCCATTCCATCAGCAAATTGCCTAGCTCCTTTGTCAATGGCAGAATCGTCACCGTTGGCATTCCAGACTGTTGCCAGAAAGCGCCCAAACGCTACTCCAACATCCTTTAATCCGTTAGCTATCCAGCTTAGGAGGAATATTAAACCCATCTTCTCAAGCAAAAATATGCCCACTCTCAGACCAGCAGCAGCTCCTGGAACGGCTCCAACACCACCACCCAAAGAACCAATCGCTGCACCGATAGCGGTAGTGAGCGACACTACACCTATCGCCGTTATTAAGGAAATTGCTAGTCCTGCTAGTGCGTCTTTTAAAATGGCATCAACCCGTTGAGCAATGGCTTGAGGGATGTATTGCAAAGAAAGATGTATTGCCTTTGTGTAATCAGAAACTTTTTGTGGCCCACCTTGAACTGTTCTCCAAAAGCCTTCGCCAAGTTTTTGCACTTGGTTGAGAAATCTTTGACCTTGATGGACAGCATCATCCCAAATACTTGCTACCTGATAGCTGTTGTCCTTTGCTTGTATCCCAACTATTGATGTATTTGATTGCAACTCCTTTTGCTGCACTTTCGGTTCTTTATTATCAGCAGTCTGTAGCTGACTCTGCGATTGTATAGATGCAGATGATGACCGAGCCTTGATACTCTTTAAAACATTGTTGTTTCGCCAATCAGGTGTAACTTTTTCATGCTTTTGCCTGTGTTCTTCCAAAGTTAATTGCTGACTTGGGTCTGGCAACAATGAATACACTGGCTTGGAAGTGTCACTCTTATCTTGCACAGACTTTGATAAAGTATTTTCCCTTTCTACCTTTTCCTGATCCATACCTACTCCCTATCACAACCACAGCTTGGCAAGATTTTTTGGTAAATACTTCAGTATATTCTCTATTTCTATTGTGTAAACTAATAACGAAAATCAAAAAATATTTGTGTTGTGCCTAGATTGCTCTGAGCCTCGTTTTTTGGTAACAAGTTATGATTTTGACAACATTTGCCGATTGGTATGAAGCCAACTATTGCTATGTGACCGCTGCGACAGAAGCAGTACGTCAGGCATTAAAATCTTACATTGCACGACAAAAAGGTGAGCCAGAAGTCTCACTGTTAGATATCCAATTGCAACTGGCTGATATTGAAGCCTCAATGCCAGCACCACCAGCACTATCTCAGCTATGTCATATTTTGGGTTTATCCTCTTTCGAGCGAGATATACTGCTAATGTGCGTTGCGATGAATTTTACTCCCAATTTTCCATCATTGTGTGCCGATGCTCAAGGTAACGAAAAACTGTGCTATCCCACTTTTGCACTAGCCTTGGAAGCATTACCAGATGCCTCTTGGAGTGCTTTGAGAACAGAATCTCCCTTACAACGTTGGCAACTGATTCAAATTGGAGATGGAATTGCACCAGCATTATGTTCTCTACAAATCGATAAATCAATACTCTGTTATCTGTTAGGCGAACCATCTTTACCAGAAAAACTACAAGGTCTGTTCAAATCAATAGCAATTGATGCTGACAATACCTGTGGCGAACTGCAACCATCCCATCAAAAAATCGCATCGCAGTTGGCAGCCATTTGGTTAGATACTACTGAATCGCTAACATCTGTAGTGCAACTATGCGGTTTAGAAAGCATCACTAATGTCAATGTTGTTACTACAGCCTGCTATTTTGCTGGAATTAATTTGCATATCATCAATGCATATGTACTTGCTACCAAAGCTGATGAATTAAAGCAGCTAATGGTGTTGTGGTCAAGGGAAGCATTGTTAAGTGATAGTGCCTTACTGTTAGATTGTCAAGATATCAGTACAACAACTACAAAAGATGCTGCAACTATATCTATCATTAAACAATTGGTAGATAATATCAATGGAAAGTTAATTATTACTTGTAGCGATCGCCTGCCATTATCCCACCCTTCATTGATCGCCTTCGATGTCCCCAAACTAAAAACTTCTGAACAGCTTGCCATCTGGCAAGATGCCTTGGGTACAAGTGCAGTAGAACTAAACGGACGAGTTGAAACACTAGTATCACAGTTTAACCTTAGTCATCTGGCAATTTTTACTGCTGTTGAAACAGCTAAAAGAGTCCTCAAGACTAACTCTATTGAACAAACTGATACCAATAATCTTGCAGTAGCATTGTGGGATGCTTGCCGTACTCAAGCCCGCCCTCAACTCGACGACCTCGCCCAACGCATAGATACTCATGCAACTTGGGATCAGTTGGTTCTACAAGAACAACAAATGCAAATCCTCCAGAATATAGTGACTCATGTACGCCAACGTTTAAAAGTCTATTTTGAATGGGGCTTTGCTAGTAATAGCGGACGTGGTTTGGGTATCAGTGCCTTGTTTACTGGAGAATCAGGCTTAGGTAAAACCTTTGCCGCAGAGGTAATCGCCAACGAACTACGCCTAGACTTATATCGCATTGACCTAAGTGCTGTCGTCAGTAAATATATTGGTGAAACCGAGAAAAACCTGCGTCGGATCTTTGATACCGCAGAAACTGCTGGTGCTGTCTTATTATTTGACGAAGCCGATGCTTTATTTGGCAAGCGCACCCAAGTTCGAGATAGCCGCGATCGCAATGCTAATATGGAAACCAACTACCTCTTGCAACGAATAGAAGCATACACTGGTTTGGCGATTCTGACTACTAACTTATCTGATGCCATTGATAGCGCCTTCTTACGTCGTATTCGCTTTATAGTCAGGTTTGAATTTCCCTATCCTCAAGAAAGAATACAGATGTGGAAACGCATCTTCCCCGCGCAAACTCCCACTGAAGGATTAGATTACAACAAACTCTCAAGACTAGATGCTAGTGGTGCGACGATTCGGAATGTGGCGATGAATGCAGCTTTTTTGGCAGCATCAGCAGGAGAACCTGTAATGATGAAGCACCTACTGGCTGCTACCAGGGCTGAGTATTCCAAGATTGGGCAACTACTTAGTGATAACCAAGTTAAGGGTTGGGCTTGAGAGCATGTCACTATAAGATCCAACTTGGAGTTGTGTTGCAAAAATCTAGAACAAATAATACAGCTTTTATAATTTGATTTCAGACACGGTAGTAGATGCTTTAAGTAGAATTAGAATTAGTGCTAAATCCTACGATATTACGTCTACATTGGGAATGAAATAGCCCTGCATAACGCTCCTTTCACCACAATAAGGGAATAAGGTAGTAGGGCAGACATAAAACACCTGTAATAATGCCAATCCAAAAGGGAAGGTTGCTATTTTTACTAAATATTTGCTTAATCAAGAATAAAAAAGCATAAGATAATACTGGAAAAGCCAGCAACCACAAAATTAAGGCTTTATCACTGTGTGAGTAAATGACTACTCCCACGTCAGCAGAAGGTTTTCCTCGTACAAGTTCAGCCATGTAGTCAGATAATTCACCAGCACCAATAACAGAACATATTGCCCCAGCAATTGCCAACATATATTTGATAGCAACTAATAAAAGCCTCCAAATTAGTCTTAGTTGTGGATAAGGATTCATAAGCAGTATTAAAGTTTGCTTTTAAGCTCAACACTCAGATTTTTCACTACGTAATCCAGGAATTTATTTAACATATATGATGTATGAGGCCATTCTTGATTGTAGCGCCAGCCTGTTTGTATCGTTCTTCTAGCTCCTTATCAGCATTAGGAAGTAACGCTCGAAATCCAAGCCTTGCACCACTATAATAAAGATTGTGAATGCGTATTACTATTTGTGAAGCATTATCACTAGAATAAGCTTTCTCTACATTTTTGACCAATTCGATGAATTTGTTTAGTTCAATGATGGCTTTTGGATCAGTTTTACCTTTAGCAGGACGAGTGGGTTGACCAATTTGTTTTTGAAGTGGTATCTCCTCCTCTTCCTTTATTTGGCGTTGTCCTTCAGTTACTTTGGTTTCTTCTTGTGTAGCTTTTGACTGCTGGCTATCTGGCGATTGTTCAGTCTGTACTTGACTCTGGGTTTGTATAGATGAAGATAATGAGCGAGCCTTGATACTCTTTAAAACATTGTTGTTGCGCCAATTTGATGTAACTTTTTCATGCCTTTGCCTGTGTTCTTCCAAGGTTAATTGCTGACTTGGCTCTGGTAACAATGAATGCACTGCCTTGGGAGTGTCACTCTTATCTTGTACAGGTTTTGATAAAGTACTTTCCCTTTCTACCTTTTCCTGAACCATACCTACTTCCTATTACAACCAAAGCTTGGCAATATTTTTTCATAACTTATTTCACTATATTCTTTATTTTTAATGTGTAAACTAGCAACGAAAATCAAAAAACATTTGTGTTGTGCTTGAATTGCTCTAAGGCTGAATTTTTGGTAGCAAGTTATGATTTTGACAATATTTGCTGACTGATATGAAGCCAACAGACACTTCAGCAACCATGTGGTTTACCGTCTGGTAAGATTGCCTTGCATAAGTTAGCATTTTCCAGCTTAATTCCGGCTAGAGATGCTCCCTTCAAGTTGGCCTCTGTGAGATTTGCCCCAGTTAAGTTTACCTGACTGAGATTGGCATTACTCAAATCAGCACCACTGAGGTCTGCTTGACTTAGGTTGGCTCCTGCTAAATTACTACCACTGAGGTTAGCATCTTTAAGGTTAATACCACTCAAGTCGGCATCCTTCAAGTCGGCTCCACTAAGATTAACACCACTGAGGTTGCCTCTACGCAGATTTGACCCACTAATTTTGGTTTCTTGGAGGTCAGCATTACTTAAATTAATACCCTTGAAATTGGCGTTAGTCGCAACCATCCCACTCAAAGAGACTCCATTCAAATTACTACCTTCTAACTTTGTATTTGTGAAATTAGTGTCTTTAAAATCTACTCCTGTGAGGTTTGCGCCCGTTAGATTTGCTCCTGTCAAGTTAGTATTATTCAAATTGGTATTGAATAGATTTGCTCGTCGGAGGTCAGCATTACTCAGGTTAATTCCTACCAAGTCTGCATTTTTTAAGTTAGCAGCTGTAAGTTTGCTATCACTCAGGTTATTGTTACCTAAAATGGCATTACTGAGATTTGCCTGACGCATGTCTGAACCTTCTAGTTGGGCATTCCGTAAGTCTGCACTATTTAAGTTTGCTTGATGCAAGTTAGCATTGCCTAGTTTAGTATCCCGCAAGTCCGCAATAAATAGGTTGGCTTGATACAAGTTGGCACGACTCAAATTAGAAGCACGCAGATTTGTTCCTGTTAAGGATGCACTCCTAAGATTTGCTCCTTCTAAGTTAACATTGCTAAGGTTGGCGCTACTTAGATTCGCATCTTGCAAATCTGCCCCCTGCAAATCTCGCACCGAAAGTGGTTTATTAACAATTTCCCATACTTGCCGCCACTTTTTATCAAGAATGGTTTTGTCATCAATTTGGCTATTTCTTAAATCCGCTCCTCCTAACTTGGCATCAGTCAAATCGACACCACGCAAGTTTGCACCAGTTAAGGAAGCACCTGTAAGGTTAGCATTTCGCAAATATGCTCCCTGCAAATTCGCTCCACGTAGATTAGCATAGCTCAAGTTGGCACGTCGAAGATTAGCATCCTGTAAGTAAATATTTTGTAGATTTGTTTTACGCAGATTGCAGCCAGGACAGTCTCTAGTTTCCCGCAACCGTTTTACAGCTTGAGAGTCTTCAGCTAAAAGGGGAGTTTCAGCCACAACAAACAATAGCAGTGCATAGACTAGTAAGCTTTTGTTTGCTACTGTTTTGAGTTTAGTAATTGTATTTAGCATAATCTTTCTTAATTAATGGCAATACAGGCAATAATCTCAAATCAGTTATAACTTAGTTGTAATGTATCTAATGTGTATAAAAAAATATATTGAAGTGCGATCGCAATCTGCATAAACCTAGTATATTAAGACATTTACAGTTTTGATTATGTATTTTTACTTATAAATATGTCAAATATTTTAAATTAAGCAACTTTTATGAGGCAGCTTGCAAAAAAGCGATCGCACTTAAACACCAATACATCTTCCGCCGCAATACGCTGATGCAGCAAGAAGAAACAAAGTTATTAGTTCGGAATATACTTAAATCTATAATCTTAGTGTTTTTACAAACAAATTTTATAGTATTAATACTAGGTATATAGATAATTCAACAATAGACTTGATGTCATACATAGCAATAACAATAGCCTTATTATTTGTAGTGTAAGTTTTAACTATAAGTATATAATATTACTAAATAGTAGTAAATGTTGAGGTGCAGTATGGTCTATGAATCGAAGAGACCTGAAAACACATCATCTTGGAACACTCCATCCCAGAGTCATTGGCAGTCAAGCCCTTCTAAAAAACATGATTCATTTGGACATAGAACGCATAAATCAGATCCAGAACGCGAAGCTTTTGAACAGAATCGTTCCGAGGCTGTTTTACTGGAGATTAAAGAAAAAGACGGTACTATTACACAAGTAGAAAAAGAACGACTAGCCTTTCTACGCCAACAAATGAGTGCATACTGGGATCGCCGCTTTCCCAAATCAGATCCCAACTGGTTAGAAAAAGAATTAGCAAGATTTGACAAGCTACAAGAATTAAAACGGACTCAGGAACAACAAAAAGCTGCAGCTAAGACTCAAGTAACACCAGTAGTACCTCAAAACGAGCAAGCACAACAGGCAACTTTAGAAACTAGCGCGGGTTTAGGACAAGCTAGTAATCAAGAAGAAATAGCACTGTCACAGATACAAACTACTCCCATAGCTAAACCTCAACAAGAGTTAAATCGGGAGCAACGCGATTTTGTGAGGTCGGGTAAAAAAAGTGCGTTCACGCAGTGTGCCGCAGGTATCGCTAAAAACCAGCTTCAGTATAAAAAAGTATTTATTACGTTTAGCTAGGCATATATACATAAGAAAATTTACAAGACCTAATATATTATCAGGTGCGGGAAAATTTGTAATGGCAAGAATTCAGGTAGGATTTCCGAGTAGCAATAGTTTTGAGATTGAGGATGCCTACCTTCATGGAAAAATGTATACATGCAACTCTAGATTTAAGCAAATCATTGTCAGTCTTTAAAGATG
>LXQD01000292.1 GCA_003326215.1 Nostoc minutum NIES-26 | reverse complement strand
AAATGTCGAATCACTGGGTAAACGCTTGTATGTGACCCCTAAATGTTCACACAATCCTTGATAATGTCGCACACAAAAATCTTCTAGTGCCGCATATCCGTAGCATTGACTTAATGTTCCTAATATCACTAATAACAACATCACCCATAATGGATAACGTTTTCCACGTGCGGCACGATAATCTTCTATACCTTGTAATGCTGCTATCAAACTACTACTCATCTCACACTAAAATCTACTTAAGGTAGAGATAATTTTTAGTTTAATTTTTCTCTCACTACAATGAATTAGCCCTACCCTAGCTCCCCTTGGGAGAGCAGGGCTGTTTCATTCTAAAAAGGAAAAAAGTAATTTAATATCATGGGCGCAATGTCGTATTGCTCTTGTTAGGGAATCAAAACCATTGTGAGGCAAGAGATTAATCACAAAACTACGAATAATCGAGAAATTAGCAGCAGCATAGCCATCAACCATTTGGGCAGAGTCTTCATCAAACACAACATGTTTTACCCAATGAAGACGATTTTCCACACCCCAGTGACCACGAATGCCTTGAGCAAAATCCGATGCTGGAATGGTGAGTGAACTAATATAGTATGCG
>LXQD01000291.1 GCA_003326215.1 Nostoc minutum NIES-26 | reverse complement strand
GAAAAAGAACCCGATGCTGTAGGCAACTGGTTTTGGGGTTCTGTGGAGTAATGTACACAACAGAGAGAAAAAATCGAACAAATCAGCTGAGATGCGTATGCATCCACCCCAAAATACTACACACCAGAATTCTGCTTATGTGCGATGAAGGAGAACAAGAAACAAGAAAATAGATTTGTCCTAAAACCCATTCAAAATTCAAAATTAATTTTGAATTACTAATGCGTGAATTTTGAATTTTGAATTGGAGCGAAGCGACTCGCCAATATGGAACGGGTATTTGGGGCAGTGGCAGGTGTGGGTTAACTTTGGGGACGGTTGTCGGTCGGTGGGGTGCGATTGGGTCGAGTGTGTGGGGTAATGTAGTCGATGCGATATATACTCTCTATAAAAGCTGCCATAAATCAATACCTTTGCCAAAATAAGAGCATGAAGAGGTAGGGCGTTTCGTAGTAGAGTTATTGTCTCTCACAACGACAACTCAAAAACCACTGGCCGCCCATGCCCGATATCTTATCATTGTTACAATGCCTGCTGCCGCAGATAAACGCGACAACGATGCGGCAATTGAACCAAATCATCCTGGCAATGTTAGCTCTTAATGGTCGAGT
>LXQD01000290.1 GCA_003326215.1 Nostoc minutum NIES-26 | reverse complement strand
CAAGTAATTATCTATATATTTATTCTCTATTCAGAGTTAAATTATTGATTGTCGCTTGTTGCCTCCATTTTTCTGCCGTTGGATTTGCTGCCATTCAATTTCTCTTTAACTGTGCGGGTAGAAGCAATGAGTATTTTCACTATTTCATTGGCTTCTTTAAGCAATTGCTCGAACTTAGGTTTCTCAACAACCTCAGATTCAATTAAAATTTCTAGCCAATACTCAGTTTCACGTGCCTCTTTCAAAGCAATTTCCATTTTGTGCAAGAAGTCTTTATCAGACTGAGCTGACCGCGACTCTCGTACATTCGCACCAATACTCGTACCAGAACGCAACAGTTGCTTAGAAAGAGTACGGCAAACACCCGGTTTTTCATCAAGAAAGCTGCAAGCTTTAATGATTCTAATTGCGAACACCTTACTGCGATCAACAATCCCAACATTTTTATCCATAACAGCACCTACTCCAACTTCTTACTTGCAACCTCCGACCTCCGACTTCTTACTTGCGACCTGCGACCTGCGACCTGCGACCTCAACCATCATACCCGATCGCGCCTGGGAATACAAAATAAGATACAATTATCTTTTATCCGATTAAAACTACGATTAAAAC
>LXQD01000289.1 GCA_003326215.1 Nostoc minutum NIES-26 | reverse complement strand
AAAGTCTATGGCGAAGGTGAATGGAAAGTCCGCACACATGGAGTAGGGAAAAGACGGACGTGGCGGAAGTTGCATCTAGGCGTTGACTGTGAAAGTGGCGAAATTCTGGGTGCGGTGGTGACTACTAATGATATGGCTGATTGCGAGGTACTGCCTGACATATTGGAGCAGATTGAGCAACCGATAGAACAAGTATCTGGTGATGGTGGCTATGACACAAAAGCCTGTTACGACACCATTACACAACGCGGGGCAAAAGCGATAATTCCACCGCGTAGCAACGCCAAAATGCAACAACCACACTCTCATTCCCAGCCCCATCCCAGAGATGAAAATCTGCGAAGAGTGAACCAAGTTGGACGTAAACAATGGAAACTTGATAGCGGATATCATCGCCGTTCTTTATCTGAAACTGCCATTTTTCGGCTCAAAACCATCTTTGGTGGCAAGTTGAGACGACGCTTTTTTGATAACCAGGCTGTGGAGTTGTTCTTGCAATGTGCTGCCCTGAATCGCATGATCCAGTTAGGTAAACCTGATTCTTATAAAGTCGAAGATTAATTACTATCCTTACTTCGGATTGGTGTGTCTTTTTTTCCTTTCATGCAACAAAGCC
>LXQD01000288.1 GCA_003326215.1 Nostoc minutum NIES-26 | reverse complement strand
GAACATGGTTACAGATCCACGATAGCTTGCGAGAATGGACGAGAATCGAACTCCAACGCCATCCAAGCCCATCAGAAGCGGTAATCGACAGTCAAAGTGTCAAGAGTGCAGCAATGGTGAGCCAAGAAGTGGGCTACGATGCGGGCAAGAAAATCACAGGGCGCAAGCGATTTATGACAGTTGATACCTTGGGGTTAGTTTTGCGGGTCTTGGTCACGGCGGCTAATCTGGGTGAGCGTGAAGGGGGCAAACAGGTTCTCAAACGGGTTAAACAATCCAGCAAACAGGTATCTCGTTTAGAGGATGTTTGAAAAGTTTTGAGGGGTTAAATTTTATGCTAATCGCCTAACCATAATTCGGATCATGGCAAGGTAGATAAACGTCTCGGATGTTTCTGGTAATAACTCATAATCAGCCATTAGTTTTATCTTGATTGCCATAGCTATTCAGGTGGAATTATGGTAAAGAGGCGGGATTAGCTCCGACTATATAACCATTATCGCCCACAGTCACTGCTATATACTGTGTTTGTCCATTAAAAATTACTTCATAGATTGGCCGGCGAGGTTCTATCGTTCTCTGATAACCAAGAATTATTCCTCTTGTCACAGCAGCCA
>LXQD01000287.1 GCA_003326215.1 Nostoc minutum NIES-26 | reverse complement strand
TTGCATCCTGATTCTCTACAACCAGTTCTCTTAACTCTACTTCCGCATTTGTGAGATGACTAAACTGGGGTTTACCTCGCTGTAATGGTTGTAAATTTCCCTCAACTTGTTGTTGCTTTACTAGCTTTTGGACTAGACTTTTGCTAACAGCAAATCTGATTGCCACTTGACGAATTGATATTTTCTCCTGAATATGTGCTGCAACTATTTTTTCGCGCAGAGCGATTGAATATGCTTTCATAAAAAGATAATATTTTTATTCTTACTAACTGTACCCCATAACAGCAGGAAATGCTGTAAAATGTTCTTTGGAGAAAGATAGTTAGCTAATTACAGAAGATCCTCTTTGCCTGTCGTAGCTTTTAGCTTTTCTTAGTGCCATTCCTCCTACACCCACAAACCAGTTACCTTACAGTCTTCAGACTCTCCACCGATGAAGTAAACATATCAGTGAAAATTGACATAACCGTGCGTTCCCGAATCTTAATATTCGTACTTACTCCCATCCCCGACTGCAACATAATATTGCGTCCTGAAACATTTAACTGCTGACTATTAAGTTGCACCTTCGCCGGGAATCTATAAAAGGGATAAATTTGATCTGGTGGTAAAGAATCAGAACCAATCCAAACTAATTTACCTTTAATATCTCCAAACTCGCTCAAGGGAAACGAATCAATTCTGACATCTACCGTCATTCCCTCCTTGACAAATCCAATATCTTTATTAGTGATATACACTTTTGCGATGAGTGTATCGTTAGGAACGACTTTGAGAATTGGTTCGCTGGAAGTTACAACAAATCCAGGACTATGGGCTTTTAGTTCAAAGATTGTCCCATCAACTGGGGCAATGAGTTCCTGATATTTCAAATTCATTTTTATTTGACTTAACTGACCATCAATGTCCGCAAGTTTTTTATTATTTTCTAGTATTGTTTTAGTCAGTTGAGAATCAATTTCGGCAATCTTTTTGTTATTTTCTGCAATCTGGGTTAGCCAATCTTTACGGGAAACAGCTACAGTATTTTGTAATTTGGCTTGTGCTTGACTTATGGCAGATTGCAGACGAAAGCGTTCTTGGCTCAGCTGGTCAATTTCACTTCGAGCATTTCTCACTTCTTCTTGTTGTTTGATATATTGAATTTGGGAAATAGCTCCATCTTTCATTAATAGAGTAAGTTTGTCCAAAATGCCGATATTCATGGCTAAGGTGTCTTGAGTTGAAGCCAGTTTAATATCAGTTTGGTTAAGTTGGTGACTTAATTGGTTAATTTCCATCCTCGCAGCCATCACCCGTGCATTGAGTTCAGCTTGAGTTGATAATAAGCGTTCTCGTTGTTCTCTGGTGAGGCTACTGGTAAAAGCTGTGCCATTTAATTGGGCACGATATATTTGATTTTCTGCAACTAGAGCCGTTCGACTCTTAGTCAGGTCAAGCATGAGACTAGAAATTTTTACAGATATGACATTAACAGCAGTATCACCTTGAATTTGAGCTTGATAAAATTGATTTTCCTGGACTAAAGACAAATGAATTTTATTTAAAGAATCAAGTTGAGCATTAGTAGTTGTTGGATCGAGGCTCAGCAGCTTTTCCCCAGCCTTAATGTGCTGTCCATCTTCAACATAAATTTCTTTGACTACACCACCTATAGGAAGCTGTATTTCTTTAACAGTACTAGAGGGTTCTAGTTTACCCTGTGCAGATACTGCTTCTTCAAACTGGGCAACGTTTGCCCAGATAATTGCACCAGTTGAGACACTTATCAAACTCCAAATAATTGCTTGTGACCAAAAGCGAGATTGTTGAAAAATAACAGGCTGCTCAATTTTAGCAAGACTTCTTTGAGATGCAGGTGACGGAGATGGCGAAGGTGCGAAAGATGTGAGAAAGGATTTTGAAGAAGACCAATTTCTATGATTTTTAGATTTGTTATTGCCATTGTTAATAGTCATAGTTGTAAATTTTTATGAGGCACTAATAAGTCTTTAGTCTTGTAATCAATAATTTGAACAATTGATAGTAATGCTTATAAAGCTAATTAGTATTGCATTTACCTAATCTAACAATAGATATCTTCTAGAATCTATATGCCACAAACCACTAAACACTCTTTAAGTCGGAAAAATGTAAAAACTTAAATATAAGGTTGAAGAGATAGTAACAAAGGAATCTTCTAATCAACAATAGATATGCAACTTTTGTGAACATTAAATTTTCGGACTTGAAGACTTTCCCTATAGGCGGCGATATTAAACCTGTTGTAAAATCGGATGATATGAATAACTCTATCTTAAGGATGATAGACAGAATATATTTTATTTATGTAGCCTACGTTTAGAATTTTTGTATTTCGAGGCTATTAATAAATGATGATGAAGAAGCCAATTCAGATATGGAAATTCGCTTCAGCATTAAACAAATCATGACAGTATAGATAATGAATTCGCTCCACATGGGAAAGATTATGAATCTTTACTTAGTTAAGAATATTGATTACACTATATAAATGCGCTCGACACTCCGACGTTTTAGGCAAACCTAAAAAATAGGTTTATTAAAGCAAATCAAATCAACATTTGCGGCTTATAAATCTTTGAGTATGGTGAGAAATAATGTTGTAGCGCACACCACGAATATCCATCACTCAGAGAGTTCTCGCCAATCGACTTTACATAAACGAACGAAATGTTGTAATGTGGAGATTAACGGCTTAGTTAGATGGGTTTTTCGTATCATTTTTGGAAATTAACTATGCCACTTAAGTATTGCTAGCAAAACGACGCGATCGCCTGGTTTTACTCCCTTGAAATTTCTGAAATTGAATAACGAATTTTTGAGATGTCTTAAAAATGTCTATTTCTCAAATAGACACAGAAAAAAACAGACTTCTCTAAAACTCGTATTAAACTGTTAAGCCGAAAAAATTACAGCACATTCACCCAAATAGACAGTCATCAGTCACAAGGGGTGCAAGGCCGCAGCGCCCGTACAGTCATTAGTCAATAGTAAGGAACATCAAATGAATAGCGAGTATCACTTCTCAAATTTAGTCGATGTACTTAGTTACAGGGCACGAAATCAATTTGACCAAACAGCATATACATTTTTGAAGAGTGGAGAGACAGAAGCAGAAAAGTTGACATATGGAGAACTACATTTGCGCTCTCAAGCAATTGCTGCATCTCTCCAATCTCTGAATGCTGCTGGCGAACGTGCTTTACTACTTTATCAACCTGGTTTAGAATTCATCGCTGCCTTCTTAGGATGTTTATATGCTGGGGTAATTGCTGTTCCTGCCTATCCACCCAGACAAAATCAAAATTTATCTAGATTGCAAGCGATCGCCCAAGATGCCCAACCCAAGGTTATACTGACTTCTACATCTTTGTTCGATAAACTCCAGAATAATTCCAAGCAAGAAAGTTTAGAAATTTCTGGATTGCGTTGGCTAGCTACCGATAAATTGAGTAACGACCTAGCACAAGCATGGCAGCCACAGGAACTATATTCCGATACCCTAGCTTTCCTCCAATACACCTCCGGTTCTACAGGCAATCCCAAAGGAGTCATGGTCAGTCATGGCAACCTGCTGCACAACTCAGTTACAATCCACAAATTATTCGGACACACACCCAATAGCAAAGGCATGATTTGGTTACCTCCCTATCATGACATGGGGTTAATTGGTGGAATTTTACAACCTCTTTATGGTGGTGTCCCTGTTGTACTGATGGCATCGGTAGACTTTCTCCAAAAGCCAATCCGATGGTTGCAAGCAATATCTCACTACAAAGCTACAACTAGCGGCGGGCCAAATTTTGCTTATGACCTTTGCGTTCGTAAGGTGACTCCCGAACAACTGGAAAATCTCGATCTCAGCAGTTGGGAAGTTGCTTTTACCGGTGCCGAACCAGTCCGTGCAGAGACACTGGAAGAATTTGCTTCTACTTTTGCACCTTGTGGTTTTCGCAAAGAAGCATTTTACCCTTGCTACGGTATGGCAGAAACCACTCTCATAGTATCTGGAGGTGAGAAAACAGCTTTACCAATTACTTACAACATAGACGGAGCTGCATTAGAGCAAAACCGAATCGTCAAGGCTAAAAAGTCAGGCACAGATACCCGAAAAATTGTCGGTTGTGGACAAATTCCTCCAGATTATCAGGTGATTATTGTCAATCCCGAATCCTTAACAATCTGTACTCCTGAGCAAGTCGGAGAAATTTGGGTAGCTAGTTCAAGTGTTGCTCAAGGTTACTGGAATCGAACTGAGGAGACAGAGAAAGCTTTCGATGCCTATTTAGCAGATAGCCATCAAGGGCCATTTCTTCGCACTGGAGATTTAGGATTTTTGCAAAATGGCGAATTGTTTATCACAGGGCGAATCAAAGATGTAATTATCATCAGAGGACAAAATCATTATCCTCAAGATATTGAACTGACTGTTGAGAAGAGCCATCCAGCCCTAAGAATCGGTTGTGGAGCTGCATTTTCCATAGACTTTAAGGGTTCTGAACGATTAGTTATTGTTCAAGAAGTAGAGCGGAGTTACTTACGGAAGTTAAACGTTCTAGAAGTTGTCGGTAGTATTAGACAAGCAGTAGTCGCACAACACGGACTAGAAATTTTTGCTACGGTTCTCGTCAAAACTGGAAGCATTCCCAAAACTTCCAGTGGTAAGATTCGCCGTCAAGCCTGTCGAAGCGCATTTCTTTCTGGAAGCTTAGATGTTGTAGAGGATTGGAGTGAAAATCCGCAGAATAAAGCTAAATTTATCCATCTCCAATCTGACGTTGATTCTGTTCTTCAGCAACTAACAACTACTAAACAATGATGAACAATAATCCTACTCTAGAATAACTTGTTCATCCTAGAAACATACTCATTCATCCGAAGGACTAAACAATGACAATGCAGAATCTTGAAGTTAATACCACATCAACAATTGCACCTCAGCAAATACCAACAGCGGCAGAAATTCAAACATGGATAGTTTCTTATATAGCTGAATTGCTAGAAGTAGATGCAGAAGAAATAGACGTGACAATACCTTTTGACCGCTACGGTTTAGATTCTTCAGCAGCAGTTGGTTTGACAGGCGATCTAGAAGACTGGTTAGGACGAGAAATCAATCCAACCCTACTGTATGATTACCCAACTGTTGAAGCTTTAGTTCAGCATTTAAACTCAGAACTCAAAAGTTAATCTTAATTTCAATTTCCCAGGTTAAACACCAAAAAAAATTAGAAAAAATAGTCTTCTCAGTAATACTTTCAGGGGACAATTATGGTAACCTTCAACAAGGCTCTAGCTCCAAAACAATCTTCTATCTTGCCAAAACTACAGGAGCCAAGACACTTCCAACTCATCGAGAAAACTTATCAGAACAACGCTAAGTCAGACTATACCGAAAAAATTAGAGACTTAGGTAACGAATTTAGCTACGCTAACAACAGCAATTATTATTGGAGCAATCCTGAGCTTTCACTTTTGTATGGTACTCCCATTTATGATGCTGCTTCTACTTCACAAAAACTAGCCCTCAACCATCTGTATTGGGTTGGAAACTACAACCATACTGCTGTTAGTGAAGCAACTACAAGTATTTATAATATGGTTACGTCTGGTGTGTTTCGTGCTGTTGGTAATTATGAAACACTTTGTCGAGAACTAGACTTTGAAACCGAGCAAGAAAGCTACCATATTCGCACCTTTCAGAGGATTGGTTTCAAATCAAAAATGGCTATTGTTGGTAAAACCATATTAGGTAATTCTCTTTATGGCAAATCAGAACAAGATAATAGTAGTTGGCAAAAACACTTAATTCCTCAGCCTCTGCGGGAGTTCTTCAACTCAAGCCAGGGGACTTCTCCCTTTGGGACATACCGAGACAATACCTTAAGCGCGATCGCTAAGACAATGCTGAAGGATAAAAAACAGTATTATTCTCAGTATTTGAAAGACTTAGAGGAAAAAGGCGAGCCGATTCCCGCACCATCAGATGGTCTTGGAGGGCGAATTGGACCGCGTTATTGGTTGAAATTCTTCACTATTCATTGGGGAACCTCGCCGTTTATGGCCTGTCAGTATTATTCCATGCGCTACACGGCTAATGCCATTCTCAAAAACCAAGAATATCCTTATGTGAGATATTACCGAGAATTAGAGCAAAAAGGCGAGTATATTCCAACCCCAACAGCCGTCTCCTACTATCACTTAATGGACGAAGCTTTCCATACGACAATTTCACAAACAATTGCCAAAGAGATGTATAAGGATTTCCCGAAGCCAACTGCTTACGAGAAATTTATCTCTGGTTTGATAGTTTACATGACACAATGCAACCTTTTAAGCGGTCTGTCTGGAGTATTACCCGGTCGTTGTGTTGCTGATGACCCGATGCTAATGCTCTTTTACTACAAACTGTTAAAATCTCCTTTATTTGGGATGGAAACAAAAGAAGCGCTTGATTGGATGGAAAAGTCTTTCTGTCAAGAACACGAAGGTTTTCATGTAGGACTCAAATATCATCAAAGTCTCTTAGAATTGATGCAAAGATTATTCAGTCGCCTAGACTACCAATGGAAGATAAACCGTGAAATGAGCATTATGGCCGCAGGCGGCTCAATTAGTAAAGCACTGCAAAACAATCTCAAGACCTTTAAACAATTCTCCCAATCAGTTCTTAATCAAGAAACCTAGTGGTCTGTCCTATTAGTTCTGAGGGGTTGAGGAACGAACCGCGAAGTACACAAAGTACGCGAAGAAAGAAAAAAATAAGAGAAATTCAAAAGTTAGTTTACCCCACAAAATTAATGGGACAGACCAGTAGTACAAGAAGACAAAACTACAAAGGTGAACCACTATGGTGCGTTAACAAAATAACGCACCCTACTTCTTCCAATCCAAAATCTCAAGCACTAATCAACTAGACAAACTATTTTGATGGAACCCATTGCAATTATTGGTATTGGTTGCCGTTTTCCCAAAGCCAAAAATCCTGAATCCTTCTGGCAGCTATTGCGTAATGGTGTAGATGCCATTACTGAGATACCGCCAGAACGATGGGATATCAATGCCTTTTACGAACCACAGCCAGCTATCCCAGGAAAAATGAACACTCGTTGGGGTGGCTTTTTGGAACAGATTGATCGATTCGATCCCAGCTTTTTTGGCATTTCCGCGCGCGAAGCGGAGCATATGGATCCCCAACAAAGACTAGTATTAGAGGTAGCCTGGGAAGCTTTAGAAAATGCTGGTCTTGTTCCCGCAACTCTTACTGGCAGTCAGACTGGAGTGTTTATCGGCATCACCAATGCTGACTACCACAAACTTCTCTACAAGGATTCATACCGACTCAGTGCATACAGTGCTACAGGTACTACACCTTGCATTGCTGCCAATCGTTTATCCTACGTGCTGAATCTACGAGGTCCCAGTATTGCCATAGATACAGCTTGTTCCTCATCCTTAGTTGCAGTTCATTTAGCCTGTCAGAGTTTGCGGAATCGGGAATCCAATCTCTGCTTAGTTGGAGGAGTCAACCTGATGGTGTCTCCAGAACCGACTATCACTTGCTCCCAAGCTCAGATGATGGCGGCAGACGGCCGCTGTAAGACTTTTGATGCTAGTGCCGATGGCTATGTCCGAGGAGAAGGCTGTGGCGTAATCGTGCTGAAACGTTTGGCAGATGCTTTGCACGATGGAGACAATATTCTAGCACTGATCAAAAGCTCTGCTGTTAACCAAGATGGCACCAGCAATGGACTAACAGCCCCGAATGGCCCTTCTCAACAAGCAGTGATTCGTCAAGCTTTGGAACTGGCGGGAGTGACTCCAGCGCAAATTAGCTATGTGGAAGCCCACGGCACTGGTACTTCTTTAGGAGATCCAATTGAGGTTAAATCTCTCAAAGCTGTGTTGATGGAAGGACGTTCCCCAGACCAAACTTGTTGGATTGGTTCGCTCAAGACCAACATCGGTCATTCTGAAGGCGCTGCCGGCATTGCTGGACTGATCAAGGTGGTCTTACAACTGCAACAAGGAGAAGTTGCCCCCCACCTGCACTTAAAACAGCTTAATCCTTATATTTCCTTAGAAGGGACTCCCTTTTCCATACCGCTTGAGTGCCAGCCTTGGTCTTGTTCTAGTAGCCGCTTAGCTGGAGTCAGTGCTTTTAGCTTTGGTGGTACCAATTGCCACATTATTCTGGAAGAAGCTCCACTGTTAATACCTGCGATTAATCAAATCGATCGCTCGCGGCAGATTTTGACTTTATCAGCAAAAACTGCTCCGGCTCTGGTGGAACTAGCAAAACAGTATGAAGATTTTTTAACATTGCATCCAGAAGTATCGCTAGCGGATGTCTGCTTCACAGCCAACACCAAGCGATCGCATTTCGAGCATCGCCTCGCTGTTGACAGTAAAACTACCGAACAGTTGTGTCAACAATTAAGTGCTTTTGCTGCTGGAGAACATACTTCTCATCTCGTTACAGGGCAAGTAAGCAAACGCAAGCCTCCCAAAATAGCATTTTTATTCACCGGTCAAGGGTCGCAATATCTAGGTATGGGTCGTCAACTTTATGAAACCCAGCCGACTTTTCGCCAAACTCTCGACCAATGCGCCGAAATTCTGCGTCCTTACCTCCAACAGCCTCTATTAGAAGTTCTTTATCCTCAAGAGGAACAGTCTTCACCATTAGATGAGACTGCTTACACCCAACCCGCTTTGTTTGCTCTGGAATATGCGCTGTTTCGGTTATGGGAATCCTGGGGGATAAAGCCAGAGGCAGTCATGGGTCATAGCGTCGGTGAATATGCGGCTGCTTGTGTGGCAGGGGTATTTAGCTTAGAAGATGGTTTGAAACTGATTGCCGAACGCGCCCGTTTGATGCAAGCACTGCCCCAAGACGGCGAGATGTTAGTAGTGTTTGCAGACGAAGCCACAGTAGCCAAAATTATTCAACCCTATAGCCAAAACCTTGCGTTGGCAAAGCCCGCCGTAGGCATCGCCGCGATTAACGGCCCCAAGAATATAGTAATTTCCGGTGCTACTCAGGCTATAGAGGCAGTCAGTAAAATTTTAAAAGTACAAGCGATCGCATCGAAAAAGTTACGAGTTTCTCATGCCTTCCACTCTCCTTTAATGGAACCAATGCTCAAAGAATTTGAGCAAGTTGCCAAAGAAATTACTTACTCATCACCTCAAATAACCTTAATTTCCAACGTCACAGGTCAACCGATTGCAGAGGAAAGCGCTAACCCTGAATATTGGTGTCGTCATATCCGGCAGTCAGTAAACTTTGCCGCCAGTATGGAGGCACTTTATCAAAAGGGGTTCAAGGTATTTTTAGAGATTGGCCCCCAGCCGATACTATTGGGAATGGGTCGTTATTGTTTACCAGAAGGAGTGAATGCTTGGCTTCCTAGTCTGCGTTCGGGGTGCGAAGATTGGCAGCAACTCCTAGAAAGTTTGGGGACTTTGTATGTATCTGGGGTAGCAGTTGACTGGACTGGTTTCGAGCGAGACTATTTGCGTCAGCAAGTGGCATTGCCGACATATCCATTTCAGCGCCAGCGCTATTGGATGGAAAACTCTGAAAATGGGCATTTAACCCAACAAAATGTCCAAAGCACCATTGTCAATCTTTTACATCAGGGAGATTCTCAAAAGCTAGCCCAATATGTAAAAACTGCAACAGAACTCTCAGCACAAGAGATAGAATTACTGCCCAAGCTGTTAGAAGTATTGGTGAAACAACACCAACGGCAACTATCGACAGCATCAATCAAAGATTGGCTCTATGAAATTAAGTGGCAGCCAAAACCGCGCAAATTAACAGAAATCGGTTTACAGGAATCAGGTAGCTGGTTAATCTTGGCTGACATTGGAGGTGTAGGACAAGCCCTAGCCCATCTCTTACAAGAGCGCGGTCAAAGTAGTTTTTTGGTCTATGCTGGAGACACCTATCAAGTAAAAGAGCCAGGAACTTGGAGTTTGAATCCATCCAACCCCAGTCATTTTGAGCGACTATTGCAAGAGATAGCAGAAACTCAACAGTTACCGTTAAGAGGAGTTGTTCACCTCTGGAGTTTAGACACAGGATTGATTGCAGAATTAACCACCTCTTCGCTAGAAGAGATTCAGATTCTTGGTTGTGGCAGTACTCTAAATCTAATAAAAGCGATCGCCGCTCGTTCGTGGCATTTACCCCGTTTGTGGTTAGTGACGAGGGAGGCAGTACCAGGATTCTCGTCATCCTTGGGAGTCGCTCAAGCTTCTTTATGGGGATTGGGAAAAGTTATTGCCTTGGAACATCCAGAATTCTGGGGAGGGCTAGTAGATTTAGCAGCCGATAACCCCGCAGATGCAGCAGTAAATCTGTTAACAGAGATTTTCGATTCTCAAGGGGAAAACCAGATAGCTTTTCGCCAAAAACAGCGCTATGTGGCTCGTCTAGGCATAAGCCAACTACCAGAAGCTCAAACCGTATCTCTGCAATCCGATTGCACGTATCTAATTACTGGGGGATTAGGGGCACTAGGTCTAAAAGTCGCCCAGTGGATGGTAGAGCATGGGGCGCGAAACTTATTGCTCACCGGACGCACAGGGGCTTCGAGTCAAATACAAGAAGCGATCGCTTGCCTGGAGCAGTTAGGAGCTAAAATTATTGTCGCTCGTGCTGATGTCGCCAATTATGACGATATGGCTAGGATGTTTGAGCAGATACAAACTGCAATGCCACCTCTACGCGGAATTATCCATACTGCTGGTGTCCTCGACGATGGCATTCTGCTGCAACAAGATTGGAACCGTTTTGTCAAAGTCATGTCTCCCAAGGTGAACGGCGCTTGGAATTTACATGTATTGAGCGAGGAGATACCGCTAGATTTCTTCATCAGTTTTTCTTCAGCCGCCTCATTGCTAGGCTCACCAGGCCAAGGAAATTATGCAGCGGCTAATGCCTTTATGGATGCTTTAGCTCACTATCGCCAAAATTTAGGTTTACCAGGATTAAGTATCAACTGGGGGCCCTGGGAAAACACTGGCATGGCTGCTAGCCTCGATAATCGCGATCGGGCGAGATTAGCTGCACAGGGAATGGAGTCCATACCGCTAGAGCAGGGAATGCAGATA
Source organism: Nostoc minutum NIES-26 (assembly GCA_003326215.1). Taxonomy (GTDB): domain Bacteria; phylum Cyanobacteriota; class Cyanobacteriia; order Cyanobacteriales; family Nostocaceae; genus Dendronalium; species Dendronalium minutum. The sequence goes on along the minus strand of LXQD01000287.1, from coordinate 81,632 downwards.
TTAGGAAATTTACTCAAACCAAATGCTGCTCAAGTAGGAGTGTTGCCAATTAATTGGTCTAAATTTATAGAAAAATTCCCGACAAAAGTACCGCCATTCCTGGAATCTTTCAAAGTAGGATCGGAACAACCAGCAACACAGCAACCAGCGTTTTTACAGCAATTAAAAGCTGCTCCTGCGAGCGATCGCCGCAACTTATTAATTACTCATATTTGCACTGAAGTTGCTAGACTTCTAGGGTTAGATTCGCCAGAGCAAGTAGATATTCAACAAGGTTTACTAGATTTAGGAATAGATTCGCTGATGGCTGTGGAGTTAAGAAAATTCCTCCAAAGCAGTTTAGGGTACTCAATTCCTGCAACTTTAGCCTTTGACTATCCAACAATTGCAGCCCTTGGAGATTATCTAGTTCGAGAAGTGATGAAGGCAGAATTTAGTGATGAATCTGCTACAACGCTGGATAACAGCAATCATCAACAGCCAAATGTAGTTGAGTCAAATTTAGATCGTTTATCGGACGGTGAGGCTGAAGCATTGTTGCTCAGTAAATTGGACAGCATGAGGTACTGATACAGCATTCAGGAGGCAGAAGTTTTATCTCCCCCTGCTCCCTCATCTCCCCCTGCTCCCTTGTCCCACTCCCCCAAATGAAGCAATGAATTTAAATTCAGAAGCAGAAAAGTCTGTATCTCCCATCAAGCGCGCACTACTAGCTTTGGACGATATGCAAGCCAAGCTTGATGCGATCGAGTATGCCAAGAAAGAACCAATAGCCATTATTGGTATGGGTTGCCGATTTCCTGGAGGAGCTGACAATCCAGAAGCATTCTGGCAACTGTTGCGTGACGGGGTTGATGCCATTACAGAAGTTCCGCCTGAGCGTTGGGATATTGAGAAATACTACGACCCAGATCCAGATACTCCTGGGAAAATATGTACTCGTAAAGGTGGTTTTTTGGCGCAAGTCGATGCCTTTAACCCTGAATTCTTCGGAATTTCCGCTCGTGAAGCAGTCAGTATGGACCCCCAGCAACGACTATTGCTAGAAGTTAGTTGGGAAGCTCTCGAAAATGCCAGTCAGCCACCAGAGAATTTGTATAACAGTTCCACAGGTGTGTTTATCGGCATTTATCTTAATGACTACAGCAAAGTCATGTCCGCAGTCGGAGATCCAACCCAGATTGATGCTTTTAGTGCGATCGGTAACTCGTTAGCTGTAGCTGCTGGACGTTTATCTTATACTTTAGGGCTAAAAGGCCCGACTATGGCCATCGATACATCCTGTTCTTCTTCTTTAGTAACAGTGCATTTGGCTTGTCAGAGTTTGCGTTTGGGAGAATCTCATCTCGCTTTAGCTGGGGGAGTAGGTTTGAATCTGATGCCAGACACCAGTATTGCTCTCTCGAAATCGCGGATGCTCAATCCCAACGGTCGCTGTCAAACTTTTGACGCTGCTGCCAATGGCTTTGTCAAAGGAGAAGGATGCGGTGTTATCGTTCTCAAGCGCCTATCAGACGCTTTGGCTGACAAGGACAACATCTTGGCTGTGATTCGAGGTTCTGCGATTAATCACAATGGTCGTAGTAGTAGTTTGATTGCTCCTAACGGCCCATCTCAGCAAGCCGTAATTCGCCAAGCTTTAGAAAATGGTGGTGTAGAACCAAACCAATTAGACTATGTAGAAGTTCAAGGTACGGGTACATCTGTCGGAGAACCAATTGAACTAGCAGCTTTAGGGACAGTTTTTGGCAATCGTCCTCAAGACCAACCCTTGGTAATTGGTTCGGTAAAAACTAACATTGGTCACTTAGAACCAGCTTCTGGGGTTGCGAGTTTAATTAAGGTCGCACTCGCTTTGCAACACGGTGAGATTCCACCGCATTTGCACTTTCAGCAACCCAATCCTTACGTCAACTGGGATGAATTACCAGTGAAAGTGCCGACAAAATTGATACCCTGGCCTGCTGGAAAACGGCTAGCGGGAGTGAATGCCTTTGGTTTTAGCGGTACTAACGCTTTTGTAGTTCTGGAAGCTGCTCCGGTTTCAGAACCAATAACAAAGTCAATAGAGCGTCCAATGCACCTGTTGACTTTATCTGCCAAGACAGACGAGGCACTAGTTCAGTTAGCCGAGCGATATGAGAAGCACTTAACCGCCAACCCTGACTTAGACTTAGGAGATATTTGTTTTACTGCCAATAGCGGGCGATCGCACTTCCAACATCGGTTAAGTGTGGTAGCATCTTCATCTGCCGAACTCTGTGAAAAACTAGCAACTTTCTGTACTGGACGGGAAGCAGGAGTATTTCAGGCAAAGGCCACAGTTCCGCCCAAAATCGCTTTTTTGTTTACAGATCGAGGCTCGCAGTCTTTCAAAATAGGGCATCAACTCTACCAAACCCAACCAGAATTCCGGCAAGCTTTCGACCGCTGCAATGAGATTTTGCATCCCTATCTAGAACAATCTCTGCTGGAGATACTATATTCTGAACCAGAAACAAACCTTCCTTTCAATGAAATTGCTTACTACCAACCTGCTTTATTTACCTTACAATACGCTCTCTTCCAGTTATGGAAATCCTGGGGCATAGAACCCACCGCAGTCATGGGTTACGGTGTGGGAGAATATGTTGCTGCTTGTGTAGCTGGAGTTTTCAGCTTAGAAGATGGCTTGAAGTTGCTGATGGAGTCCGTGTCAAGGGAGTTTGAGCGTATTGCCAAACAGGTAATCTACTCCCAACCACGAATTGCTTTAGTTTCTTCTGTGACTGGTGAATTAATTACTACCCAAGTAGCTACTCCCGAATATTGGTGCTATCTAGTGCGACAACCTGTGAGTTTTGCCACCAGCATGGATACTCTAGCTCAACAGGGGTACGAAATATTAGTGGAAGTTGGATTTGCAGACAAGCGATCGCAACCCTTGTCTAAGACAGAAAAAGTTTGTCTCACTAGTCTGCATTCAGAGAAAGATGAATGGCAACAGTTACTCGAAAGCTTAGCGACTTTATATGTGCGTGGGGCAAAAGTAAACTGGTTAAATTTTGACCGGCACTACTTGCGTCAACGCATACAACTACCAACTTACCCTTGGCAGCGAAAACGCTATTGGTTTGGGGATGGTAATTATACAAACAGAAAAGTTGAAAGCTTCTCTCAAAATAATGGACAGTCCTCTATGGTGAAATTTCTTGGTCAGTTGAATATTAAACAACTGATCGAGCAGTTAGAAATTAAGAAAGAACTCTCGCAAGAGGAGTTGAATTTACTGCCTGGGCTGTTTGAGTTATTAACAAAACAATATCAGCCACAAACCGAAGTTTCTCAATCAAAGGCAGCGTCAATGCAGCAAATTAATCCCAAATTGCTGACAGCGACAGATATTCAAGCTTGGCTGGTCGTTCAAATTGCCAAAGAACTCGGAGTTAAACCCGAAGAGATCAATGTCCGAGTACCTTTCGACAGCTACGGTTTAGATTCAGTGCTAGCCATCGGCATTGCTAGCGCAGGCAAACAATTTTTAGGACTTGATGTGTCTCCGCTTCTGCTAGTACATTATCCCACTATTGAATCGCTTTCACAGCATTTAGCCAAACAATTAGAAGCTTCTGAATCAGAAATGTTTGAACTTTAACGCCAAAGCTGTTCTAGAAAAACTATAGAAAAAGAGAGATTGTGAATCTATGAACGTATCTGAGATTGTAGAAAACCTGACGCAACAAGGTGTTCAGTTGTGGGCTGATGATGGTAAACTCAAAATTAATTCTCCAAAGGGATTACTCACACCAGAATTACGCACAGAGCTAGCCGAACGCAAAACAGAAATTTTGTCGTTTCTGCAAACAAGTAATGAAACCACTAGCAATCGTTCTGCAAGTAATACTCAAGACCTTAGTTTGCAGACAATTGGTCGGTTAATTGGAGGTTATTGCCGTAAAGTTACAGGTTTTATTCCTCCCGTTATCGAGCCAAAAGTTATGGCACAGAAGCTAAAAGTAACTTTTAAACCTTTGCCTAATGGATACAAAGAAGACACAATTTTGCAGTTTAGAGAACAGTTGGAAGCTAAGCTGCGAGATAATGAAGTTCAGATTCTACCTTGGGAGGAGGCAACTAAAGAGTTTAATTATGAAATTAAGATTCCTTTTATAAATTGGAAAAAAAATATTACAACTAGAGTCGTCAAAGCTAGTGTTAATGCCTTATTTTATGTTGAGAAAAGTCCTTCTTTACTTGACAGAGTTAAAATATTTGTAGTAGAAATATTCTATCGAATATATTCTGTAATGATTCTCAAAAATCGGCAGATATCTGCATCGAAAATTATGCAGCTTATCAGTTGGTCTGAAGAGAATATTCAACCGCTTGAAGACCCCACAAATACTCAAGCGATCGCTTTAACGCAACTCAATCAAAAGTTTATCGATCCAAAAATCCCTTATCAACAGAAAATTCCTATCGGTATCAATACTCTCATCAAAACATTTTCTGAAATTGTCATTGGGATTTCCTCCACAAAGATTTCTATTCTCAATATGAATCTCTCAGACTCGGTATTTCCAGTAGAGTCAATTGATGAATTTGTTCGTAAGTCTTTGATTCCGAAAATTTATGTACCAATTCAACCATTACCTCTGAGTCGATTTGAGGTTGGTGAATACGAGCCACAAATGTCTATCTATGCAAAACAATTAGTTAGATTGGGTCAAGAGTTGACATCAACAAATTTACTGCCTTCTGGTTTTAAATTTAATGATGCGATCAAAAGAAAGTCCCACAGAGATATTGTAGACTGGATGGCAAATGGTAGAACAGGCGTTTCTTACGGTTTCGTTGCTTACGCCGAACCGCCACAATATATAGGTGCGGTAGAAATATCTGAAAGCGAGTGGGAAAGTCTGTTTTCTATTGAAGGATTTAGTCCTGATGAACTGCGTCAGAATGAAATCAGTAGAAGGTATATCAAAACCAAGATTGGGGAAAAACACGTTTTTAAACAGTTACCAGATATCTGGCTGATTAGTTCTCGTTCAGGTTCCAATAAAACAAACTTGAATATAGAAACCGACGTGTTACGGATTGGGTTACAAGATAGGTTATTACTCGAATTACCAAAAGGCATCGATCCAGTAGTCGGCGATATCAAACCCTCTTATGATATCTATGTCATGGTTGCGATCGCATTAGGTGCTGCTTTGTATGCACCAGAACTGATTAAAAATGGCATGCCAATGGTTCATTTTCATGGCTATCCATCAATTCAGTGGTTTGAAGCTAATAACGAGTATTGCACTGGAGTCCACAATCCTTCAGTCCCTTGCGGAACCTATGAATCAGGAGTCTTCAACTTTTTAGGTATACATAAGTTAGTCAACAAATATGGCAGCAATATAGCTTTAGCCAGTCTGATCGAGCCAGATCATGGCACAAATATCATCGCCTCTGACTTAGAGTATTTACTTGCCAGAATCAAAACAGGAGTTGAACAGGGACAAATTGAGTTAGGTGGCAAGCATTTTCCTTCCCTCAAAGTGGGGATTGAGGACTGGAGATAAGGGGACGCGAAGAATAACAGAGGCGATTGATCGCGTCTCTACTAATGACTAACTCAGCACTTTGAAGGATGTTAAGCAATTATGACAATTATTGCAGGTCAGACGGTACTTTTGACAGGTGCATCACGCGGTATTGGAACGTTTATTGCTCGTGCTTTAGCAAAAGAAAAGGCAACCATAGTTGGTGTTTCGCGATCGCAAGAAGGGTTGGATAAAGTATCTGCTGAGGTCAAAGCTTTAGGAGGTAAGTGGATTAGCATTCCCTTTGACATAAGCAAGGTAGAAGATTTACCAATCCTTATTCAGCAAATCAATCAGCTTGTAGGTTCCATTGATATTTTAATCAACAACGCCGGTCTAGAGATATACAAAAAGTTTCAAGATTACTCCATAGCAGAGATGCAGTCTGTATTAACGGTAAACTTGATGTCTGCAATGGAATTATGTCGTTTGCTACTGCCAACAATGTTACGCCAGAGAAGAGGTCACATTGTTAATATTGCTTCTCTGGCTGGTAAAAAGGGATCTCCCTACGACAGCATTTATTCTGCCAGTAAAGCTGGTTTGCTGATGTGGGGTGATTCTCTCAGACAAGAATTGGCAGACACTGGTGTAAAAGTTTCTGCCATTTGTCCGGGCTATATTTCTGGTGAAGGAATGTTTGCCGACACCGGCATACCTTCACCAAGGTTAGCGGGTATATCTACGCCAGCAGATGTGGCTAATGCAGTTATACGGGCTATTCAGCAAAACCAGGTGGAAGCGATCGTCAATCAAGATCCGGTAACAGCAGGTATGACAAAGCTGTTAATGGCACTGTGGCAAATTTTCCCACGATTTGGAGATACAGTTTACCAGTGGATGGGAGTCGCTAAACTCAATCAACTACGCATTGAAAATCAAATGCAGATTGCGCTTAGACCTAGCGATAACAGATCGATAGTTACTGCAAAACTAGACGCAAGAATAAAGCTTACTGAATGAATAATCCAACCTAAAGTAACTCCAAGAAATAAATTATCCCATTTGAAGTTGTTACCCATTCACAGTCATCAGTCATCAACCCAAATAAAACCAAAAGGAAAAAGCGGTGAAGAAAGTATATTTGATGATTTATGATTTAGGCGGAGGTCATCGCAGCACTGCTAATGCTTTACAAAAAATTATCGAGAAACGGAATTTGCCTTGGGAAATTCATATAGTCGATGCTTTTAAAGAAATCATTGGGATGACTGCTCCACAGGATGTTTATAATAATCTGATACTCAAAAAAAACTGGGCAAAAATTATTAGTGAGCCTTTATTGGTTCCCTTGTTTAAGTTACAAATACGCCTTTGGCATTTTGCTTGGTTAGCACGTTTTAAAAAATACTGGCAGCAGCATCAGCCTGATATAGTAGTTTCATTGCTGCCATATATCAATCGGCTACTTTATGAAAGTTTACAGGCAGTATCACCCAATATACCCTTTGTTACGCTTCCTATAGATTTTGCAGATTGTCCTCCTAACTTTTGGATAGAATCGCAAAAGCAATTCTTAATTTGTCCCACTGAACGGATGGTTGAACAAGCTCAAAAATTGGGTTATCAAAAAGAGCAAATTTTCCCTATTTCAGGAATGGTAATTAACCCTCAAATTTACGAACCCATTACTGTAAATTGTCAAGTTGAGAGACAACGTTTAGGTTTAGAACCGAATTTACCCACAGCATTAATCATGTTTGGTGGTTACGGCTCAAATGCAATGATAGAGATTGCCCAGTGTCTAGAACAATCGTCGTTAAAGATACAGCTTATTTTTATCTGTGGACGTAATGAAAAACTAGCAAACATTCTGCGCCACAGTCAAAGTCGCTTGCCTCGGTACGTTGAAAATTTTACCAATGAAATCTCCTACTATATGTATTTATCTGATTTCTTCATTGGTAAACCAGGCCCTGGTAGTCTGAGCGAAGCTGTGGCAATGAAACTGCCAGTAATTACAGAATGCAATGCCTTGACACTGTTTCAGGAACGGGCTAGCACTCAGTGGCTTGTGAATCATGAATTTGGCATTGTAGTCGATCATTTTCGCGATATAAAAACAGCCGTGGCAGAGCTAATTCAACCTGAAAACTTGGCTCGCTATCGGGCTAATGTCGCAGCTTACAAAAATCGGGCTGTATTTGAAGTTGCTGATATTTTGGAAAGCATTATTAAAAACTCCTTCTCATCAGTTACCCTTTCTCCAAACGTTGACATTTGTAATCAATTATCCTCAACCGTTTAATTTATGTTTAAAACACTGTGCTTAGCTGCTTACCTTCCATAAGTATTCAGTGGAAGTTGTTCAGCAATAAGTGTAAAGCAAAAAATCATGAAGAAAATAGTATGTGTAACTGGGGGAAGCGGTGGTATCGGTCAAAACTTATTGAAACATCTATTAGAGAGCTTTTACGTCAAGGCTCTTTTTAGAAAAGAAAATACTACAACTGATGAATGGAAGAAGCGAGGATGTCAAATTATATTGGGCGATTTAAGAAATGAAGAATCGCTTATGCAGTTAGTGGCTGGAACTGAATTTGTTTTTCATTGTGCGGCACTTACTGGTAGTTTGTCTTCAGAACAAGCACATGAAGTTAATGTGGAAGGAACTCGGAGGCTGGCACAAGCTGCTGTAAAGTCAGGTTGTCAAAGATTTATCCATATAAGCTCTATAGCTGTATATAGTAGTACCCCAAATCCAGAGAAAGTCTACACAGAAGAGCTTACAACTATTGAATATCCAACAATGGAGTTATACTGCCTGACAAAGTCGCGTGCTGAAACAGCGCTCAAGGAAGTAGCGAAAAAGCACAATTTAGAATACGTAATCTTGCGTCCTACCTGTGTTTATGGGCCAGCAATAAATTCATACACTGTGACACCTCTAAATATAATTCAAAAAGGGTTACCAATTATATTCGGAGATGGAGAAGGACTGCTGGATGTTGTATATGTAGATGATGTCGTCAGAGCTATACTTTTAGCAGCTCGCTCTACTAAAGCTAATGGACAAATATTCAATGTGGGAGGAGAGAGCATAACATGTAAAGAATTTTATTCTTATTATGGTCGGATGCTACAACGACCTATTCGACATATTTCCAAGGAAATGGCGAATGTTGTGGTGAACATCGCCAGCATTCATAAAGAATTTGGAAAAAGTTTAAAGTGGTATTTTGAACTTCATGAAAAATCAGAAAAATATCCATCTATAAAAGCAAAGGAACTATTAGGTTATGCTCCACAAGTTCCTCTTATAATAGGTATGTTAAAGACGGAATTTTGGCTTCGGACTGAGCATTATATTCCTGCAAAACGTCATGTTTTTCAAGGTGCAGTTCCACTCTACAGTTTTTATCCTTACGTAGTACTTCACCCCACTACAGAAGAAGAAATAGTTCAGATAATTCAAGAAGCAGTACAACAAGGTCTGAAAGTTAGAGCTATAGGTTCTCTACACTCTCTTGCTCCTATACCATCAACAGATGGTGTGTGCATAGTTCTCGATAAATACAAAAATCTTGTTAAGATTGAAGGTTCCCTTGTAACCGTACAAGCAGGAATAAAGATTTGGGAACTTAATGAAATTTTGGCAAAACATAACTTAGCATTACCAATACTCGGAGCAATCGATAAACAAACAGTATCTGGAGCTATTTCTACAGGTACTCATGGTAGTTCCCTCCACTCTAAAAGTCTCAGTAGTTACGTTCGTACTTTAAGGATCGTTCGAGCGGATGGAAGTGTTTTACAAGTCGATTGCTCGCAAGAGATATTTCATGCAATAGTTATTTCAATGGGATTGTTTGGAATTATCTCCACTGTAACATTCAACTGTGTTCCAGCATTTTATTTAAAATCTAAAAATTATCCTATGTCGATGGATTCTCTACTTCAGAGATTTCACGAAATTCATCAAAACAATCAGCATGTGGATATAAAGTACGCACCCATTACAGATAATGCCCAGGTATTATTAATAAATGCAGATGTGGAAGCGGTAAAGCAGCATGGAGAATGGAATCCTATTGTACAGACGAAACTAAAACGGATAGTAGAAAAATTCGCTACTAAATTAATGCTGCGTCTTTTTCGTTCTGGCAGATTTAATTGGCTTCAACAATGGAGTATACAACAACATGAAAGAACATTATACGCTTGCCCATCCGGTAGAAGCGATTTTGTATTAACTCATTTTGAACCCATGCTTGACGATCCAATTTCCATGCATGAGATGGAGATTGCCATTCCATATACACAAGCAACTGCTGCACTCACCGTCCTCCGAAATCATTTTCATCAAACCCAGAAATACCCCAACACTTACATCCATATTCGTTGTGCTGCTAAAGAAGATTTCTGGTTAAGTCCTGCCTATAAACAAGATATCTGTTGGTTAGGATTTTGGGAATATCCTTACTCAGGTGATTTTTTTGAGGAAATAATTGAATTACTTAAGCCATTTCATTTTCGTTGCCACTGGGGTAAACACATATCAGCAGATCGAGAATATCTAAAGCAACAATATGAAAAATGGGATGATTTCATTCAATTACACCAAGAGTTAGATCCAAATGGCATTTTCAACAATCCTTATCTTGACAAATTTTTTAATCCTTAACCCTCTCTTAACTCATTAAGTTTCGGGTAAAATCAGGTAGCTATTTCGTTAATTTGATGATGTTCTGAACGTTTTTCTTCCTCTGTATTGAATTAAAGCGCAAACAATCATTTATATGATTAATCCAAATGCAAAGCAGGAGCGTAAAATAATGAGAAATATAGCAGGTAAAACAGTAGTTTTGACTGGTGCTTCAGGTGGGATTGGAGTATACATTGCCCGTGCTTTAGCAAAAGAGCAGGTAAACTTAGTCAGTATTTATCGTTCTCAGCAGGGACTAGATCGGATATGTGCTGAAATCAAAGCTACAGGTGGTAAAGGGATAAATATTTCATTTGACATTCAAAAATTAGAAGAATTACCACTGCTAGTAGAGAAAATTACCAAATTTGCAGGCCACATCGATATTTTGATTAATAATGCTGCAATAGAAAAATTCCGGTCTTTTCATGATTACTCATTACAAGATATCCAATCCATATTGACGACTAATCTGCTGGCAGCAATGGAATTAACGCGTTTAGTACTGCCAAGTATGTTAGGCCGCAATAACGGTCACATTGTAAATATTGCCTCTGGATCTGGCAAGAAGGGAGCGCCTTACAACAGCATTTACTCAGCTAGTAAAGCTGGTTTGATTATGTGGTCAGATGCGATACGGCAGGAATTAGCTGATACCAATGTAGGGGTTTCAGCGATTTGTCCTGGATATACGGATGCAGGAATGTTTCGTGCGCTTGGGGTTTCAGCGCCCAATGGAATGCGTGTTGCTCAACCGACGGAAGTGGCAAATGCAGTACTTCAATCTATTAAACAAAACCAAAAAGAAGTGATACTCGATGGAACTAGTTCCAAAATCTTCTCTGCAATTACACAACTATCTCCACAGTTTGGAGATAGGATTTTTCGACAGCTTGGTGTAGTAAATCTGAACCAAAACTGTGCAAAAAAGCAAATGCAAGCTGAGAATATTGTAAAAAATTAAGTTGAACTCAAGTTCCTTACTTGGTTAATACACAACTTACTTTAAAAACAAAGCAAAAATGGTTAACGAGTATTACGATATCATCATAATTGGCACAGGTGCAGGTGGTGGAACTTTGGCACGTATCTTAGCACCCAGTGGTAAGAAAATTTTGGTTTTAGAGCGAGGTACTTTTCTTCCCAAAGAAAAAGCAAATTGGAACGCTCAAGAAGTCGAACGAAAAAAGCGCTATCAAACTTCAGAAGTGTGGTTTGACAAACAAGGTAGACCAGTCCATCCATACACACACTATTACGTTGGAGGTAACACCAAGTTTTACGGTAGCGCGCTTTATAGATTTCGCGAGCGAGACTTTGAACAAGTTATTCATCAAGATGGTATCTCTCCAGAATGGCCATTGAAGTATCGAGATTTTGCGCCCTACTACGCTCAGGCTGAAAGACTCTACGACGTACACGGTCAGCGAGGTCTTGACCCAACTGAACCTCCATGCAACGAAGATTATCCCTTTCCACCAATCAGCCATGAACCATACATGCAACAAATCCATGATGCTCTCAAGAATAAAGGCTTTCATCCCTCTTACCAGCCGCTTGGTATCAAGCTAAATGAAGTTAATCGTTTTTTAAGCGCTTGTATTCGTTGTAATACTTGCGATGGCTTTCCATGTTTTATCAATGCCAAAGCCGATGCTGACATTAACGGTGTGCGTCCAGCAATGGTGTATCCCAATCTGACTTTGATAACCGAAGCAAAAGTTTTGCGTCTGCATACGAGTGTATCGGGTCGTGAGGTCAAGGTTGTGGAAGCTGAAATCGCAGGTCAGCGTCAAATGTTCTCTGGGGATATAGTTGTTGTTGCATGTGGTGCAATCAATTCAGCAGTATTGTTGCTCAGATCGGCTAATGACCAGCATCCGAACGGATTAGCCAATAGTTCTGATTTGGTAGGACGTTATTACATGATGCATAAGATGGCATCGGTTGCAGTTATGAGCATAAAATCCAATCCGATAGCTTATCCCAAAACGCTTTCTATCAATGATTTTTATTGGGGAGAGAAAGATTTTGCTTACCCGATGGGAAACGTGCAGTCGCTAGGCACTATCTCTGAAGATAGAGCCGCTATAAATGGGCCACCTTTTATACCCAAAATAATGTATAAGGCAATAAATAATCGTGCTGTTGCTTGGTTACTGCTTACTGAAGACTTGCCAGATCCCAACAATCGAGTGCGTATTAAGGATGAGAAAATTTTTCTCAACTATACCAATAACAATGAAAAAGCATTTAATCGCTTAATCAAGCGCTGGAATCAAGTATTAAAGTCTATTGAGCCATTTTCATTTTATCTGACTACAAAAGTCTCTTTGGAAGCCGTTGGTCATCAATGTGGTACGTGCCGTTTTGGAGAAGATCCCAAAACTTCTGTACTCGATCTCAATTGTCGCACCCATGATGTTGATAACCTTTACATCGTTGATGGTAGCTTTTTCCCGTCTAGTGCGGCTTTGAACCCAACGCTAACGATTATAGCGAACGCTTTGCGGGTCGGAGAGCATCTGCTTGCAAGACTGAATTGTGATGTACAAGGCTACCAACTTCAAACGGGACAGGCTGCTTAAGATAAGATTTCAAATTCCAGATGATGCTTTGCGTCCGGTTCAGGTTTTTCCTGACACTTAACACCATAGGAATAAAAAAATAACATCTACTAAACAACAGGAAGTAAGTAGATAGGAGCTTATGGAAATGCGATCGCCATCATATCTAAAAAAAAAGATATTGATTAATATTGTCGTCGGCAAGGGTGGTGGAGGGCATTATGCTACGTATAATGCGCTATGTTCAATCATTGAGCGGCAAAAACTACCTTGGCATCTCAATGTAACCGATATAGACGAAATAGCAGATAGCTTATCAGAACGAAAAAAGACAGCGAATGCCTATAAGTTATTGGGATTTTCTGGACATGAATTGTACAATCTGATGCTGAAAAGTGGCTGGACATGGATTTGGCCTCTGAAGATGCGCCTTTCTCAACTACTTCTCAGATTAAATTACGATCTTGGTGTCAGATTTTTTGAGAACTACTGGCGCGAACAACAGCCAGATTTAGTAATTTCTCTAGTAACTATGTGTAATAAAGGACTAGGGGAAAGTTTGCAGAGGGTACAGCCAGGTACGCCTTTAGTAACAATTATGATAGATTTTGCTGATTTTCCGCCTGCGTTTTGGATAGAACCAAAAACAGACAATTATGTGGTTTGTGGAACTGAAAAAGCAGTTGAGCAAGCTCGCGATCTGGGAGTGAAACCAGAGCGGATTATCAAAACTTCGGGAATGGTAATTCACCCTCGTTTTTACGAACCTATTTGTAGCGATCGCCGTATTGAGAGGCAACGTTTGGGTTTAGACCCAGACTGTCCCACTGGAATTGTATTATTCGGTGGTCATGGCTCCAAAGTAATGCTAGAAATTGCCAAGCGTCTGGAGTGTTTTCAACAAAAACTCCAACTGATCTTTCTGTGCGGACGCAATCAAGAACTAGCTTTGGCTCTACGGGAGAATCAAGGTATGCAGAAGAGGTTTATTACCACCTTTACTGAAGATATACCTTACTATATGCATCTTGCCGATTTTTTTATTGGTAAACCAGGCCCGGGTAGCATCAGCGAGGCGTTAGTGATGAAGCTACCAGTAATTGTGGAACGTAATTTTGCCACACTCATACACGAACGATACAACACAGACTGGATTCAACAGCAGGAAGTAGGTTTAGTTATCCCCAGTTTTCGGAATATTGCTGTTGCAGTTGAGCAGTTTCTTCAGCCGGAAAATTTTGCTCGTTACCGTGCGAATGTTGCTGCTGTAAATAATCGAGCCGTGTTTGAAATTCCTGATATCTTGCAAAAGATTCTTGCTACTAGCTATAAGACAACAGTGGCAGAAGCTCTTGAACCGAGGTTGTAAAAGCGATGAATCAAGCTCGTGTGAAAGCTATGATACTGGCGGCGATGTGTTTCGCCCTCTTTATGTCCTATCTCGACGACACTGTTGTGAATTTAGCACTCCCCAAGATTCAGATTGGTCTAGGTGCTGGTGTGTCAGGATTGCAGTGGATTCTCAACGCATATACTCTGCCCGCAGCTAGTCTGGTGCTGACGAGTGGCACACTAGGAGATATTTATGGGCGTAAGCGAGTCTTTCTTACAGGACTGGTCATTTTCACGATCGCCTCCGCAGTTTGTGGTCTGGCCCCCAATTTGAGTATTTTGATTGCTGGGCGAACTTTTCAAGGAATTGGTGCTGCTGCCCTAGTACCCAGTTCTCTTGCTATCGTCGCTGATACCTTCTCTAACCCAAAGCAGAAAATGAAAGCGATCGCTATCTGGTCTGCAATATCAGGACTTGCTCTGGTTGCTGGCCCGATGTTAGGCGGACTACTTGTGGATCTTTTGGGGTGGCAGAGCGTTTTCTTTTTGAATATACCACTCGGCGCGATCGCTTTTTGCGTGACCTCCTGTGTTGTTAAAGAAGTTGCAAATCCGCGCAAGCAGAGTGTAGATGTCCCAGGGTTATTGCTGAGTATCATCTTGCTGGCTTCACTCACCTACGTACTGACCGAGAGTAATGCTGGGGCGTGGCAATCACCACTTACTATCTGTCTGTTGCTATTCACTGGATTGAGCTTTCTAGTATTTTTGCTTGTTGAGTCCCGCAGCAGCCACCCAATGCTGCCACTAAAATTGTTTAAAAACTCAACTTTTGCTGTAGTTAATGTCGTTCAGGTTTTAATATTCTTCACCATCATCAGTTTGTTGTTCATTTTCAGCTTGTTCTTGCAGCAACTGCAAGGATATTCGGCAGCGGCAGCAGGTCTGCGCTTCCTACCGATGAATGCAGCTTTTGTAATCGCATCGCTCGTTTCTGGATGGTTTGCTGCTCAGCTAGGATGGCGCTTTACAGTCACGACAGGATTGATAGTGGCGAGCTTGGCGACATTTTCGTTTATCAGAATTAGTAGCAATACCGAATATGCAGCAATCTGCTGGAACCTTGTTCTCTCTGGCTTCGGTAGTGGCTTGACAATCGCGCCCTTAACAGCAGCAGCAATGAGTTCTGCACCTAGGGCACAAGCGGGAATTGCCTCAGCAGTACTCAACACCAGTGCCCGCCTCGGCGGTGTCTTGGGAATTTCTCTACAGGGAACAATTTTTACGCAACGGCTAGCCTCAGACTTGAAGCGATCGCTCTCTGCTTGGAATTTACCTTCAAACCTCCAAGACACAGTCATTACCTATGCTTTGCACGGTGGAACTCAATTCCCTAATAATCTCCCAGCCAGCATCACTCCCTCTGCTTTGCATCAAGCCATGAGTAATGCATTTATCTCTGGTCTCCACGCAGTTGTGCTAGTAGCTAGCTTTGCCTTGCTAGCAGGGGCATTTTTAATTTTGGCGTTTGTGGGGTTAACTGCGAACGCAGCTACTAAAAAAGTCGAAAAACTTAAATCAGTGAAAGAACTTAAATAAAATGGATCCAAAATTTGTTGTTTCATTATGGACTCCTGGCAGCGATATAGTCACCGGAGATCCCGAAGCCAACTTTGAAGGCATTTTCGGTCGTGCTGGAAATGATGTTATTTACGGTTACGATCCTGATGCAAGTTATACTGGTAGCCAAGATATTGATGTTTTGTTTGGTGACATATTTGATAACTCTGCACAAGAATTTCAAACTATAACTGATATCACCCAAGGTAATTTACTATCAATACTAAATAACAAAATACCATCGGTTGGGTCAGATAGATTTGTTCTTGGAGATGCAAATCAGTCCTACTATACAGATAATAGTGGTAACCCCTACAATTTAATTACAACAAATACCTTTGGGTTGAACGAGTTTGCTGTAATTTATGATTTTGACCCAAATAGTGACACCATACAGCTGCACGGTAAACCGGAAGATTATTCATTAGTAGCAATTAATGGATTAGAAGTCTCTGGACTCAAACAACCTTTAGTTGGAAAGGCTATCTTTTCGCTGCAACAGGGAACACCTGACCTCGTTGCTTTTGTGATTTCACCTCCTGAAGCAGATTTAAATCTACAGGACAAATATTTTCAGTTTGTCGATACAAAATCAGAAACAAAACTAGCGCAAGAAAAGATTGGGCAAATAGGCAGTAACGGTATCGATTTTAGTTATGATACTGCTGTCGATCCTGCGGGTAATGTATATTTCGCAGGCTCTACCAGCGGTTCTTTACAAGGAACCAATCAAGGTTTGACAGATGCCTGGGTAGCTAAGTATGACAATAAAGGCAATCGATTGTGGGGTAAGCAAATTGGTTCTGCCGATGCTGACATAGCCTATGCCCTCACCACAGATAAGGATGGTAACTTCTACCTAGCGGGAACCACAGGGGGCGATTTGTTTTCAACCAAGCAGTCAGAATATCAGGATGCTTGGCTAGCTAAGTATGACAACAATGGAAATCTGTTGTGGGGTAAGCAGTTTCAAGCTGATTTAACTGCTTTTTCTAATCCTGCCTTTGGTCTTGATGTAGACGAACAAGGCAACATCTATTTATCGGGATTAGGAATTAAAAACAATGAAAGAACAGACATCTTCAGTTTTGCTGTTCAAGATGATACTTGGGTAACTCAATTCGACAGTAATGGTAACCAAAAGTCGTTTACGCTGATTGGAAGTTATTATTTTGACGAATCTTATGACCTTGCCATCGATCGCAATGGTAACACCTACGTTACAGGATGGAGTCAAGGCTTAGTCCAAGAGTCAGATCCGTCTCGACAGCTTTTGAAGTACGATGCCTGGTTGGCAAAGGTAGATACCAGCGGTCAAGTAGCGTGGATTCAACAGTTTGGCAGTCAAAATCAAGGTATTGACTATTCATGGGGTGTTGCAACTGACAGCCAAAACAACATCTACGTTAAAGGATGGACTACAGGAGATTTAGGAGGAACAAATCAAGGATCTTATGATGTTTGGTTAGCTAAGTATTCTCCTGATGGTAACCAACAATGGGTACGTCAGTTTGGTACTAGCGGCGATGATGGTTGCTACGTCAAGGGTATAGCGGTAGATTCAAATAACAATATCTACTTAACTGGATACACCAACGGTAACTTAGGAGGTGTGAATGCTGGGGATTTCGATAGTTGGGTAGCTTCTTATGACTCTAATGGTAACCAACGTTGGATTCAACAGTTTGGATCTGCACAACTTGACTACGGTACAGATGTTAGTGTTGACAATGCTGGTAATATCTTCGCTACAGGATTTACTGAAGGCTCTCTTGGTGGGATTAATGCAGGAGCAATGGATAGTTGGATAGCTAAGCTCGATGCTAATACAGGCACCCTGCTAACATTTAATCCATCCTTCTCTCCAGAAATCAATCCAGTTGTTGGTACTGCCAACAGCGATCGCCTACTCGGTACTGTTGGCAAAGATCAAATTAATGGCGAGGATGGCAGTGATGTCATTGATGGCAAAGAGAGTAATGACCTGCTGATTGGCGGCTCTGGTAATGACACGCTTGTTGGTGGCTATGGTAATGATACGCTCACTGGCGGTATAGGTAACGATACTTTCGTATTTGATACAGGCAAACCTTTTGTTACAAGTGACCTTGGCACAGATAAAATTACGGACTTCACATCTACTGCCGATAAGATTCTTTTGAATACGAATACCTTTACTGTTCTGAAAAATTCCATTGGAGCAGCTTTTAACTCTCTGACAGACTTAGATTTTGCCACAGTCTCCAACGGTGCCGATGCTAAAAGTAGCTATGCGGCGATTGTTTACAACTCTACAGATGGTAGTTTGTTCTATAACGAAAATGGTCTTGCTTCTGGTTTCGGTAGTGGTGGTTTGTTTGCAACTTTAGATGGAAATCCCAGTCTGAGTGCAGCAAACTTCAGCATCGTTGCTTGAACTTAGCTCAACTCGATCTAAACAACATCACACTGATGCATCTACCCCAACTTTGATAAAAAGATGACACAAAGCACTGCAACCATTCGAGAATTTATTGCTAGTATCTGTCCATTCGATCGCTTAGATACAACTACTATCGATCGCATCGCCGCCAAACTCGAACCTCAGCGCTATCGGATGGGCCAAGCAATTATCGTACAAAAAACCCTTCCGACTAAAGTCATTATTCTTTACCAGGGACAAGCCCGTTTATTGGCACATGCTCCTAGTGCTAGCACTCCAGAAACTCTGCAACTACTAAAACCAAGAGACATCCTCGGCTGGACAAGCTTGGTGCGTGGCGTTCATTGTGAAACTGCGATCGCTTCGTGTGAAACCCTTTGTTTGGCGATGAAAGCAGCCGATTTTATGGCACTACTCCAAGAAGATGGGGAAATAAACAGATGGGGCAAAAACTCATCCCATATCCCCAAATCCTCATCAGGATTCGCTGCATATTTCCGCAACTCTTGCAGCTTAATTGAAGTTTTTGATTTGTTGGGTGCGGAATTAGAACGACGCGGTCAGAGTCCAGACAATCTCAAAGAACTAGCTATAGCGGCTGCACGTCAAGCTACTATCCTCAACTTACCCTCTGGTAAAACATCTCTGCAACAGCTAGACCCTAACCTTTTATGGCTAGTTAGTAGTTCAGGTTCTAATTATATTGTGGGCGATCGTCTTAACCTTGCTGAAGCGCAAGCTGACATTACTGGCAAAGTTCGTTTAGTCGGTTTTACTAACCCTTCTTTTTTACTCCCTCACTCCCCCACTTCTTCCCTCTCTACCTCGCTGGAATGGGATAACGTTCCTTTCGCTGCTGAATACCCAGAAGAAGCAGAAGAAACTGACAAAGCACAAGTCAAATATCCCCACATATCAGGTCGCGGCGCTGTAGAAGGCACTCTTGCTTGTTTTCAAATGGTCGCGCAACACCTAGGAATGCCATTTCGTCAAGATGTCCTACGCCGCGCCTTAGTCAACAATCAAAAGCGCACGGGTAGTATTTCCATGCAATTATGCGGTGCCTTGGCAGAATTAATGGGACTTACCTCACAACTAGTTAGCATTCCTGCTGTTGCAATCTCTAAACTACCAACTCCTGCCCTGATTCCTTGGCAAGATAGTTTTGCTCTTCTCTACAAAGCCACAGCAAAAGAATTAATTATTGCCATTCCAGAACAAGGCATTGTCCATAAAAAGCCAGCAGATTTTATGGAAACTTGGGGAGAAGAAGGACAAGTACTACTTCTAGAACCAACCAAAGAAACTCCCAAAAAGCGATTTGGTTTATTGTGGTTTCTGCCTGCGATTAAAAAGCATCGCACTGTGCTAATAGAAGTTTTTATAGCGTCTTTATTTGTACAAATCTTGGGACTATCAAATCCTATTATCACCCAAGTAATTATTGATAAAGTCATCATTCAAAACAGTGTTAATACTCTCAACGTTTTAGGCTTTTTACTCATAGCAATGGCTGTGGTAGAAGGTGTAATTAATTGGCTGCGTACCAATCTCTTTGTCGATACTACTAATCGCATTGATTTATCTTTAGGTTCAGAAGTTATCGACCATTTGTTGCGTTTACCATTGCGTTATTTCGAGAAGCGTCCCGTTGGTGAAATATCAAGCCGAATCGACGAATTAGAAAATATTCGCTCTTTTCTGACAGGTACTGCTTTGACCGTTGTTTTAGACGCTATTTTTTCTGTTATCTATATTGTGGTCATGCTATTTTACAGTTGGCTGCTGACTATTGTGGCACTAGCAACAGTACCTTTATTTGCACTACTCACATTGATTTTTACACCAATTATTCGCAGCCAAGCTAGAACTAAAGCCGAACGCAATGCCGAAACGCAATCATATTTAGTAGAAGTAGTTTCTGGCATTCAAACTGTTAAAGCCCAAAACATCGAACTCAACTCTCGTTGGCAATGGCAATCTCGCTACGCACGTTACATTAGCGCTAGTTTTCAAAATGTTCTCACTTCTAATACTGCTAGTTTCCTCAGCAACTTCCTCAACAAAATTTCTAGTTTGTTACTGCTATGGGTAGGTGCATATCTGGTGTTAAAAGGACAACTCACATTGGGAGAATTAATCGCCTTCCGCATTATCGCTGGCTATGTCACCAGTCCCTTACTACGGTTAATTCAACTGTGGCAGAACTTCCAACAAACGGCATTATCTCTAGAAAGGCTAGCAGATATTTTAGATACTCCTCAAGAAATTGAACTAAGAGTGGCAGAAAAGAATAAATTCCCCTCCTCTCCCTCTTCTCAAATTCCCATGCCTGCTATTGTTGGTGCTGTTCAGTTTGAAAATGTTATCTTTAGTTTCGCTAAAAACCCTAACCCACAACTCAATAACGTTCATCTTGATATTCTCGCAGGGATGTTTGTGGGAGTTGTGGGACAAAGTGGTGCTGGTAAAAGTACATTAACCAAACTCTTAGCTCGCCTCTACGAACTAGATTCCGGTCGGATTAAAATCGATGGCTATGACATTAGCAAGGTAGAACTCTATTCCCTGCGCCGTCAAATCGGTATGGTGCTACAAGATACTTTACTATTTGATACTACGGTACAAGAGAATATTGCCCTGAATATGCCCGATGCTACGCCAGAACAAATTGTAGAAGCTGCCAAGGTTGCTTGTGCCCACGACTTTATCATGAACTTACCTAACGGTTATGAAACTCGTGTTGGTGAGAGGGGTTCGGCTTTATCTGGGGGACAAAGACAACGAATAGCAATTGCTCGTACTGTTCTGCAAAACCCACCGTTTTTGATTCTAGATGAAGCTACGAGTGCTTTAGACTATGCCACTGAACGTCAGGTGTGTTTCAACCTAGCACAAGTATTTCAGGGAAGGACAGTATTTTTCATTACCCATAGGTTAGCAACAATTCAGAATGCCGATGTGATTTTAATGATGAGCCAAGGACGAATTGTAGAACAGGGCAATCATGCAGAACTTATGGCTTTAAAAGGACTTTATTACTGCTTATATCAACAACAAGTAGTAGGAGTGTAAAGAGGAAGAGAAAGCGATCGCAAGAGCATTTTTCAACAATATATAATTGTTTAACAATGTTTTGAAGTTGCATATAAGTTGTAATACAAAAGTAATTAATCTAATATAGGCGGTAAGAGTAATGAGTAGGCTAATTGATAGCAATCCTAGATACTTTGTGAAAAGTATTTTTTTAACTAACCGCGTTAAATCATGAAACGTGTACTAATAATTTATTACTCCCATTCGGGAGATGTTGCTCGCGCAGTCAAATCTTTTACCAAATATCTCAATACACCAGAAATTGAGCTTACCTGGGAGTGTATTAAACCAAAATCTCATTATCCTTATCCTTGGAATCTATATAAGTTTTTTGATGTTTTCCCAGAATGTGTTAACGGCGAATATCCAGAAATTTATCCGCCGGAATTCAATCAAGATGACAAATTCGATCTAGTAATTCTTGCTTATCAAGTTTGGTTTTTAGCACCATCTTTACCAATTCAGGGCTTTCTGAAGTCCGAGTATGCAAAAGTTTTTCAGGATACGAAAGTTATTACTTTAGTAGTCTGTCGAAATATGTGGCACTCTGCCTCAGAAACTATGAAGAAAATGATTACTGAAGTCAGAGGTATTCATATTGACAATGTGGTGATAACTCACCAAGGGCCTCCTTTGGCTACTTTTGTTACTACTCCCTGGTCATTGTTGACGGGTAAAAAACACAGATTTTTGGGAGTATTACCTGCTGCGGGGGTTAAAGATGAGGAGATTAATGCACTATCAAGATTCGGGGAGCGGATAGCGAATAATCTTACAGCCTTAAGTGATTGTTCTCATCAGCCAATATTTAATGGACTTGGGGCTGTTGAAGTCAATCAACGCTATGTCATTCCAGAACTAATTGGACGAGTAATATACCGTCCTTGGGCAAAAATAGCTCGGTTTTTTGGTCAACAGGGAAGTTGGAGCAGACTACCGATAATCTGCATCTTTGCAGTTCATCTTGTATTTGCTATTCCAATTGTTCTGATACTTTCCGCTGTTATTCAATTTCTCTTTGCTCCGCTGATTCATAAAAAAATAGCGTCTTATGTTGAAGTTCTAAAATCCCCAATAGGTGTGAGTTAGAAGTCAATCATAACTCATGCTTTGAAAGAGTCACATTTATTAATTTCATATTTTGTTAGTTTGTATGGAGGACATTATGGTTTCAGCATACATTACAGGTATAGGAGTGTTTTTACCTAATGAACCGATAAATAATGAGGAGATTGAAAATGTTCTTGGGTTAGTCAACGGAAAACCGTCTCGGTCTAAAAGTCGAATCCTAAAAAACAACGGTATCAAATCTCGATATTATGCAATAGACCCAAAGACTGGCAAGCAAACTCATAATAATGCACAATTAACAGCTCAAGCAGTGCATAATCTTTCCAAAGACTATAATTTGCCGTTAGAGAAAATAGAATGTTTGGTCTGTGGAACCTCAGGTCCGGATCAATTTATTCCTAACCATGCTCTCATGGTGCATGGGGAGCTTGGATGTCCTCCCTGTGAGGTTATAGCCACAAGTGGTGTCTGTTGTGCAGGAGTGACTGCCTTCAAGTATGGATATATGAGTGTATCGTCCGGATTGACCAAAAATGCTGTAACAACAGGGTCAGAATTAGTCTCGAATGCACTTACAGGGATTTACTTTCAACCAGAAATAGAAGCAAAAATTCAGGATTTAGAAACAAAACCTATCATAGCTTTCGAGAAGGATTTTTTAAGATGGATGCTTTCCGATGCTGCTGCTGCGGTGTTAATAACAGATACTCCTCGTCAAGATGGTCTTTCACTGAGAATAGACTGGATTGATATCATATCTTTTGCTAATGAACTCGATACTTGTATGTATATGGGAGCTATCAAAAAAGCAGATGGTTCTTTACAAGGCTGGCGGGAAGTCGAAAATCCAGAAGAAGTATCGCAAGAGAGTTATTTTGCCCTCAAGCAGGACGCAAAACTGCTAGGGGAAAATGTAGTTATGTATGGGATTCAAAAAGGCTTTACACAAGTCCGAGATAAACATAACTTAAAACCAGATGATATCACTTGGTATTTGCCCCATTACTCATCAGAACATTTCAAGCAGTCACTCCACGATGAGTTGGTAGAAATTGGATTTCATATTCCGTTTGATAAATGGTTTACTAATCTAACCTACAAGGGTAATACAGGCTCGGCCTCTATCTTTGTGATGTTGGAGGAATTGATGTCATCAGGCAAAGTTGAACGGGGCGATAAAATATTTTGTTTGGTTCCTGAGAGCGCTAGATTCTCATACGCTTATATGCACTTGACAGCCATTTAATTTGTCAGACGAAATGCCGACCAAGAAGAATAAGTATTTTCTTAGGAGCAGCCTCACTGGCGTACTACTACCCGCTATGAATGAAATAAACAAGCCAAATCCTCTTCCCTTCTGCCTCCTGCCCTCTGCCTCCTGCCTTGTTTCTTGAAAGTATTTCAGACGGGAGTGAGTTTTGAGTATGGAAAATAGATTGACCACATCAGAAAGTGACATCATTCCTAGAATTTTAAGAGTTTTAAATGTAACCACACCTGGCAGCGACTTGCTTTTCAAGAGTGAAAACAGTGAACTGATGTGGGGTCGCTCTGGAAACGATATTTTTCTTGGTAATAACTTAGGTAATAATAACTCCTATGAACAGCAAATTGATATTATGCTCGGTGATAGTGACTTACTAGGAGCATTCGAGGGCAGTCAGCTTACTTGGGATGACAGATTTGTTATTGGTGATTGGAAACAGCCATACTATATTGATGGGAAAGAACTCAACTTCGGTTTAAACCAATTTGCCTTAATTTTAGACTTTAACTCCAAGCAAGATATCATTCAGCTACATGGCACCTCTGAAGACTACCAACTGGTAGAATCTCCTTTGGGAACAGCGATATTTTGGAAGCAGGAAATCGTACCCGATCTCATCACCTTTTTGCCTGGAGTCGATCGTTTGAGTCTTGAGGCTAACTACTTCCAGTACGAGGGTTACACGCCACCAGAACCAGTACAAGGCGAGATTCAGCAATTGGGGTCTACTGGTATTGACTTGCTTGCAAGTTCAGCCACGGATGCCTGTGGCAACCTATATGTAGCGGGATTGACTAATGACTCTTTGGGAGGAGCCAATGCTGGGTCTGATGATGTCTGGGTGGCCAAGTATGACAGTAATGGCAATCAGCAGTGGATTAAACAGTTTGGTACTTCTAAGGCTGACTTTGCCACTAGTGTTGCCACCGACAATAAGGATAACTTCTACTTACTAGGATTAACCAAAGGCGATTTGGAAGGTTTCAATCAAGGCCAAGATAATTATGATGTTTGGGTAAGCAAGTATGACAGCAATGGCAATCAGCAGTGGATTCAACAGTTTGGAGTCGGTCTGATTGATAGCTCATTTAGCATGAAGGTCGATGGCGATCGCAATGTCTACCTCACAGGATTTAGTATTAAACAACAGCAGAATGGGCTAATTTTTCAGCCTGATGGCTACGCGGACGATCCTTGGGTAACCAAATTTGACAGCAATGGCAACCAGCAATGGTTTCAACAGTTTGGGAGTTCGGCTTTAGACGAAGCTTACGCTGTTGATGTCAGTAATGATGGCAGTATTTACTCTACAGGATGGACCCTAGGTGACTTGGGGGGAAAGAATGCTGGACTATACGATCTTTGGCTTACTAAGCACGACAACAATGGTCAGTTGGAGTGGATTCGACAGTTTGGCACTAAGGATTATGAATTCCCAAGGGGGATTGGTACAGACAGTCAAAGCAATGTCTACATGACAGGATGGACCCTAGGCAACTTGGGGGGACAAAATGCTGGGTCTGATGATGCTTGGGTTGCTAAGTATGACAGCAATGGTAACCAGCAGTGGATTCAACAGTTTGGCACTAGCGGTGATGATGCCTCCTTAAGCATGAAGGTTGATTTAAATGGCAATATCTTCCTGGCGGGATATACCGACAAAGATTTGGGGGGAAAGAATGCTGGATCTAATGATGCCTGGATTGCTAAGTATGACAGTAATGGTAACCAGCAGTGGATTCAACAGTTTGGCACTAGCGGTGATGATGCCGCCACCAGTGTTAGCGTTGACAACACTGGTAACGTCTACGTTACAGGAATTACTGAGGGATCTTTTGGGAATACCAATGCTGGGTCTGTCGATAGCTGGATCGCAAAGCTTGATTCAGAGTCGGGAACTCTGCAAGACTTCAGTGGTACTTGAGAGTTAGTTAGTAATAATACAGCAGATTCAGCAGTCGCTTATGGGGAGCCACTCCGTTGCGGTGAGCAGTCCGTTGGGCGGCTTCGCCGACTTGAAGGAACTGCGAACCCGAAGGGGGGTTACCCCCGTTAAAGGAAGTGGCGTGGAAACCCCCAAGACCGCGCTGCTTCACCAACTTAAAATCCGCTGTAACACTCTCATCAACCGTGATGGTCTTATGTGATGTCCGGCAAATCACTTGTGATATGTCATTGTGAGTTGAACGAAGTGTAACCGATACCCAATTACTGTGTGTGGCAGATGACAACTCAGATTTTATACCAATATCTAGGAGGGATATATGACAGATAACACCAAAGAATTAGAGACAAAAAATCAATCTCCGAGCCAACCTGAGGTAAAGCTCAAGAAACATTTAAAACTGACTGAAATCAACTATCGACGTAACACAGAATCCGATTACACTGAAAAAATAACAGAGTTGGATAAGAATTTTAACTATAGCAGCAACAGAGATTGTTATTGGAGTCAACCTGAGTTTTCCCTCTTGTACGGTACCCCACTTTACGAAGCAGCTTCCTTGTCGCAAAAGATTGCTCTCAATCATCTTTTTTGGGTTGGAGGTTACAACCTTACTGCTGCTAGCGAAACTAATACAGTGCTTTACAATCAGGTCACAGGCAGCGTTTTTTACAGTATGAGTGACTACGGAACTCTCTGTCACGAACTGGATGTTGAAACTTCCCAGGAACGCCACCACATTCATGCCTTTCGCACGATTGGTAACATGACGGAGATGAGTCTACTAGGCCAGATAATAATTGGCAACCTCCTTACAGGAAATGAGTCTCAGGTGATTCAAAAGGGTCTGATTGGGCGTTTATCACCTGGGCCTTTGCGACACTTATTCAGCTTGAATTGGGGAGGTACGCCTTTCTTGGCTTCCCAGTATTATGCCTTACGCTTCATCGCCAATATGATTCTCAAGCTTACAGAACACCCCCGTTCCCAGTATTTCAAGAATTTAGAGAAAAAAGGCGAGTTTATTCCAGCTCCCGCGGCTGTCTCTCATTACCATTTCTTGGATGAATCTTTCCACACTACAACTTCCCAGTTGATCGCTCAAGATTTGTACAAGGACTTTCCGAAGCCAACAGCCTACGAGAAATTCATGGCTAATTTGTCAATCTATATGATGCAACTTACTGTTCTCAATGGGCTGTCTGCTGGGGCGGTTGCAAGTTTTTCTCCAGATAAACTGTTTATCATACCCTTAGTTTACAAGATACTACAAACTCCTCTATTTGATATGTCTGCCCTAGAAGCACTCTATTGGATAGAGAAATGTTTTTGTCACGAACACGAAGGTTTGCATTTGAATTTGAAGTACCACCAACGCCTTTTATCAGATCTGTGCAAGTTTTTTGACAAACTAAACTACACGTGGCCTATCAATCGCGAAATGCGTGTCATGGCTTCAGGAGGCTCGATTAACAAGGCTATCCAAGGTAACACCAAATTCTTGAAACAATTCTCTAGGTTTATCGGCTCTCCTATCAAGTTCAGTTAAAGACTTATTATTGGGACTTAGACAAAAAATACCTAGAAAAATAACTCAAATGTATATACACAGAGACTTTGAAATTGTTTTGCTAGTTTCCTGATATATCTGGGTTTCAGGCGTTTTTGGGTATTTGGTATATTTTCCTTGCCCTACATGGGTTTGAGGCTTATTTTTTCCCAAAAAATGTTTAAGTCCGGCTAGTAAAGTACGATAAATTCGGTGAAGTTGCTGTTAACAGTTGGGGAATAAAATTATTCAAATGATGGCGAGTGCCTTGTAGCGATAAGCGCAAAAAGCTCTATCTCCTCAAGGCACATCGTTAGATTTGAGAAACCAAGAGTCAAGGCATCATATCGCTCGACAACCATCTTATTTTTGCTATTGTTAAACTGTGAATATTCAAAACCTGTTAGCAAGAAAATTTATTTTTTTGAGCTTCTTGCAAGTTAGGTTTGATATCTGCAATAAGCTACAGAGTTAGACACAGTAAATGTAATTTTCTCAACTCAAATAGGGTTGCTATATGAGTTAAAAATTATTAGTCAGTATTTTTTGGTAAATTCCCGTATATCTACTAAATACTGTCAGTATTTAAATGGCTTTTATTGAACTAAAAATTGCTATAAATTCACTCTAACTTTACCCAATTAGAGAAGATAGAAAACTAAAGTAGCTAGTGAGATGTTTGAGTTTTACGAGCAACAAAAATGACAGGATATATCAAGAAACTATTGATTGGCACTTCGGTAGCAGCAAGCATGAGCGCGATCGCCACAACTCCAGCTTTCGCTGTCAACCTTACAAGACCTACTAATATTCAATTCACTACCAACGATGTGGCTAACACATCTGCAAACAAACCCAACATCAACACCTGGACTTATGCTCCTGGCACTCCTGTATACGATAACACTGGTATCGGCGGTGTGAAACGACGAGTTTTAAACGATTACAGCAACTACGGCGACACCAATAAAGCGATCGCAGCTTTAACAGATAACGATAGTGCTACCAACGTTGAACTGTTTACATCAGGTGAAACAGTCACAAACCACGTTGGGTTTACTGCTAATCTAGGCAATAAAACTATCAAGATAGAGAGTGTCACTAAGGCTGACTGGGCTGATGGGAAATTGGCAACAGGATGGCTAACAGGTTTTCGTAATGCTTATAGTGGATTATTGTCAAGTAGCACCTTGGGTGGTTCTAACTTACTCACACTTTTTGATGCTAACTTTACTTCCCTAGTTGGCTATCTCAGCACTAACGGTTTCAACTCGGCTGGCGATCCTAATATTGGAGATGTAACATACAATCACCAAACTGGTGATTTAAAAATTGACTTAGTTGGACACTTGGACCTTAGCGGACAATATCTAAATCCAGCAACTTCTAGCCGTAATTCCACAGGAAATCAAATATTGGATATGATGCTGGCTAAGATATCACAAACAGCGGTTCTGCAAAAGAAACCGTTGCAAATAAGTGAAATTGCCAAAGTCACTTTCAATAACGAGGTTAACTATGCCTTTAGTTTTGCAGCGATAGATTCAGGTGCCATCGCAGGAGATCGCAACAAGACGATTGACAAAACATCTCACACTGGTATCTACTCCTGGACTAAGAGTTACACAACTGCATCAGTACCCGAACCTTCTGCATTACTTGGTTTGACGGTTGTTGGTGGTCTAGTTGTTGCAAGACGCAAGGTTGCAAAAAAACTCACTTCTCAATAATCCCTAAAACGGCTGAAAGCATTATTCTGTCAGAGTTTTAGAAAATACCAAAATATCAAATCAACCTGCAAAATAGTTAGTGTCTTTAGTTTTTCGCCTCAATGGCAATAGCTAACAAAGATACTAACTGTTTTTTTATATAGCAATCTGCTTTGATTTGGCAACTTATACCATTTCACCAAAAGCTTGATACAAATTATTTTTTCTCTTCCCTTGCTCTTAAGCAAGCTACGCGCAGCGTCTCCGACAGGAGAAGAGAAGCGAAGCAATCGCCAAATCTTCCAAACTACGAGCGAGTCCATGGGATTGCTACTCTGCGAGAAGGCTCTGCCTACGTCGTTCCTCCTCTCTACGAGACACTACGCGAACGCAATGACAGCTATTCTCTCA
This sequence comes from Nostoc minutum NIES-26, assembly GCA_003326215.1. Lineage (GTDB taxonomy): Bacteria > Cyanobacteriota > Cyanobacteriia > Cyanobacteriales > Nostocaceae > Dendronalium > Dendronalium minutum. The sequence continues at coordinate 52,422 of LXQD01000287.1, read as the reverse complement.
TTAAAAAATAAAAACTGGGATGTACCCCTGTTAACAGCCAATATGCAAGATTCTACAAATCATTTAGGACTGCTACTAGATTACGCCTTCGACAGTAGTTTACTTAACTAGGATCGACTTAAAGTCTCACAATGACAACTACTTTCATTTATTCAGATAATAAGCTTTTTGATAATATAAATTTTATTATTTTATAGAAGAATAAATAACATGCATTCCAACAAAAGCCTATTTTAAGTAGGATTGAAAAAAACTGCCATTTTACTGTAGAATAAACTCTGTTTTGGCAAATTGAACTTATGATTTAATCACTACTAGGAAATAGTAAAAAAGGAGACTTATATTAATTAATGATGAATCAGACCAACAGTAGCAAGAAGACCTAATAACAGGCAGTTCAAAACTAAACATTACCGCATCAGTTAGGTCAGATGAATTAATTGCAACGCTTGCCAGTATAGCTGATAAATTAGAAAATTTTGATTGAATATGCTCGAAAATTTTAAGCGCGATCGCTAATTTATTGTATACTGTTTTCAAATTTGTCATTCCAGTCTTCTATCTAAAGGTTGAAAGTTTTTTCTAAAAACTTAACCTCTAGCTAGTTGCGCGATTAAGGTGATAACCCGAAAATCTAACCTATATATGACTGAATTTCTTCTCTCAAGTACTACTAGATGTCATGCTGACCCAACTTGATCGTATCTGCCTTTTTCTACAGTTATGAAAAGAAGGCTATCCAATACATATTCTTCTGCTAATTACACAAGATGGTGGAACTAATCAGCTTATGTATGTATTGTTGAATACTAGCAGAGAATTATGCGATCGCAAGTGTTGATTTTCAAGAAGCGGTCAAAGTGTCACATGTATGCTTTTGATGTCAAGATGAAACAAAAAAATATCTGTAAATTTTTGCCTATTCAGCCTTGCATCATGCAGAGTTTGCCAATAGTCAATCAATGTACTTGTACTTGCTTAAATTGCTCTAATTTTTCAGGAGAATATTTTCATGCTAAATTTCTTTCGTTGGTCTTCAGCAACCACAAGTTTGTTAATTTTCGGAATGGCAGCAGCTACAATTGCTCCCATAACAATTGCTGATGTCGCCTCAGCTCAAACTACAGAACCAAGCACAACTCCATCGACAGAACCAAGCACAACTCCATCGACAACTTCAACCTCTAACTTTACTGATGTAAGCTCAGATTACTGGGCGCTTCCGTTTATCCAAGCCTTAGCCCAAAGAGGTGTAATTACTGGTTTTCCTGACGGCACATTTAAGCCTAATCAATCTGTAACTCGTGCGGAATTTGCTGCACTGATTCAAAAAGCATTTAACCAAAACCCAGTTCGGCAATTAAGTTCTAGTGGATTTAGAGATGTTCCCGCTAACTACTGGGCAGCAGATGCAATTAGAGAAGCTTATGAAACTGGATTTTTGACAGGCTATCCCGGAGACTTGTTTCAGCCAAATCAGCAAATTCCCAAGGTTCAAGCACTCGTTGCTTTGACAAGTGGTTTAGGTTTGAGTGCTAACGACAATGCATCAAATATTAACAGTACCTATTATACGGACGCTTCAGCCATCCCGAACTATGCCGTTAATAATGTTGCAGCAGCCACACAAGCCAGGATTGTCGTCAACTACCCCAATGTGAATCAACTTAATCCCCAAGTGTCGCTGACTCGTGCTGAAGCAGCGGCACTTTTGTATCAAGCTTTGGTTAAGCAGGGACAGTTACAGGCCCTTGGTAGCAATGTTGCAGCGGCTAACTACATAGCAGGTGCAACTACTGGCGGCAACCAAGCTACCGGTGACATTGTTTCTCTTGCGGCATCTAGTAATTCCTTTTCCACCCTGACTTCTTTATTACAGACAGCAGGTTTAACAGATGTTCTGCAACAACCAGGCCCTTACACAGTGTTCGCTCCTACTAATGAAGCGTTTGCTGCTTTGCCTGCCGAAACTTTACAGCAGTTACAGCAGCCGGAAAATAGAGAAATTTTGATTAAGGTTTTGAGATATCATGTGGTTCCCGCTGAACTAACTGCCAGTCAACTCTCCACCGGAGAAGTGAAAACAGCTGAAGACGCATCTCTCAACATTAAAGTTGATAGCGCCACTAATCAAGTTTCGGTAAACAATGCTACAGTTCTCCAGCCTGGTGTCCAAGCTAGCAATGGCGTGATCTATCCAATCAATGCAGTCCTCATACCACCTAACCTTAACGTCAGTCAGCAACCATCAGAAGGAACTGGTAATGAGGTTACACCAGGCAGAGCTACTCGTGGTGGCTCAAGCTATATTGGGGTTGCAGGCAACATTGGTTTGAGTGGTGATGAAACGGCTCTCGGCGAAACTAACTTTGCGGTGATTAGCAAAATCGGGTTGACACGCAGTATATCAGCGCGGCCTTCAGCAGTTTTTGGGGATGGTACAGTAGTTCTGGTTCCCCTGACATTCGATTTTAACCCACGTTCAGTAAATCCCACTGGTGAACGAACATTTCCGATATCTCCTTTCTTAGGTGCTGGCGTAGCTATTAAAACTGATGACGATGCTGATGTCGGATTCCTGGTAACTGGTGGTATAGATGTTCCTTTAGGTTCTCGTTTTACAGCCACAGGTGCTGTAAATGCAGCTTTTATAGATGACACTGATGTCGGGCTGCAACTCGGAGTTGGATTCAACTTCTAGGAAGTTAAGAAGAAAGGCAGAGGGCAGTATTCCTTCTGCCCTTCGGGTTTACCTGTGAAATTATTTATACAATTGAGCAGGAATACATTTTAATTATGGCTGTTATGCATTGCAGTCGAAAGCCTGGATATTGGAAAAGTTGTAGATAATAGCGATCGCCCCTAGCCCCAAGACAACATACACTTATTTAGATGTAGTAATTCCTTGATGCTGATAGTACTTATGTGCTGCCATAGCCATCGCCAAAAATCCCCAAAGAATCATGCCCATCACACTCAGCATCCCACTACTAATAATTAACTGGGCACAAGAACTTATACCAATAGCACGGGCTGCACTGACAAAACTATCAAAACGAGCTTCTGTATACTTGCAGACGCTAAAAACTATCAAGATTAATCCACCCATGTAAGGAATGGCTCCAAACCAGCCCAAGGTGAAAAACATATCTAAAATGCCGCTGTCAACCACAAAAACTTCGATTTTACCAGTTTTTTCGTTGACCTTCCAAATATTTCCTAAACCGTTACCAAGACCATTAGTCAAGGCTAAATTCAGGTTTCTATCATAGTTGCCCGATCTATCTTTAAAGCTACTATCCTCTTGGAGATTGGAAAAACTTTCCATCCGATCTGCCACAACCTCAGAAATTGGCTCAATGGTTGTTAATGGCACAACGCACATGGCCATTACCAAAATTATTCCTATTAAACGCATTTGAATACGTGCCTTCGCTGACACGAAAATCATAATCACACCGAGTAACCAGCCCCCCCAGTTACTACGTGCTTGGGTAAGTAAGAATGACAAATAGCCAAATGCTGAAGCGGGGAAAGTTAAAAACCCTTGGCGACTAGTGAACATCAACAATAGACCAGTTTGCAGCACAGTTGCATATGGCCCGACTGAATGCATTGTACTCCACACGCGCATCCCAAAGGGTACGGGATCTCCAGAACTTGTAAATAGTTTTGATTCTATCAGCCAGTAACGATCCCACTCAGGAGCTACTACAAATTGATATACACCATAAGCTCCTGTAAGTAACACGCACCAAAAAAATGTGCGCTGCATGTTTTGGCGATAGCTGGGATAATCTCGCCAGTTAATAAATAAGTGAAAAGCGAAGATGATTGGGCTAAGCCAGTCCAGCAAGCTGCGTGCTACAGGGATGGGCTGATTATAAATTATACCTACTAGAAAGCCATAGCAAACCCCTAAAGCAGCCAAAATAAAAGGTAAGCCTCCTTGACGAGCAGCACTGGGAAGGTATCGCAAGAAGGTGGCTATGCTCACAAAAGACACTAAATATGGTGCTATGAGCATCTGACGGGTGGGATCCCAGCCAACTCGATAGTCAACTAAACGCACAACTAAAGGTGTGAGAAACCATACCCACCAGTTAAAGCCGATGTATAAGATAGGATGTCGTAAGTATAAAAATACGGCTACTACGAGGGCTGCTGCTGGATAGAGGAGGCGGAGCATGGCAGCAGCACCCGCGAAATAACAAGCTACTGACAGAAATACGAAGCCGAGGATGACTATCCAACCCTGTAGCGATCGCTCTTTAGGAGAAAAATGTGCTTTTAAAAAACTATTAAAAAGTACCTGATTGGAAATCATACCAATTTTGGATTTTAGATTTTTTAATTTTGAATTTTTAATTGTTGATATGTCTGCCATCCTTGCCAACGCCCACGCCATGATGTCAGCCACTTTTTAGTTGCTAGTTGGCCTTGGCTAGGTAAAAGTCTCAGCCATTGTACTAAGCCGAAACTATCTCTTGTGCCTACTAATACGGCCCAGAACAAAAATACAGCCCGACGTAGAGGTGGCAAATGTTCTAATAAAACGAGAGTTTCATTATGAACTAAATTAATAAAGGCAATTTCATTAAAGTTATGACGTTGGTCTTCATCAAAACGTTGTGCTGGATAGTGATCTACCGCAACGTTAGGATCGTAAATCATCTTCCAACCAGCCCGCTTTAAAGCCAGAGTAAACGCCATTTCAAAGTGTACTTGCGCTCCTGTACCGCGCATCCGCTCATCAAAGCATAGTTGCCCAATTGCTTGGGTACGAAAACTCATGTTTACGCCCTTGAGAACATCGACTTCGCGAGGTTTTCCCACTCCCAAGTGATGGTTGCCAATTACTCGTCCAAACCACTGCAACTTCCCAACGACTTGGCGGGAATCATCTTCAATTTTGGTGTCGCGGTGTATCCAATCGCGTCCACCGACTCCAGCAATGCAACTATCTGAGACAAAGTGAGCGTTAATTCGTTCTAACCAATCAGCATGAGGTGCGGCATCATCATCAGTAATCGAAACAATATCTCCTTCTACTGCTGCCAGTCCGGCGTTCAGGGCTGCTACTACCCCCGGTTGTGTCACCTTTACAATATGTAGTGGTAGATTTTGTGGGTTGAATTCTGAGAGGAATTGCCAAGTTTCAGCATCCGTATCGCGGACAACCACCATCACTCGATCGACTGGTTTAGTTTGTACCTGTAGCGCCGAAAGGCAGCGTGATAGATCCAGAGGACGGCGATAGGTTGGTATGAGAACGGTATTCCTCATGCTTGATTAACTCCTCAAATAGATCCACATAGGTTTGTGCCATAATTGTCCAGCTATGTTGTTCTGCTACTGTACGCGCTGCTTTACCCATGCGTTGCATTAATGGGCGATGTCTAACGACAAGCCCCTCTGTGTCTGCGCCCACTAAAGACAACAAAGCTGCTGCTAAAGCATCAATGTTGTCTGTGTCTGGCAAAACGATGCCGCACTCCGGTGTGACTATTTCTGCACCGCCGGTTGCCGTGGCAGTAATTACGGGCAATCCAGAAGCGAGGGCTTCTAACAATACCAACGTGCAAGCTTCGTATCGGGAAGGGAAAACAAATAAATCCACTACCCGCATGATTTCGGCGATGTCACGACGGTATCCGAGAAAATGCACTCGTTGAGTTAACCCTAGAGAGGCTGCTAACTGTGGGAAGGGGCTACCTTCGGTTGCACCCACCACTGCTAGATGTAAATCGGGAACTTTGGCTAAGGCGTGCAGCACCGTATCTAAGTTCTTCCTTGGCGTGCGGATATCTCCGGCAAATAGGGCCAAAGTTACGTCTTTCGGTAGACCTAATTGTTGTCGGGAGGCTACACCGGGAGCAAACTCTTGTAAATCAACGCCGTTGACGATCGCGCGGATGCGAGAACGAGGTACGCCAATGTTGACTAATTCCTGGGCGACTTTCTCAGATACTGCGACAACGACTTTTGCTTTTTGAAATGCCTGTTTTTCCCAATGGGCATTTAAAGCTGTATATAACCATTGGTAAAAGCCGTAAAAATCTCGGCGGACGCGGGAAGTGTGAGCAGGCGAGTTCAACCAAGAACTGTGGACAAAATGTACAGCGTTTACATCGGCAGCAGCTGTAGTAATTGCTCCGTTAACTTTTACTAAATCAAGTTCAGAGCGATGTTGATGTAACCAATCACTACTTTTTTTAGCAAATATGAAATTACGAATAAATTCTGTGGGGTAGTTTTTGACTGGGATTGAAATCCAGTTTACGGCACTATTTTGCTCTAGTTCTGGTGCTATTTCACTTGCTAATAATGTTAGGTGATGACCGCGACGAATTGCTTGTTGGGCAATTTCATAGTTGACTCGACCTTGACCATCGCCTTTTTTAAGTTTGTGGGTAACAATGCAAAGTTTCATTTATTGATGAAATTGTAGTGATATAGCAGTTATATATTTTTTGTGAAAAATACTTGGGATAAATGACCCACAAAGATACAAAGAAGGAATTTGATGTATAAACACTTTATACCTATCTGGTTTCTACGTAAGGAAATCCTTACCTTCTTATTTCGACACTCCAAGTAATTTATTTGCTAAAGGTCGCGGAGTAAAACTGAGAGTAAGTGCTGCTAGAGTTCGTAAGTTAAGTTTTTGTTGGCTTAGTGCCCACCAAAGATAGGGACGTGCTGCTGCTGTTTGTTGACTTCGTAATAAGCCAATACCTAAAGTTGTATGAGCTTCTAACCATTTTTGTTGAAAGTATGGTTGAAATTCTTTTAGACGCTGGTCTTGACTAAATATTTTGTAGCAAAACATTTCGCTTTTAGCTTTACGAATTTTTGCTTGAGCGTCCTTACTACCACTGAGCATAGTATCAGTTTGCTCGTGGGTGCGATATCGCGTCAATTTTTCAGGATAATAGTACGCACCACGACCAGATATACAGCAAAGGTAGGTTAAATATAAATCCCACATTCCACCAACTTCTGGGGGAATACTATCCCAATCAATAAAATCATTGCGAATTACACAAGCTGCGGCGGTGGGTATACTTTTATCTACTAAGCCAATTTGGTTAAAACTTTGATAAACTCCTGGTGCTAATTTGTCTCGCTTGTAAGCCTTTGTATTTTCTTCGGTTAAACCATGATTAATTTCGCCTTGTACATCGATGATATATTGATCGCAAAAAGCAATAATTAATTCGGAATTGGCTTCGAGATATGGTACAAGCTTTACTAAAAAGTCTTCGTTCCACATATCATCATCATGGAGGCTAGCAATGTATTTGCCTCGCGCCATTTTGCAGGCATGTACCTGATTAGCAAGCATCCCAATATTTCGTTCTTGCCGCCAAAATTTGATACGCGGATCGCCAAAAGATTCGACGATCGCTCTTGGATTTTCGGCACTACAATTATCAGAAACGATAATTTCGATATTTTGATAAGTCTGTTTAATAGCACTAGCGATCGCCTGCTGCAAATACTCTGGTCGATTATAAGTAGGAATAATAACACTAACCAGAGGTTCGTTTAATTTACTATTCTCAAACATATTTTATAATTTATCACTAATGTTCGCTATGTTTGCCAAGTTTCTGATTAATATATCCTCTTTAAACCAGTTTCACAAAGCTTAAAATTGCTCTTGCTTGAGCATATAAGTTAGTACTAATATCCGCTATAAAATTCAAGATATTAGATTGTTTGGGTATTTGGCGATCGGGTATATCAAGCATCCCTTGTGATTTAGCATATTGACGACATGCTTCCCAATCAAATTTCCAAATATCTTCCATCCAAAAGCGACGCAATCCATATTTATGGAAGTAATGAAGAACTTCAAAATCGTAAGAGTAATATTTTTGTTTAATAACTGTATGCATATCAATTTCCTTTTCTTCCCAGCCAGTAAACCACTCTTTAGGAGCAGTTTCGACTTTGCCAAGCTTCAAGTAATCCTGTTTTGAGGTATAGCGAGACCTCCTAGCAATAGCATTACCAACCCCTAATACATTCTCTATGACACTATACATCCGAATTTTGGAAGCATGTGCTTCTAAGCGAGTTACAGCGTAGTGCAGAATTTTAATGTCATGAATATGCAACCTTGTAGCATATTCCGGTACTGGAATTCTCACACTATGAATAGATTGCGGTTGATGTTCGGCTCCATCATCAACATAACCAAGAGGTGTAAGAATACCAGTTCTGATACATTGATGCGTCGTTACAAATAAATCTGGCTTCTCAAAAAATAATACTGTTCCTGGCTTGGCTTTGAGCATTGCTTGCCAGCTTTGGGTTTTCATAGCATTAGCAGCTAATATTTCATCAGCATCCAAAGCCAAGATAATTTTATGTTCTGATATTAAATCTCTTGCTGTCTGAATCAATAACAACTGTCGTTCGGCTTCGTTGAATTTATCTGATTTATTTTCAATTAAGATAACTTTGGGATATTTTTTACAAATAGCTTGACTATCATCAGTTGAATTTTGGTCAGCGATAATGATGTAATCTGCAAATTGACTAGTGACAGATAAGAAGCGGTCTAAAATCCATGCTTCATTTTTTACAGGAGTAATGACTACAATTTTCGGTGTTTGGCTTTCCATTTTTGATTTTGATATTTCAATAAATAAAAAATAGGGATTGGGGATTAAATGAATTCGTTCTCAGTCTTCAATCCCTTAAAATATCAAGCATGAAACTCAGCGATAGTTCTTTCGTAAATTTTCTCTAAATGCCGAATGTGAATATCAATAGTAAATTCTTCCTGGAACCAAGCTTGACCTTCTTCGCCCATACGTCGGCTTTTTTGATAGTTTGATGCTAGTTCGTTAATAGCAGCAGCTAATTGTTGAATATCATTTGGTGGTACGAGAATACCTGTTTTGCCATCTTGCACATGTTCTGGAATTCCTCCTACTGCACTGGCAATTACAGGTCGATAACGAGCGTAAGCTTCCAGAGTCACAAGACCGGCTGGTTCAGGCCAGACGCTGGGAAAAACCACAGCAAAGCATTGTTGATAGAGTGCTTCTAACTTGTCGCCATTACACCAACCATGCCAAGTAATGCGATCGCTTAACCCCATCTTATGTGCTAATTTTTCTATACTTGGCCTACCCCAACCCTCACCAGCTATGTCAAGATGGATTTGTGAATCGGTTTTTGCTAGAGCTTTAATTAGCCATTCAATGCCTTTGTAAGGAACGATACGACCTGCAAACAAAATTCGCTGATTTTGATGGTTTTCCCAGCTTAAAGATGTAGTAGCGCTCTTGGGTGGTTGAACGCCACAGCGAAGTGTGAACACCCGCTTAGGTGATAAACCACTCATTATGACTTGTTCCCGCACATAATCACTATTAGCAATTACGGGAATTTTTAGTTTTTTGAGTATATCTAAAGGATGATAAGCGTTCCACCAGTCTTGAAGAATATTTTGCGGTCGGCGGCTACCACAGCCATCTATTAAATGTCCCCAAGTACATCCTAAGGGGTTCATAGGGCGATCGCAAAGTCTGCCGCGATCTGCTAAATATTTTGTACCACTGGGACAGTAACTAGAGTGATTGTGCAGAGTAAATATTGCCGGACATTCTAAGCGCAGATCCATTAACATATCTGGATCGTGAACGTGAAGCAACTGAAACTGACTCTGGTCAACATTTTTCAAGTCAGTGATGGTGCGATGGCTAACTCCAGGAATTTGAGAAAATACTAAAGAAGCTACATAAGTCTCAATACCACCGCCTCCTCTAATATCAGCTTGAGAGCAGTGATAAATCATTTTTCGATCGAGTAGTTGATAATTCATATTGAATTTGCTTACTTAACTTAAAGACCTACATTCATCCAAAACTTATGTCTAACATCATTAACATAATGTCTTAAAGCAATATTTTTACCAGCAAATCTATCTGGATAAATGAACTGATCGTCTACATTCAGCACATATTGCTCTGAGCAGAGAGGCATCCCCTGATTGTGGTGCATTGTTAAATGTACTATTGTTTGTTCCGTAAAATAACTAGGAATTTCTTGAAGTTTTGCTAAACGTTCAATAGCAAAACTCCAATCTAATTTGTGCCTAAATACAATAAATCCTCCATTGACTGGATTCGATTTTTCTCTATCATCATAAATAATTCGTTCGTCTACTGACACTGAGCAATCAGGTAGATAAAAAGAGTATTTAGTATTTGAATCAGCTAAATTAATTAAGTCAGTTCCACCTGGGAAAAATAAAATATCTGAGTCTGTATAGATGGTTGTACCATTAACAGGAATTGACATCAATGCCGCTAATTTTTTACCCATAGGATGAAGTCGGGCATAATCAGAAACACATTGCGGCAAATCTGTTATCAGCAGTTTCTTTAAGGGAATTACTTCAACACAAGGATGGATGCGGCATAGTAAATTACAGCTAGATGCAGTGTAACTTCCATCAGAAATTACAGTGAATGTATCTGGAATACCAACATGGCGGAGGAATGAGCGAATACTTGCTACTTGTTCTGGTAAATCTCGCTCGCATGAAAAAGTGTAGACACTAATCGGCACTTTCCGAGTTGTTTGGATGGGGAAACTAGCTATCTGAGCTAGTGCTGCTTTGTATAGTTGACGATTAACTCTTCCTTGAACTCTAGCAGAGTGGTAACTTACATTTACCATTGATTTTTACCTTGCAAAACTATTAGGAGGATGAGTAGACGCAAAGACGCGTAGAATAACTAATGACAACTGACAACTGTAGAGACGTGATTAATCGCGTCTCTACTAATGACTAACTCGCTTGACCCATTTCGTACTGCATTTTGTGATATTCCCAGAGCTTACCTTGACAGTCTAGTAACTCTTGATATTTGCCTTGCTCTACTATTCGTCCCTGTTCTAGGACTACAACTTTATCTGCTTTGGCGATGGTAGAAAGACGGTGAGCGATCGCAATTACTGTTCGACCTACGGAAAGCTGTTCTAATGACTCCTGAATTAAGCGCTCGGTTACGGAATCCAGGGCACTTGTGGCTTCATCCAAAATCAGAATCTCTGGGTCGCGTAGTAAAGCCCGCGCGATCGCAATTCGCTGGCGTTGACCTCCAGATAATCGCACGCCCCTATCCCCTAATTGGGTATTAAAGCCTTCGGGCATTTGTTCAATAAATTCGAGTGCGTTTGCTAGTCGAGCAGCTTCTCGAATTTCTACTTCACGCGCTCCCCGTGTCCCATAAGCAATATTATTCGTGACGGAAGTGTTGAAAATAAATGTATCTTGACTGACAACGGCTATTCTGCGTCGCAGCGAATTGATGTCAAATTCTCGCACATCAACTCCATCAATCAATACATTACCTTCTGTGGGATCGTAAAATCGGGGAATTAAATCAATTAATGTACTTTTACCTGCACCAGTTGCTCCAACTAGGGCCGTCGTTTTGCCATTTTCAATGCTCAGGGTAACATTATTTAGCACTAAATTCTGAGGTTCATAGCCGAAATCCACAGATACTATATCAATGGAATGCTTGAACCCGGTAAATTTAAGTTTGCCATTTGATAAATACTTTTTATTGTCAGTTCTTACCAGTTCTTTAATATTATCTGCCGCTCCTTGTAATGTACTCAAATGCGCTCTAGTACCATTAATATCTTGGACAATTGGTACAACCCGAAAAAGTACAAAAAAGAATGTCAGCAAAGAAGCAACTTGTAAAGTTCCATTGACAACAAAAACAGTAAACGCAAAAATAATCATGCCAATGAGAATTGTACTAGCTATGCTTTCAGCTAAAGGTCTGACAAGTGCCCAGGTCAATACAACTTTAGTTGAAGTGCTTACTACTTTATCGCTGGCACTATAAAAACGTTGCCGCTCAAACTCTTGAGTAGCAAATGCTTTAACTGTCCGAATTCCGTTAATAAATTCTATTGCTGTTGAGGTAAAGTGACCGTTAGCGATTGAAGTGCTAAAACTCGTTTCCCTAGCCCGTTTATTTAGTGTTGATAATCCTACCCCCACAAGTGTAAATAGAAAGAAAGAAGTAACTGAAAGCTGCCACGATAGCAAAAACATAGAGATGAAGTAGACAGTGGCTGTCATTGCCCTAGTCATCAAAAATGCTGAACCACTGAATAACTGCTTTACTCTCTCAATTTCAGTTGTAATAGTATTAATTAGCTCACCAGAACGAATTTTAGCAAAGTAACTTAGTGGCAATCCTTGCAACTGTTCAAAAATTCGTTTACGCAAGCGATCGGCTAGATGTAGCTGGGTCATTTCCGTGTACACCTGTGCTAAGTAATTGAAGCCAGCACGCATCCAAGTACTCAATAAAATTAGAAAAGATATTCGATATAGTCTATTAATAGCTGAAGTATTAGCAGCTAATATCCAGATATCAAACCACTCAAATCCTGTGCGAATTGGTTCAGCGTTGGGAGTAGTTAGACTTTGTAAGAAGGAAAGGAGAAAACCAATACTAAACCCTTCAAATGTTGCTGCTAAAAATGAGAATACCAAAGCAAAAATGGCAATTTTTTTGAAATATTGAAATTCCCGCAATATCAAATAGTGTTTTTGCCAAAAGTTAGTAGCTTTGATTGGATTACTTAGAGGCTCAGGAAGTTGAAAAATCATGAGTAATTTTGAACAATATTTTGGCAATTCAGATAGATAGCTATAGGTAATACTAATTTGTAATTAATAAATTTAGATTCTATCTGTGGTTTCCGGTTTGAATCTGTAGGAACGCAAGACCTTGCGCCCCTACTAGTTAAATAAAATATGTAGGTAGCAAATTACAGTGTTTGGCTATCCAAATGCAACAGTTCAGAATCTGTTTGTACTTCCCATGAATTCTGAATTATGGGTAGTTTATTGAGCTGATGTTGTCCTTCTAAACTTAGCTGTATTGCATCTTCTAAAGTCCAACACCGAGAACTCATCAAACTCATTTCACTTCGCAGCACATTCAATAACTGCGGCAGACCATCCAAACCATATTTACACATCCAATGCCCCAAGGGTGTAATGTTATGGTTTGCAGTTGTGTGAAACTTGATAGCCCGAAAGAGTTTACCCTGCTCTCCCACATACCATTCATAAGAAAAAAGTGATTTTGGCGAGTAAACTTGCGTCAGTACAACCAATCCCAACATTAATGGACTAACTAAGAGCAATAACACTAAAGCTATAATCCAGTCAATTGTGTGCTGCAACCATCCTAAAGGTTGGCTACTTTGTTTGAATAGTTGATTGCCTGAAGATGTGCGGAGAAATGTTGGCTTATGAGCTTGTTCGCACGCCCTAGCCCAAAACCGCAGCGAAGCTTCACCCAGTTTTGGATCTATGCTTACTAATTTGACTGGGGAATGTTTCAAGCATTCTACTAATAATTGCTCGTTATCTAGAGAAGGGAGATATGGTTGTTTTTCTTCAGTGCTAGACTTCACCCAAAGTTGATTTTGTCGCCACTGGAGCGTACAGTATGGAGAGCGATTGTTGTGGTGTTGGGGGGTCGCGGTATAGTAATTCTGTAGAGGAGGAATTATTGCAATTGTCATATGTCTTTGGATTTACACAATAGTGAATTGCTGGGCTGATATCAAAGGCTATTAATGCCAAAGACTCCGAAGTTAATTCTGTTTTGCTGACACAAGCTGTAGATAATTGCGTGCAAAAATATACGATTTTTAGTTGCTCTCTAGGCAAGTAGACATCTTTTAGAATTATGTTGCTGAAAGATGTACAAACGACAAACATACGAAGTGGATAGTTAGCAAAAAACCTAATATTTAAAGTTTTCTAGGATGGGGATTAGTGCTGGTAGGGAGATGCAGAGGAAAGTGGAAGTCATCCCGTCCCGTTACTCTATTGCCCCATAACTCCGTACATACGTTTGATTGCGTTTACCTACCTATTGTTTGGATAAACCTGACAGAACTAGGTCACTCTTACCTTTTAGCTATTTGTCAGAAGTTTCAATATAAGAATTCAGGAGCCAAAATTCAGGAGTCAGAATAGTAGAAGAATCAGGAGCTAACTTTACTCATGAATGTACTTGTGATATCAAACTTTCTATCAATTCTGACTTCTGACTCCTGAATGCTGAATTCTTACGTTTCAATATTAAGGATATAAGACTCTGTAGAAATGATGATACGATCGGACGATTCTTTATTTACTCTTTAAATAGCCAAGGCTTTTCTCAAAAATTATAAAGGTTTCATAAATATACTTACACTATATGATGATAATAACATGACTAAATTTTACCATAAAATAGTTTAATAATTACAAATAATACGAACGAGCTAATTAAAAGCAAAGCCAGAAATTAAGAGTGAATATATATTGTATTCAATTCAAATTAATCAACTGCATAAACATGATTTGTTGTAGTATTGTTGTTTTGAAATCTCCAAAAAAGTATATGTGCGATCGCATCTTTAGTCAGGCGATCGCACTATCCACAAACCAATTAAAGGGTGAAGGATGAAGTTAAGTAGCAAGATTGCAAAATTTTTCTTCTGCCTCCTGCCTCCTGCCTCCTGCCTTCTGCCTTCTGCCTCCTGCCTTCTGCCTTCTGCCTCCTGCCTGCTAGCTATTTTTCCACTGCTTGCGGTAGGGCAAATCGATATTGCTTAGGATACTGTACATAAGTACTACCATTAGATACACCATTTGCCACAACCCCAATGAGATTTAACTTGCTGAGCATACTTGTAGCTTGAACAATTTGGCTGCGAGTTACTCTGCCAATGCTTGCTGCTAGTACCACACTACGACAAGATGATGCTGTGAGCATGGCATCCACCAACCCAAGAACAGGCGAGGCATCTATGAGTATCAAATCATAGTTTTCTTCAAATGCTGCCATCAATTGCTTCATCCGTGGCGAACTCAAAAGATTTGCTGGGTCAGCAGGCTTTGGTCCAGCGGTCAAAATATCGATGTAAGCTGAGCCTAGAGAATGAATACCAATCTGATTGGGTAGAGTGACATCACTGGCTAGTAAAGTTGAAAGTCCCTGTTCGTTAGGAAGATTGAGTTGTTCGTGTAGACTAGGGTCGCGTAAGTTGGCATCAATTAGTAGTACCCGTTTGTGCAAACGAGCAGCACTCATTGCTAAGCCCAATGCCAGAGCTGACTTACCCTCATCAGCCAAAGCTGAAGTGATCATCAAAGATTTCAAGCTGGGAACAGAATTCAAAAGCTCAATATTTTTATAAATCAGATCCAGCGATTCCCAACGTGGTGGAGATTGCAACACCTCAACTGTCCAAGGAGCTAACACTTCTGGCTTACCAAAAGGCAACTTGATCGTTGATTCTCTGGTTCTGGCTGGTGGTAGCTTGGGAGTCGTACCCAACAAAGGTAAGGGAACCTGCTTCTCTAACTCGGCAGTGGTATGAACAGAATCATCAGATGCTTCCCGAATGAAGGCGGCAATGCCTCCTAACATTAACCCAACTACCGCACCCAACAAGAGGTTTTGTTTGAGGTTAGGCCCTAACTGTGCGCCTTTTTGAGGTTCTTCCACAACTTCCCAATTAAATCCACCTTTGGCAAGTTCTTGTCGCAATTGTTGTTCTGCGCGCAAAAGCTGTTCTAACCTTTCACGGCTAAATTGCAACTGCGGTAGTATGCGATTGTAATAAGCCAACAAAGGCGGGAAACGTTTGATTTCAAAACGCAGTTGACTCTCTTTCTGTGCCAAAGTTTGATCGCGGGCACTTAAAGCAACTAGAGATGTCTGCGTTTCTACTAGCTGGCTAGCAAGGGTGAGGTCAATTTCACCAAACTGTCCTTGTTCGAGCAAAGGTTGTTTGGAACCGAATACGTTAGCAGACTGTATACCTAAAGTCCTGCCTACTTCTTGTTGTAATAGTTCTTTCTGGCTCTGAAGTTGTTCTTTAAGCTTTTGCACGCTCGGAGTCGCATCCGTGAAGCGCAAGCGCTCTTGAGCTAGGGCTAGTTCTGTTTTTTGGATTTCGTTGAGTAAGCCTTGGTAGCGAGTAGACTGACTCAACCGCGAAGCAACTAGAGCATTTTGTGGAGAACGGTTAAGTTGTTCTTGTAATGATTTTTGGCGTGCCACACCTTCTTCATATTCAGAACGAGTTGCACGGCGATCCTGCTCAATCTTGTTTAAAGCTTCTTCAAGCGCTTTTGCTTGTGACTCCGGATCGATTAAATTTTGGTTTCTGCGAAATCGTTGGAGGTTTGTTTCAGCTGCGTTTACTTCGTCACTAGCCTTGCTTAACTGTTCCCTGATAACTTGCAGACCTTTTTGTAAACGCGAATCCTGTTGTTGTTTGTTATATTCCACATAAACTTGCCGAATGGCAGTCAGAACTTTCTGTGTCTTCTCTGGATCTGTATCGGTATAGTCTACATGGAAAATCTTCGTAGCAACATTATCTTCTTTTGTCCTTAATTGATTTAAGGCTAAAGCATTTTTAATTTCATCTACTGTGATGTCGGGATAGTCAGACTGAAGTTTATCAACAGCTTTTTGGATAAGTCCCGAACTTTGCATCAGATTCAGCTGGGTTGCCGTGTCTATTTGAACATCAGGTTCTATAAACTGACTTTCTAGCCCCGCTCCTTCTTTTTTGCCTTGATAATTAGGTTCTACTAGCAACTGCATTGAGCTTTTATATGTAGGCTTTGTTCTAGCAGTTACAAAAGCTGCGATCGCAATTGAAGCGATAAATACAGCTAAGAACCAAGGAAATCTGCGAATAAATACTGTAAACAGTTGCCCATAACTAGGTTCTGAATCAGAAACTGAATTTGGACTGGGATTTAGACTAGTTTGAACCACGTTTATTATCCTTCTGGGCGAGACGCTCCGCGAACAGCTAACAAATTTGACAAGAAAGAATTCAGGGGTCAGGAATCAGAATTCAGAAGAATTTCCCTCTGTAGGTAATTGGTGTTAGCGACACTCCTAGCGTCACCTAAAGAGTGAACCAGTACTATTTCACCAAATCGAAGATTGGGCAATCTTCAATTATTGGTAAGTATAAATCCTCACTAATTGCATTCTGACTTCTGAATTCTCTTTAAGCGACGCTACAGGTTTGATTAATAATTTTCTCAACCTTGCTAAAAAATACTTGCTCCGAAAAATTGTTCACTGCATGATTACGAATATTTTCATAATCCCAAGCTATTTGTCCGGACTCTAGTAGTGCAGCTTGCAAAGATTCGGGTGTTTGTCTTTTAAAAAACACTCCTGTCTGACCATGTATCTGTGTATCTAATACGCCACCTGCTCCATAGGCAATGACTGGTGTTCCACTAGCATTTGCTTCTACTGGAACTAATCCATAGTCTTCTAAGGCTGCGACTATGACGGATTTGGCTTTAGAAAATAAGTCTTTGCGCGCTTTATCGCTGACATGTCCTAAGAATTCAATATTATCTAATGCTTTGGATTTTAAGCGTTCTTTTTCTGGCCCATCACCTGATATTAATAACCGCCAACCCAGCCAATTAAAAGCTTCGACTATTATATCCAGACGCTTATAGCTAATCATTCTGGCTGAGGCCAGATAATATTCGTCTTTTATCTCCGAAAAAACAAAGTTACTGGTATCAATTGGATAGTTAACTACAATTGCTGGTTTACCATAAATACTTTGAATGCGACGGGCAACAACGCTGGAATTAGCAATGTAAAGGTCAGGTTCCTGCGCGTATTTTAGGTCTACCTTTCTCATTACTTGAAAAATCTTTTCGATTAAAGGCGCAAAATATCTATAGTCTCCGTACTCCCGTAAATAAGTTGCTGTATCCCACAAGAAACGGGTAACATTATGGCAAAAACAAATGTGTTGTGCATCCGGGCGTTTTCGTACTGCTTTGGCGAAGCTGGTGCTACTGCTAACAATCAAATCGTAGTCTTGCAAATCCAAGGCACGAAAGGCAGGAAAATAAAAAGGAGCCATTAATCTAAAATACTTTGCTGCACCAGGAATTTTTTGCAAGCAAGTCGTTTTAATTATCCGCTCACCCATATCAATAGTTTTTTGCGGATCGTATAGAGAGGTAAAAATATCCGCTTGGGGGTAGCGCTTACAAAGCAATTCAAATACGCGCTCAGCCCCACCGCGCTGGGTCAAGTAATCATGGACTAGAGCAATTTTCATAGGCTCGATCTAATGTGCGTCTGAATTTTGTTTGAACACTTCCCAGCAAGTTATTATGAGAAATTTCAGTGTTCTGTATAAATATTCTTTTTATAGAGATTATTTGACAAAAATAATCCCTAGAAATATTTGTTGAGGGATGACGGATGACTGAGTGGTTCGTTGTTTGTAGGGTGGGCATTGTGATGCCCACCCTATTTTTCCCCAAATTAACGAGAGTTGTTAGTGCTTATCGAAAAAGTATTGGATACTATCCAACAGTTGCCAGAATTTTCTCTGGAGCAAAATAAGCATCCTGTTCAGCTCTGAGTTGGTCGCACAGTCTGCCTTCAGGCAACTGTACATCATCGTAAGTGAGAACGCGATCGCGAGGAATATCTCGTTTCAGGCGGCATCCTTCGGCTAAACCCATTGGTAAAAGTTTTTGCTCTTGGACAATATCGGAATTTTCACACTGTCCATAGGTCATGTAGTAGCCGATGCCATCGAGAGTTTCTCCTGCTTTCAAGTCGATTTTGGCTGTGGTGACTACATCTACTAACGGGCCTGCTAGTGGAGACATAACGGCATCACCGAACAGTACAGCACGAGCAACAGACAGTGGGACTTCAAAATGACAGAGATGATAAGGAGTATAGAAGCTGTAGAGGGGGCCTTCACCTAACTTGTACAAGTTGAGGTAATGGCGTTGCTTGGGGTCGTCGTGAGTGGCAAATACGAACACACCAGGGCCGGGTTTTGCACCAACTACATAATCAACAATGCCACCTAGCTGCTTGAGTTGTTCTACATCATACATTTGGGTCATCTCATCGACATGATCGGTAAAGTCATATCCCAACATTCCCCGCTTGGCAACTTTCATCCCTGTGGCGTTGGCAACAATCGCTTGCTCGAAGGAAATTTTCGTCCCATCGGCAAAGCTTGTCACCATGTGGGCTTTTTGACCCCAGCGTTTCGCAAATCCTTCCTGGGTCGTCGGATTGCGGTAGGGGTCTTGGAGTCCTTTAATGTTACCGCACAATAGCGGAATCAGACCAATACTTTTGACAAATCGGTAAAGATTCATTTGCACGCCTGGCTGGTCGCCATCACAAGCGCTGAGAATCACTCCTGCTTTGTCAGCATACACTTTCAGGATGGGGCCAATCGTGCCGTCGAGTTCGGCATTCATCATAATTACATGCTTGCGATGGGCGATCGCTTCCATGACGATATGAGCGCCAAATTCGACTGCGCCTGTAACCTCAATGATGGCTTCAATGCCCTCGGCGCGGCACAATAATTTGGCATCTTCAGTGACTGCATATTTGCCTTTTGCGATCGCATCTTCTAATTTGCTGGCAGTCGCTACAACTTGAATATCTTCAATCCCAGCCTCTACATAAGCTCTATTAGCAGCATCAATCTGACGGTTGGAGATAGCAACCAATTCCATTCCCGGAACTGAATTGATAATTTGATTAGCAATACCTCGGCCCATAAAACCAGCACCAATCATCCCCACCTTAATAGGATTACCAGCTGCGGCGCGGGCTTGGAGGGCGTTATCAATAATAATCATTAGCTAGATTCCTCTGTTAGTTCTTTATTTTTCGGATTTACCGCCAGAAGTTTGGGGCTATCTCTTCCTCTACGTCCTTGGCAGTTCTTTTACCAAATATTAATTAACTATTATTAGGTGATTGGTATCACCTAATCCTCAATTAAATGGTTACTTCTACAGGGTCGGGACTGCCAATAGGAATCGTTTCCAACAAAGGCCAATTTAAATCTTTCTCAGAAACTTCAGTCACCTCTAGCGGCCATTCAATATTAAAAAATGGGTCATCATAGCGTAGCCCTCGCTCATATCCTGGTGTATAAAATTCACCAACTTGATACACAACCTCAGTGTCATCTGTGAGTGTTTGATAACCGTGAGCAAACATTTCAGGCACATACAAAGCGCGACGATTTGCTGCTGTTAATTCCACACCAATGTGTGATAGAAAGGTGGGTGATTCAGGACGCATATCAATAATTACGTCATAAATAGCACCTTTGGTGCAGCGAATTAATTTTGTTTCTGCTGCTGGTGCTAGTTGATAATGCATTCCTCGTAATGTGCCTTTGATGTAGTTATAAGACAGGTTACATTGAGCAACTATTGGCTTTAAACCATGTGCTGCAAATTCTTGAGCGCAGAAAGCACGAGCAAAGAAACCACGGCGATCGCGCTTTTCTTCTAAATCAATGATGAATGCGTCTTGGAGTTCTGTAGAGGTAAAAATCATGGATACCTTTAAGATGAATGTTGAGTAGAGAAAATAGTCGACAACTGCTTAGTATTTACACTAGAAAACGCATTAAACAGGAACTTTAACTACTTTTGGTCTGGCGAAAGTATCGTCCCAATATTGCGTACAAAGTTCTGGTCGCTTGGGAGGATTGGCAGTGTATACAAAAAATAGCGCTGACCGTTCTTGTGAACGCAGAGTGCCGTGATGTAAAGTAGTTCTGGGGTCTGTAATAATCACTGTACCTGCTGGCCCAGGACAAGATTTCCAAGCTGATTCTGGGATAATTTCTTTTAGTTGTGCATCGTTGATGCCTAAATATCCAGACTGCCATAGCTTGTAATTAATTCGATAAGAATTTAAAGCCGGGAAAGAGGTTAAAGATAGCGGAACGTATTCAAAAGGGCCGTGCTTTTCTTCTACATCGGTCAAATAAATGATTACTTTAACCATCTTGCGATCTTCAGAATCTTTATGCCATAGCAGCGTCCCAAACTGATGTTGATTGGGAAAATCTTTGCGTAGATGTACGCCTTGAAAAGCGACGGGAAGACCGATGTAATTTTCAACGATATGCAGCAGTCTTTTTTCAGTTCCCCAAGCAGCAAATTCTGGTAAATCTGTAACTGTGTAAATTTCCGGCAGTTTTTGGGTTCGGTCGCTATCGGTTACTAACATTCCAGACATTTGATTGTTAGCAGCCTTGAGCAATTCTAAGTTAGATGGAAATCCTAACTCAGCAAGTGTGGTAACGTAAACTCCGTCTTTTTTAAGAGAATCAAGAATCAGGCGATCGCGTCTTGCTAATGCAGGTAAATTTTTCCTATACTGCCAAAGTGCTAATCTATAACCTAACTCAGATTTCAATGCCAATATTTTATCTTCAAGCATCTTCAGCACAGTATAGCTAACTTATTTTGTTAAGGGACATCCAATAATTAAATTACTCAATTCCTGCATCCAATACCAGTATCCAATTTCTTCTCCCCCTGCCTCCCCTGCTCACCCAAGCGATTGATTATTTTTTTATTTGGAAGTCCCTAAGGTGGGTAGTGTACCCAATTTAACTTCATCATATTTTAGATAAAACTCCGGTCTGGGATAAGAATTATCCCAGAAATGAGTACAAAGTTGTGGTTGTTTAGGAGGGTTAGCAGTGTAGGCAAAAAATAGCACTGACCGTTCCTGCGTGCGAAGAGTGCCATGATGCAAAAGTCTTCTTGTATCAGCAATAATGACTGTACCCGCTTTTCCCGGACAAGGCTTCCAAGCTGATTTGGGGATAATTTGATTTAGCGTTTCATCATTGATTCCTCCGGAATTTTTAATCTTATATTTAATTCGATAATAGTTAAGTTGATATTTGGAGGTAAGATGCGACGGCACATATTCAAAAGGGCCATGCTTTTCTTCTACATCATTTAAGTAAATCATGATTTTGAGAACTCGGCGGTCTTCTATATCTCTATGCCATAGCAGTGTGGCAAACTGATTTTTGTTGGCAAAATCTTTGCGGAGATGTACGCCATGATAAGCAACAGGAAGACCAATGTAATTTTCAATGATGTTGAGCAGTCTTTGTTCTTTTCCCCAGTTATAAAATTCTGGTAAATCTGTAACTATGCAAATTTCAGGCGGATTTTCGACTGAATCGTTATAGTTAGCTGTTCCCATGCTTGGTAATAAACTGCGAGCAGCATCAAGCATTTGTGAGGTTGATGTAAATCCTAGTTCTGTGAGGGTTGTAATGTAAATACCTTCGTTATTGAGAGACTTAAGAATTCGGCGATCGCGTTCTTCCAATGGAGGTAATTTTTTTACATGTTGCCTCAGTTTAACTCGATAATCTAACTCATAATTTAACGATGAAACCTTTTCTTGAATATTGTTAATCATCATATGATTACTTAATTGTGATTATAGATTGATGGAGCGATTATTCTTATTTGCTCGCACTTCTTGAGTAGATGTTTCATTAGCTTCGGCAACTTTCAACTCTTTAAAAACGCCAACATCAAAAGCCGAAATGCTGACTAAAGCCACAAAAGGTACTACTGTCTTGATGGCATATACAGGCCATCTTCTTAAAGCGCCTAAGAAAACTTTCCAGCTAACATCTTTAGAGTTTTGCAAAAGCATTCGCCGACAAAACTGCTTAGAATATCCACTCTCCTCAAGCTTTAAAATAACTTCAGGTATGTGTTTGTATTGCATTAACAGGGCAGATTTTGGTTCTTTCTGCCAATAACTCACACCCACAATACATTCTAAATAGGTTTCTTTGGTGACAATTACGCTGCCATTAGCGGCACAATAGCCAGCTAAGTATGCTAAAGATATCCAATTAGTGGCAGCATCTGGCCAAATTTGTAGCGCACGTTTTACTAAGTCAGTACGATAGACAGTAGCAGTTAGGAAAATCACTGCACCGACACTTTTTGAAAAACAATGTTCAAATATGGCTTTGCCATCGCCACAAGCATCTTCACTGTCAGCATCAAACCAGCGGTTTCCGACTATTGTCGGTGGATGTACTGCTTCACCAGTAATTTTATTTCTGCCAGAGAAGTTAAGAAATAATAATGATAAATCTTCATGTTGTTTAATTTTATCAATGACATAAGTAATAGCTCTATGCTGGATTGGATCGTCATCGCCAATTGTCCAGACATACTTTGTTGTTGCTGAATTTAGGCAGTACATAATATTTCTCATTACGCCTAAATTTTCCGGATTTTTATTGACTTTAAAAGTAAAATCGCTGAGAATTTCTTGCCATTTTTTAATTACACACTGAGTATTGTCAGTAGAACAATTATCAGAGACTAAAATTTCACACTCAGATTCAAATCCTTTGATAGCTTGAGCTAACCATGCTAACTGTTTATCCAGTAAATCGGCACGGTTATAAGTAGGAAGGGCAATGGTCAGTAATTTATTCATTGTTAAAAGCATCACTTATTAGGTGTGATAATTCCGAATCAAATATTTTTGATTCGGAATATAAAATACAGTGTGGGATGCTGTTTAGATAGCCAATCTACTTATTCCAGAAAAAGTCTTGGTTAATTTGCTGAGTACGAATCAGGTACTCTAGTTGTTTTAACCGTGTAAATCCTCTAAATAGGAAAGTATCTTCAGTCATATCAATTTGACTGAATAAATTAAATAATTGCTGGGCACCACGTTGGGCATTCCAATCACACTTGAATCCGGGTAAGATAGCGTTAATTTTTTCGAAAGATACTCGATAGCTGCGATTGTCTGCACCATTATCACCAAAGGACAATTTACAGCCTGGGAAAATATCAGCAATAATTTCTGCAATTTCTTTAACGCGATAATTGTTCGTTGTATCCCCAACATTGAAAATTTGGTTGTGTACAATGTCGCGGGGTGCTTCTAAAGCACAGACAATTGCCTTACAAATATCTAGTGCATGAACTAATGGTCGCCAAGGTGTACCATCACTTATCATTTTGATTTCTTTGCTAGTCCATGCCAACCCTGCCAAGTTGTTTAAGACAATATCAAACCGCATTCTGGGGGAAGCGCCAAAGGCAGTAGCATTCCGCATAAACGTAGGAGAAAAATCATCGTCAGCTAACGGTTTGATATCTCTTTCTACGAGAGTTTTACATTCTGCGTAGGCTGTTTGAGGATTAATAGGAGAATCTTCTGTAACATCACCTTCGGTTGCAATGCCGTAGACACTGCACGAAGACATATATACGAAGCGACGCACACCCATTGTCTTAGCTAGATTAGCCAAACGAACAGAACCTAGATGATTAATTTCGTAGGTGATATTGGGTGCTAATTGTCCGGTAGGATCGTTGGAGAGTTCCGCCATGTGAACCACTGCCTCGACACCTTGCAAATCTTCAGGGGTGATGTGACGAATATCTTTGTTAAGAGTTTTGGCTGTGACTTCAGTACCGTTGTACAGCCAACCAACTTTATAGAAACCTGTATCTACACCGATAACTTCGTGTCCTCGTTCGATTAACAGAGGAGGTAATAAAGAACCTAAATAGCCTTCTGTTCCGGTTACTAATACTTTCATTTGTGTTTAAAAAATGTTGATTGTTGCGATTAATAGTCACACTAAGATTGCTGCTACCTTATAAGTCAATACAGTTCAGATAAGGCCCTTCATGAACGCCGCAACGAACTATGACGCATCTCAACGAGAGGCATCCTTGCACTAGTGAGGATTGAGTTTTATGCGTAGTGACTAAAACTTTTTGCAAGCTTACTGATTAGGCGACAGCAGCAGTTTAATGTGTCGAGACTCTACTTGACCAAAGCAGGGAAAAAGTTAGAACGGGGGAAACCCTCCGTTCGCGCAGCGTCGACCATAGGAGAAGTTCGCTTGGAGGGAGACCACGCCACTTGCTACCCTGCGGGTTCCGCTTTAGCGGTACAAGCCGGGGAACCCGTCCAACGCAGTGGCTCCTCCTGGCGACTTCTCTTTGCACGCAACTTCTCTCCGCGTCCCCCTATCCTCCTATCTATGCAGTTACTACAGCCTCAAGATGCGATTGTTGAGGAATTTGTGCGACGATCGCTTTGCCAATCTCCAAAGAAGAAGTGGCAGCTGGGGAAGGCGCATTGCAAACATGGATAGAATTTTCACTAGGAACGATTAAGAAGTCGTCCACCAGAGAACCATCATTCATCAACGCTTGGGCGCGGACTCCTGCATGGGTGGGGACTAAATCCTCTGCTTGGACTTCGGGAATTAGTTGTTGCAAACTTCTCGTGAAGGCTGCTTTACTAAAGGAACGAATGATTTCTTGAATGCCTTCAGGGGCGTGTTTGGCTGCAAGTTTCCAAAAACCTGGGTAGGTAATGACTTCAGCAAAATCGCCCAAGTTAAAGTCGGTTTTTTTGTAACCTTCGCGTTTGAGGCTAAGAACTGCATTCGGCCCGGCGTGAACGCTACCATCTATCATGCGGGTAAAGTGGACACCCAAGAAAGGAAAATCGGGATTGGGAACCGGGTAAATGAGAGTTTTGACTAGATAACGTTTTTCTGGGGTGAGTTCGTAGTATTCTCCCCGGAAGGGTACGATTTTCGTACCGGGTTCAACCCCACCTAACTTAGCAACGCGATCGCTGTGCAATCCGGCACAATTGATGACAAATCGTGTTTCAAAGCTGCCGTTGTTGGTTTCCAGTACCTGATTTTTACCACTGGGGGAGATTTTCAGGACTTTTGTATTCAGACGTAAATCTCCCCCCTGCTGTTGAATTAACTCAGCGTATTTTAAACAAACTTGTTTGTAATTAACAATACCAGTCGAAAATACTTTAATTCCACCTACGCAACTCACATGAGGTTCAATTTCTTTAACTTCTTCTGAGCTAATTTTCTGGACTTCTATGCCATTTTCTAAGCCACGTTTGTAGAGGTTTTCTAGACGCGGTAGCTGTTGTTCCTCAGTTGCAACAATTACCTTACCGCAGACTTCATGCTCAATTCCATACTCTTGGCAGAACTCCACCATTGAGCGACTACCGTCACGACAGAATTTAGCTTTGAAACTGCCTGGCTTATAGTAAATGCCAGAGTGAATCACTCCACTATTATTGCCGGTTTGGTGAAATGCCCAGTTGCTCTCTTTTTCTAGTACTAAAATTTTGGCATTGGGATAGCGTTTGCCTAAAGCCATCCCTGTAGACAGGCCAACTATTCCCCCACCGACAATAGCAAAATCATACATTGGTATTATTGCACTCGAAACGACGACAAAAAAGTTAGGAGTAGAGACGCGATTAATCACGTCTGTGCAAGAGTTAGGAGTAGAGACGCGATTAATTGCGTCTATGTAAGAGTTAGGAGTTAAATTTAATTAATAACTCATAAATCACAATTCATAACCTAGCAATTTATAACTCATCACTCATAACTTTTTACCATACCTGCCAAGGAGCCTCACCGCTCTTCCATAGGTCTTCTAGATAGTTTTTATCTCGTAAAGTATCCATTGGTTGCCAAAAACCATTATGCTTGAAAGCAGATAGCTGTTCCATATCAGCTAGCTTTTCTAATGGTTCTTTCTCCCAAACGGTGGAGTCATCAGCAATTAAGTTGAGTACTTCCGGTTCTAGCACAAAATAACCGCCGTTAATCCAAGCTCCATCACCTTCAGGTTTTTCCCGAAAGCTATTGATTTTAGTTTGCTCTTGTCCTAGGGAAATCGCGCCAAACCGTCCTGCTGGTTGAACGGCTGTGAGAGTCGCCAAGCTCCTTTGTTCTTTATGAAAGTTAATTAGCTCTGTGATATTTATATCACTCACACCATCTCCATAGGTGAAGCAAAAAGTATCATTGCCAAGATGCTCGCAAACTCGCTTTAAGCGTCCGCCTGTCATTGTGTGGTCGCCTGTATTTACTAAGGTGACACGCCAAGGTTCGGCATACCCAGAATGCACATTCATCTGGTTAAAACGCATGTCAAATGTAACATCTGACATGTGTAAAAAGTAGTTAGCAAAATACTCTTTAATGATGTAACCTTTATAGCCGCAACAGATGATGAAGTCATTAATACCGTGGGCAGAGTAAGTTTTCATTATGTGCCAGAGAATTGGCTTACCACCAATTTCTACCATAGGCTTGGGTCTGATACTGGTTTCTTCACTGAGGCGCGTACCAAGCCCTCCAGCCAAAATCACCGCTTTCATGCAATTACCTCGGAGATTTGCAGGGAGATTATTATTTGAATTTCTCGATATGAGGAAGATGCACGTGGTAGGGAGAAAATTTTTTCTTCAAATGTGTTTTTCTCCGTACATAATCTAACGAAAATTCATCACAAGAATGTAAAGAGCAAGTAAATAAAAATCTTTTATGTGTAAAATATTTATGAATATCTAAAAAGCAAAAATTGCATAATTTAAATAAATCAAAATAATACCTAAAAAATAATTAGAGTTAGCTTTCGCTAACCCTATTATGCAAGGTTTTTTTTACAATTACTAGCCCAATAATACTAGTAATAAATTGTGGCAAAAATTACTAACTTTCAAGTAGAGTAACTCCAACAAATAAATGATATTGTTGGCGAATTCGTAGGGAGGTCTACCAAAGACAAGGGGAGCAGGAAGAGAAGTTGCCATAGCGCAGCGAAGCGCGAGTCTTCTCCCAAGGGGAGCCACTGCGGTCTTGGGGTTTCCCCAAGTGGAGCAAGTGGCGTGAGACGCTACGCGAACGAGCGTCACGAGCGTCGGAGGGTTTCCCTCCAAGCAAACTTCGGGGAGGCAGGGGGAGATGAAGGAGATGAAATAAATCCCCATTGCCCCTAATCCCCAGAGGGGGCCCCGAGTTCCCCAGTCCTCAGCCTTCTAGTGTGATTTGACATTATTCCACATACTAGAACCTTGGAATAAATTATTACATTTATCTTCTTCTATGACACAAAGACTGCTAAGTGCTTGTTGGTAATTTTCTGTATCTTCTTGTTCTAGGGAAAGTTTAGCAGCTGTGTTTAAATCTTGAATGGCTTGCTGATGATTTTGGTCTGATTTGCTACTAATATATTGGGCAATTTCATACCGTAGCATACCTCGTTTGAGATAAACTTTCGGTAGTTTGTCATTAATCAGTAACGCTTGGTCAAAGTCAGAAAGTGCTTTTTGATATTCTTGACTGTAATCACCACTATATTGTGCCATTTGATAGCGCACAGAAGCACGCTGAAAATAAGCTTCTCCTTTAGATGGATTGAGTGCGATCGCCCTTGTGAAATCCGCAATTGCTCGTTTGAAATCTTCTATAGCTGTGCCACTGTATTTAGCCATTTGCGAACGAACAACACCCCTTCTCAAATAAGCTTCAACTTCTTTATCGTTAAGCTCTAGGGCATGATTGTAATCGGCGATCGCTTGTCTGTACTCTCGATCGGGATCGTTACTATACTCGGCAAGCATGTAGCGAGCATTGGCTCGATTTACAAAACCTTTGACTTCATTAGGATTAATTTGCACAGCTTGGTTATAGTCTACAAGCGCACCTTCATAATCTTTGAGATTGTAGCGAGCATTGCCTCGGTTCACAAAAGCTTTGGCATATGTAGGTTGCTGTTTTATGGCCTGGCTAAAATTTTCAACCGCTTGCTCATAGTCTCGTGTTTGGTAAGCAGCATGACCCTGCTTGTAGTAATCAGCGAAGTTGGCATTGGGATTGTTAGTTTTGGAACGAGTCATCAACGATTGTTGAGTGTATGCATTTTGGGAAACAAACGGACGCGTAAATTTAATCATTACGTCCAGATATCCCAACATCCCAAAACCCAGCAAGCCAAAAACCACTGGATAAAACTTCGCCTTCCGGGAACGTTTGCGTGGAGAATAGGTAGCGGTGTTTGCTTGCTGCCAATAATTAAATTGGTGTAATGGTGTTACTGGCTGTGGTAAACCAGGAACTTGGGTGTAACGCCGCTTTGGTTGAATTCTCGGCTTGAGATGTTCTCTATTTTCTATTGCTCGATGTGATGGGAACGGATCGCGTCCGCCTAATCGCAAAGCGCGTTCGCACCAAGGACAGCCGTGCAGGTGATTGTTGTAGCGATGCTGGGGATTGACGGTACAGGTAATCAGGCTATCTTCGGCTTCAGCTACTGCCGATAGCCAATTTTGGGCACTGGGGCGTAATTGTGGATCGTTGTGACCTTCCTCAAAACAACGTACAAACAGTTCTTGTAATTTGGGATGCAGAATTTCCCAAGCGGGTGCAATGGGTGTAGGCAGGTAAGGGACTTGCCGCTTTTGACTATAAGTGAAATGTCCGCCAGCAATGCGCGCTTCGTAAGGCGGTGGTTCAGAATTACCTTGAAATATGCCAGAGAAGGGGTGGGTGCCTTCCATTAACAATTGGAATATCAACACTGCCAAGCCAAATAAGTCATGGGTGACTTCGCGATCGTGTTGAGCAAAAATCTTATTCTGTAGTTCTGGTGGGGTAAACTCTGGTTTACCCACTGGGCAGCGATAAACAACATTATTGTCTGGCTCGCGTACTTGGAAGGAGTCTGTGTCTACCAAGGTGACTAATGCTGTGTCGCTGACGAGGATATTGGACTCATTCACGTCGCCAACACAATATCCACTGTTGTGCAAAGCTGCAAATGCTGCTGCTAAATTACGCGCAGTCCGGAGTAGGTACTGATAATTGAATAAAGGACAGTGTTGACGACGGGTTCTGGGGTTGTAAAAGTCGATGATCGGACGCATTCCCCGAATCCGTGGCATTAAAAAGCCAATGATGCGTTCGCCCTTGATTTTGTCATCGTCAGAGGTGTCGTTGATATCTGCTGCTAGTAATAAATCCTGTGGCCAAGCGATGGAAATATGCCCTAAGCTAGCTGTCGGATTTTCTGGTGGGTTAGCCAGCATCGCCTGGAGTTTGTAAGCATGAGCAACTGTTGGTTTGTGATAAACCTTGGCTACTAAGTCACCATCAGACGGCACAGCATAGATACAAGCTTCACCGCCACGCCCTAGACTGACGCTGAGATTGATAATTTCTTTAGGAAGACAACGAAGTACCTGCATGATAAAATTACACTTAACGGGAGTTATTTAAAAGACTAGATTTACAGAATCCTCAAAAGATTGCTGAGTGGTCTGAGGATTTGGAATTGGCGGCATCAGAGGAGCTATTGTTACTCAGCACTCCTAAAGGTTTATGTGTTGTTGAAGGCAGCAATAATGAGCGTCAAATCGTCATCGGTACGTTGCGTAATCCGCTCGGAATTTAAAAACTTCACCAACTGCTCTTTTGCGACTGTCCTATCTTCGGTATTCTCGACAAAGTCGAATAAAGGAAAAAAGAACGGTTTGTGAGGTTCGCCAACAACCATATTCAAAGCCAGCATTTGTAGACCGTCAGTCAGAGCAGCAACATTGACTATTGCTTCACGCCACAATCTCATTTGAGCTGTATCTATGGCATCCAGTGAAGTCAAAAAAGTCGTTTCGTTGATGTATTCGCCATTGTTAGGTACGGTCAGCGCAACTAAGTTACCCTTACGATCCTTTACGACTGCCAACCCATCACCAATCTGTGCCGCTGCTGCCATGTCTGGTGTCGCGATCGTAATAATTAAGGTAGTTGCTAAGTCTTGAGGCTGTTTCCTGCAAGCCGCCGCCTCATCTTCTACCGCTTTTCTGGCTGCTAGTAGGGCCTCATGTAACAACGATTGCACGATCGCATCATCGCTGAGGGAGTCTCTAGTGATTTCTTGAATTGATAAGTTTTCTATTGCTGCTTCCACAGCCACCATTGCTCCCACTTTTCCCTGGCTGGCGGAACCTGCACCATCGGCTGCGGCGGCCACTAACACATTACCCGGCAATACCTGCCAGTGATGGGCATCTTGACACAGCTGCTTGTTTTTGATGTGGCTTGTACCACAGACAGATGCGGCGACTACCCGCCAATGAGAAATCTGTTTTGATGTGTTCATAGATATGTTCCAACAGCTAGCTGTGTGAGTATGAGGCCGCGATCGCATTTAAATAGACCCCCAGCCAATAGGTGGTAGTGCTACCTGTTCGTCTACTTGGGAATGCGAAACCGCTGACATACTAGCCGATAACCAGACAAACATCTCAATAAAGTTCAGTCCTTTGAGTTTTAGAGGCGTACGCACAGCTATTTGATTTAAGCGACCCATATTAGCATTTTCCACACCCACGGAGAAAAAAGCTACGCGTTTATTCGCTTCATCTCCTTGCAAGCGCTGTGACGCTTGTTCTACTACATGCTCTAGTTCACCCTGCGGCTCTCCATCAGTAATCATGAATACCCAAGGACGATAGTAAGCAATGCCGTTGGCACGATACAGGGATTTACGCTCTTGAATCATGTCTAAAGCTTTATGAATCCCCATACCCATAGTCGTTAATCCCTGCGCTGTCAGGATTGGAGGATTGAATTGATCGGCAGTCACGAAGTCTTGCACTACATTCACATGACTATCAAACGTGACAATCGCCACTTCTACCCGTCTGGATGCTAAGGAATTTTTCACTAATTCATCCTTTAAGGTCAACAACCCTTGATTCAAAGCCTCTATGGCATCTCCTTGCATCGAACCGGATGTGTCTAGCAATAACACACAAGGACAACGTGGTTCTGGGTTTTCAGCAAACTCTACTACTTCATCAAGTCTTAAGGTATCATGCATAACTTTTTGTGTTATGTTATAGTCCAAAGCTTTATTTTCCTTTTTTCAAAGTATATTGTTTAGTTTCCGGAGCCTACGAGCCTAAAGGTAGATGTTTGGTCGTAACTGTTGGAATCTTTATTAAAGTTGTTTTTCTTAGCGATTTTTTTACAATATTTAAGAAATTTTTGAGCATAGTCTAGCCGTAAGATAATTTATCAAGGGTTAATATTACTTAAATGAGTAAATCTACTAACCTATATATAGAGAAAACACAGAACATAAATCAATAATAGGCAGATTTACGTAAGCAAAATCTTAAAGATTTTATGTAGAGAATTTATTTTTTGTATAAAACAAATCGATCCAAATTAACCTCATCACCATGAAAACTCTCAGCGTCTTCCCTTAAGAACTTTAGCCGAAAAAAGATATCTGTCTACAGCGATCGCGCTACATACAACTAATTAGCTTGAAAATAGGGACTAATAAACGCCAGTTGCTTCAACGGTGGTTCCTACCCTGCGGGTACTGCTTCTCCTAACACAGACGCTAACGCGAACGGAAAACTCATTCGGCAAAGCTGTTCTCGTGCCCCTGCGAGAAAGCAAGTTACGCGCAACGGCGACTTTAAAAGAGGAGTAGAGTAGCCACGTAGAACGCGTCTACAAGTCTGGCGACCGAACAGACTGCCTTTGTAGCAAATGCCGTCAAACGACATTGCTAAGGATAAAGTCAATAAGTCAGTCAGGTAGACTTTCATTTGTTCTCGTGTACGCAGTTCATGATGGCTACTTTGGCTGTAATTGTCATAGCTTTTAATATGTGTACATATTCTTCAAAATCAGAATATTTTTTTTCTAGATAAAAATTACAACTAATAAAATACCGCATGTTCATACCTATCTCCTGTAATTTTTCTCAAAACAACTCCAAAACATGAATAATTTTGGTACATTCACGGTACTACGTCCCCAGAGTTTGTTAAGACATTTATCTAGTTGTTCTGAAACTACTTGTTTGCAAGCTTTGAGTAACTTAGTTACTTGGTCTATTTACTTAGAGGAAGGGACAATAACCTATGCGACCCATTCGGTAGAACCTTTCGATCGACTTGAACGCCATCTGCGTCGCCTTAGCGATAAAATTCCTCGGCTTACCAGTGAAACTCGTGTCCAACTACGTTTGATGTTTGAAACTGACTCACATCAGTTGACAGAAGACCGTACTAATGACATGAGTCAGCCTTCTGAATATCAAGCTATTCACTGGCTGATTAATGAACGACATTTGGATGCTACACAAGCTACATTTTTGATTCAAGAATTGGTTAAAGAAGTGATGGAATCATTTCTGTTAATCAAAACAGGTATTTATTCATTAAGCAATTCACAGCAGACAGTACCAAAAATTTGCAGGCTAAATGTAGAAAAACTCATAGACCGCTGTCAAATGCAAATACAGCGTTGGCAGTCTTTATCGCCCCACATTTCTTCTCCATATCAGCGTCCATACCTGTTGATTCGCAGTGAGATGCACAGCAAAAATTTTCCAGATATCCAGCCAAATTTAACTAGTTGGATGAAAGGTTTCAGCCTGCGTCATCTTGCTGTCATTATGAATCAAGATGAAATCCAACTGGCTAAAAATTTATACCCTTACATTATCAAAGGCGGGATAATATTACACGAACCAGATCCACCCTTTGATAAATTACCAAAGAATTTGGCAAACTTGTTATCATCTCCCAGATATACAACAGCATTACTTGATAGAGAATTAGTTGACACAGTAGTGGTAGAAGTAAGTAATAATGTTGCTCAAACTTTTGCCAACATTCCTATAGAACATATAGCCTCTGTACGGGAGTTAGCACAGATTTCTACTCCTCCAAGAGACAATATTCAGGAATTAACAATATCAAATAACATAAATCTTCCTCCTGAAAGAGTAACGGCTGCTACCGTACCCGCCAAACAGGTCTATAAAATTGTTTCTGTCGATGATAGCCCCACAATTCTTAAAGAAATTAGTCGTTTCTTAGAGAGTGAAAGTTTTTCTGTGGTTGCTATTGATGACCCGTTAAAAGCTGTGATGTCAATTATTAGACATAAACCAGATTTAATTTTACTGGATCTTAACATGGCAGGCATTGATGGCTATGAGTTATGTCGCCTTATACGAAATAACTCAATGTTTCAAAATACTCCTATTATTTTTGTCACTGGTTATAAAGGAATTGTAGACAAGGTAAAAGCAAGATTAGTCGGAGCATCTGGTTATTTAACTAAACCTTTTACGCGAGCGGAATTATTAAAAATTGTCTTTATGCATTTGACTTGATGAAACTTTTGTTTAATACATAACTAAACTGTTATCTTGCTTTGCTATGACGATTGGAAATCGCGGCTATACAAACGTAGACGCTTTGCGGCTTACCGCAGGGTAGTTCGCCTGCACAAACTTGGAGATATAGCTTTTTTAAAGGTAATAAGTAACGTCAATTATTTCTTTATATAGGAAACTTCTAGGATTTTATAGGTACGTACGTGGAGCGATGAGTCAAGAGACATCGTTCCCCATGCACATTGTATGGGAGAATATTTTCATGGATACTAATCTAAAAGTTGTCGAAAACTTAATTCTAGAAGCCCTAGAACTTGGCGGTCAGACTACTAAGCGTGCCGTTATTGAAGAGGCACTACGAGAGTATGTGCAGCGTCGAAAGCAGTTAAAAATTATGGAGCTATTCGGCACGATTGAATACGATGATAATTATGACTTTAAGGAACAGCGCCAAAGAATGTGAAAGTCATTGTTGATACATCAGTTTGGTCTTTAGCTCTCAGAAACAATTCCAAAGTTGAGAATTCCTTCCATATTGTATTGTTTCGAGATTTAATTACGGATGGTCGAGTTGCCTTGCTAGGTGCTGTCCGGCAAGAAATACTTTCAGGGATTCGTCACACCGACCAATACAATATGCTGAAAAACTATCTTCACGCATTTCCCAATCTTGAGTTAGATGTCGAAGACTACGAACTTGCTTCTGAGTTTTATAACACTTGCCATCACCATAGTATTTCAGGTACAAACACTGATTTCCTCATTTGTGCCGCAGCCGTTCGTAGAAATTACAGAATCCTGACTATAGACAAAGATTTTGAGAACTTTAGTCAATATATTCCGATCGAGTTAGTTCAATAACTCAAATTTTTCATCTTATCTCAAGCAAGAAAGACTAAGATCAATACTCATTACTTTATTCAGTATCGGGACAGTAACTGCTCATACGGAACTCATATATTTTTATCCATTCCTTTGCATTTTTTGCCCAAAATCCTGCAAATACGTTATATGTTGTGGCATCATTTGTACGGAAGCTGAGCGTTAGTTTTCTTGATGAATTCCTAACTAAGTATGTATCAAATTTCATCTCCTGATAGACTTTTTGGTCGGCACTCCGCACGCCAAAATACCCATCACTAATATCACTTGCATTGCGATTATCAATCTCACTGGAAGTATTTAGACTGACTGTAAGAGTATAGTTAGTATTCGGGCGAAGCTGAACCGTTTGTCGGATTGCGCTCCATTGGGGATATTTTCGTGGTTCAACAGAGCTGCCGTCAACCCTGTTTAGGATGCGAGGAAATCCAACCACAGTTCTCACATTCTCGTTTTGCGAAGTAGCACGTTGAGGGTTAGTTCCTAACCAAACATTCTTACTTGGATTTTGGTTAATACCAGTTTTGCCCTCACCTACCCAATACCCTGAGACTTGAGAACTCGGTTGAAATAAAAAGCTGGGATCTTCTATGGGTGATGCACATTGAGCAGATGCGCTTAGGGGTGTGAAACATGCCCAGATGAGAAGTGGAAGAATTCGTTTCATGGTATTTAAAATTGCATAATAATAGGAATTATGCAGGTATAAGCTAGGTTTCTCTTTAAAGTTTTCTAGAATTTACTGTCTTAAAATTAATAAACAAAAAATTTATATCAATTCCGAAAAATGAAAGATGCCCATACCTCATTTACCAACTGCTGTATGGTATGAGGTTTTGATGCTGCGATCGCACCACTAGGCATCTTGATTTACGTCATCCTATTTCTGTAGTTTTTTTAACTACCTCTGCTTATCCTCATCTAACGCTTTCTGGATAGCACGTCTACAAAATTCAGGAGGGTCATCTTTTTGCTGTATCTCCTCCTTCATAGCTTTGGTGACACGAAGATTAACTTGTTCGGTCAATGGTTCCTCACCTTTTCTCTTTCCCGGTTCTAAATTCTCAGGTGTTCCCCTCGGATTTGGCATTTGTGTAGAAACGTAAACATCGATTGAATCGATTGCTAGCAATCGAATAGAGTATTTATTCAGTGGTGAGACCCGTCTGACAAACTAGTTCACCACTGATACCACTTTTGAAAAGAGGCAATCTCTATTTTATGTTCACAAGGTCTGAACTTGAAGTTATGACACTTCAAGATTTAAAAGTTTTGTGCTTTAGGTATGGACTGAAACCAACCGGGAACCCAGGATACAAGACAAGCTGGATTACATCTCTAATGGCATTTCCAGCGCTAGCACTACAACAACTAGAAGAAGGAAGAGGGTTAAAATCACCTTCATTTGCTTGTGTTCAGAATTTAGGAACTTGCTTAGATGAGATGGCTACACCTACAGATGAACAATCAGCACTGATTAAAATCTCACTTGAGGGTAGAAGAATACAGCGATATCCAGACAAATACAACCAAGAAAAATTGATTGCAATCTGGAAAGCCAAGAATCATCTAGAACAGGTGATAGATTTTCTGAGTTCCCAATAGGCAATTAAAACTGTGGAGCGTACAAGAGGGGATATCCCCTTTTTTTATGGATTATGAGTATTACTCTAATAACTTAGAGAATATGAGGCATAGAGAGACATATTATAATTAATTCTTGCCCAAAATAATCGGTAGTCCAGTGCTGATACAGAAATGATGAAATGTACTAGCACGGGAAAATAGGTGGCATATAGGTAAAAATGACTGGAATGCTTGTAGGATAAGGATTGTTTCAGAGTTAAAGTACTACTTGGAGTAAATTTTGAGATAAACAGATAAAGAATGGTAAAGAGTAGAAGGGACAATAAAGAATGAGCATTAGTTGAGCATGTTGACTGAATGCTATTGAGTATATAAATATGCTCCAAATTGACTCTAAAACACTGGCAAATCCTCTTTTGAGCATTAAACGAGCATTTCAAATTAGTAAGCTGCAAGTAATGATTTTAGGTTGTTTATGCGTATTTCTCTAAATTGGCTGCGAGAACTAGTAGAGATAAAACTAAGTCCGGAAGAATTAGCCGAAACCCTGACAATGGCTGGGTTTGAAGTAGAAGATGTTGAAGATCGGCGCACTTGGGCAAATGGTGTTGTTGTGGGAAGAGTGCTTGAGCGTCAACCCCACCCCAACGCGGATAAGTTGAGTGTTTGCCAAGTGGATATCGGTGCAGCGGAGACTTTAAATATTGTCTGTGGTGCTGCTAATGTCCGTGCAGATATCTATGTGCCAGTGGCAACTACAGGTACTTATTTACCCAACATTGATTTAAAGATTAAACCTGCAAAACTGCGTGGTGTCCCATCTCAGGGGATGATTTGTTCTTTAAAAGAACTCGGTTTACCCACTGATGTAGATGGCATTCATATTTTTCCCCAAGAAAATCTACCATTGGGTAGCGATGTGCGTCCGTTGTTGGGTCTGGATGATGTAATTTTAGATGTCACTGCCACAGCCAATCGTGCGGATGCTCTCAGTATGGTAGGCATAGCACGGGAAGTAGCAGCTTTGACTGGTGGTAAATTGAGTATTCCCGAACCTAGTGAAGTTTCCATTACCAATGAAGGAGGAAATCTCGCTTTAAAAATTGCTGATAAGCAAGCTTGCCCTGCCTACATTGGCACAGTCATTGAACAAGTCAAAATTGCTTCATCCCCAGATTGGTTGCAACAGCGCTTGCGGGCGGCTGGAGTCAGACCTATTAGTAATGTGGTAGATATTACTAACT
This sequence comes from Nostoc minutum NIES-26, assembly GCA_003326215.1. Lineage (GTDB taxonomy): Bacteria > Cyanobacteriota > Cyanobacteriia > Cyanobacteriales > Nostocaceae > Dendronalium > Dendronalium minutum. The sequence goes on along the minus strand of LXQD01000287.1, from coordinate 14,718 downwards.
ATGTTTTGTTGGAATGGGGACAACCACTACACGCTTTTGACAAAGACCGCTTAGAATCTGTCGCTGGTAATGGAAAGTTAACTATCGGCGTGCGCTTCGCTAATTCTGGGGAAACCCTCAAAACCCTGGATGGGCAAACTCGCACTCTGACAACTCAAAATTTGTTAATTACTGCTAACGACAAACCCATTGCCCTAGCGGGAGTTATGGGTGGAGAAGAAACCGAAGTTCATGATGGTAGCCAAAGTTTAGTTTTAGAAGCAGCGTTGTTTGACTCTGTGGCAATTAGGCGTTCTTCTCGCAGTGTGGGGTTAAGAAGCGAGGCTTCTGGCAGATACGAACGCGGCGTTAACCGTGCTGAATTGGAAGTAGCCACTCGTCGCGCTTTATCGCTAATTAGCGAATTAGCCGAAGGAGTAATTGTCCAGCAAGAAATTGCCGACACCCGTCCAGATCCATCTACTTGGAGTCGTTCCATCGCTTTGCGTTTAGAACGAGTCAATCAGGTGCTAGGGCCAATCGATTTAGGTGAAGACACCGGAGAACTCGCAGCAAAAGACGTTGAGCGAATCTTGACTGCGCTGGGATGTCAGGTGACTTCTTCAGGAGAAGATACTTGGAATGTTTCTGTACCACCCTATCGTTACCGCGACTTAGAACGGGAAATTGACTTGATTGAAGAAATTGCCCGTCTCTACGGTTATGACAATTTTTGCGATACCTTGCCAGACAAGGCAGAAGCTGGCTATTTACCTTTAGATCAAGAATTGATCCGCCAGTTACGCGCTTTCTTACGAGCAGAAGGTTTGACAGAATTAATTCACTATTCTTTGGTGAAACCAGGGGAAGACAGACAGGTAGTCTTGAGCAATCCCTTATTTGTGGAATATTCGGCGCTACGAACCAATTTGATATCTGGATTAATTGATGCTTTTCAGTACAACCTAGAGCAAGGAAATGGTTCGCTGAACGGTTTTGACATGGGGCGGATTTTCTGGCAAGAAGAAGACGGTTTGCAAGAAGCAGAAGCGATCGCCGGGATTATGGGAGGCGATATTACCTCTAGTAAGTGGTCAAAAGGCGGTCGTGAGGAACCAATGACTTGGTTTGAAGCCAAAGGCATTTTAGAAAGCGTATTTCGGCAACTTGGTTTACAGGTAGAATATCAACCCGATCGCCAGGATGAGCGCTTGCATCCAGGACGCACCGCCTCTCTGTGGATAAGAGGTAACAAACTGGGTGTCTTTGGGCAACTCCATCCCCAACTGCGGCGAGAAAAAGGCTTACCAGATTCAGTCTACGTTTTTCAACTAGATGTAGATGTGCTTTTGGATTTTCTGGATGAAGATGAACTGCTTACCCCGGCATTCCATCCTTATTCCACCTATCCAGCCAGCGATCGCGACATCGCCTTTTTCGCACCTGCAAAAGTTACAGTCGCCGAACTTGAAAAAGCAATTAACAAAGCTGGCAAAGACTTACTAGAATCTGTGGAATTGTTTGATGAATACCGCGGTGAAAACGTACCCCAAGGACAGCGGAGTTTAGCATTTCGCTTAATTTATCGAGCAAGCGATCGTACCCTCACCGACACAGAAGTTGAACCAGTACACAATAAAGTCCGCGAAGCCTTAGTGGAAAAATTCGGCGTTAATTTAAGAAGTTAGGAGTAGAGACGCGATTAATCGCGTCTGTGCAAGAGTTAGGAGTTTTCAATGAATGGCTCCTTACTCCCTGTAAAATATTTGATATTTTCAATTTTTCAATTTTTAATTGATTGCCATGCCTAAATACATCATGTGGGGGACTTACTGCAAAGACGTTCTCGAAAAACGTGCCCCTTACCGTCAAGATCATTTAGACGGATTAGCAAAACAGAAAGAATCTGGTGTACTGATTACTATTGGCCCCACCAAAGATGTTACAAAAGTGTTTGGTATTTACGAAGCCGCAGACGAAGCGATCGTGCATCAATTGATTGAAAACGATCCCTACTGGAAAAATGGCATCTGGACTGAATATTTTGTAAAAGAGTGGATTCAGGCTGTTTAAATAATAATTAATAGTCGGATTTCCTCACTGTACAGATTGACTGTTATGTGTATTCAAACATGCAGTTATTTCATGCTATTAATGAATAGCTGTCGATGGGCAGATATCGCTTATTCCTAGTGAAAAAATAAAACTTTGATGCTGGTAAACATCAGTTGGATATTAGATTAATTCTGTACATGTGCCAGTCTGAAAATCGTCTACTAAATCAGTAAAACTTCTTGAGGCTGAGATGCCAAATTCTGGCTTTTAGCAGATGAAATTGAGGTTTTGCTAGTGTCATCATCAGAATATTCTCATGCAGAAAACTGTTGCTGTTGTTTAGACTAGAAATATAATGATTCCCAACTGCAACAACTTTGATTTTTCTCTAGTCGTTGGATTTTTTTACAAGGTGCTACCATGAAGCAATTACTAAAACGCACATTTTTACCCAGCCTTATGGCTGCTAGTTTAGCAGGTGTCTCCTTAGTCCCCGCTCAGCCTGCGGCTGCTGACAACCGAGTATTAGAAGATGCGGCCATTGGCGCAGGTGCTGGGGTAGTAACCGGAGCTGTAACAAGATGTGGTTCCGCATTCGACAATGCCATTAGGGGTGGTCTTAGTGGTGCTGCTGTCAATGGTGCTAATGGTCTAAGAAGAAATCGCAGAGACCGTAACTTAGCTCAAGATATTGGAGTCGGTGCAGGAGCTAACGTATTGGCAGGCACGTTTACTGGCGGTTGTAGGAATACCTTGAAAAAAGGTGCCAGTGGCGCAGTCGGAGGTGCAGCCATCCATATCCTTCGCAACAGAAGAAGATAATTTGTAATTGATAGTTCGGAATCAACCTTTTATTACGAATTATCAATTATGGATTCAATGTGTAACTTGCTTAGTCCTGCCAAGGATAACTAGCAGCAAGATTCCTCAGCTACGTTAAATAATATTAAGCCTGCTTTGTAGCAGGCTTAATATTAGGCAAGGATATGATGACTTTAAACTTAATAGTAACTTCTAACCCTTTAACGCCTTTCTAAAGTTGCGACGATAGGATTGATTTGTAACAAACAAAGCGGGCCACAGCAAAGATAAACCAATGCGATTGGACAAAGACCGAGAAAAGTTAGTCCGCTCAAACCCAGACCAAAACTTCCAAACACCACCTACATAAACTACTATTAAGGCAAAAACAAGAAAGTTACCCATTGCCATCAACTCCATTAGCAACTGACAGAACAGAATTTAAGTGAAGTATTCCTACCCTACACTGAGAATATATGCTTGAGCTACTCAGTCCTGGACATCTGAGTTACTAGATGATACAGTCTCATACTCCAGTCTAAAATAGCTTCTTGCATCGTAGCTAATTACCAGTTAACCAAGAGAATACCTATTGCCAAAATAGAACATAAGCACAAGAAAGACAAATTAAAAGATAAAAGGCAAAAAGATTGTTCTCCATATTACTTTTCCCTCTTTGTCTCTAATTGTTTCTGGGAGCTATCGTAAGTAACCTTCAGCATTGGCAACAATTTTTACTTATGGACAGTTCCCTTTATAGATTGTCTCTGGACAAACAAGTTATTGTGTTGAGTAAATATGCTTGTTTCTTAGCAGATGTCTCTTGCGGAAGTTCCTCAAATATCAACATCCGTAGGAGACTAAACAGAGAAACACACAATATACGATCGCGGGTCTGGAAGTAGCAAATGCTGCGAATAGCTAAGGAGGATTTATGCGTGCAGTACTGATGGCAGGCGGTTCGGGAACGCGGCTTCGCCCGTTAACTTGCGATTTACCCAAACCGATGGTGCCCATCTTAAATAGACCAATTGCCGAACACATTATCAATCTTCTCAAAAGACATCAAATCACAGAAGTTATTGCCACATTGCATTATTTACCTGATGTCTTGCGAGACTATTTTCAAGATGGCAGCGATTTTGGCGTACAAATGACTTACGCTGTTGAAGAAGACCAGCCTCTTGGTACGGCAGGCTGCGTGAAAAATATTGCCGAACTCCTAGATGAAACTTTTTTAGTAATTAGCGGCGATAGTATCACAGATTTTGACCTGAGCGCAGCGATCGCATTTCACAAACAAAAGAAGTCCAAAGCTACTTTGATTTTAACCAGAGTTCCCAACCCGATTGAATTTGGGGTAGTAATTACCGATGAAGAATCACGTATTAGCCGCTTTTTAGAAAAACCTTCTACAAGTGAAATTTTTTCTGATACCGTCAACACTGGTACTTATATTCTCGAACCAGAAGTTTTAGAATATCTCCCAGATAACACTGAATCCGACTTTTCAAAAGACTTATTTCCCTTACTATTAGCCAAGGGTGAGCCAATGTGCGGTTACATTGCTCAAGGTTATTGGTGTGATGTCGGTCACTTAGATGCCTATCGTGAAGCTCAATATGATGCTTTGGATCGTAAGGTAAAACTTGATTTTGCTTATAGAGAAGTTTCTAATGGATTGTGGGTCGGTCAAAATACTTTTATTGACCCTACGGCTACTGTTGAAAGCCCAGCAGTGATTGGTGATAATTGCCGCATTGGCGCAAGGGTACAGATTGAAGGTGGAACCGTAATTGGGGATAATGTCACCATTGGCGCTGATGCTAATCTCAAGCGTCCGATTGTCTGGAATGGGGCGATCGTTGGAGACGAAGCACATCTGAGCGCCTGTGTGATTGCCCGTGGTACCCGTGTAGACCGCCGCGCTCATGTTTTAGAAGCATCTGTAGTCGGTTCACTGTCCACGGTGGGAGAAGAAGCTCAAATTAGCCCCAGTGTACGTGTTTGGCCGAGTAAAAAGATTGAGTCAGGCGCAATCTTAAACATTAACTTGATTTGGGGTAACACTGCCCAACGGAATTTATTTGGGCAACGTGGCGTGCAAGGATTAGCAAATATTGACATTACCCCAGAATTTGCCGTGAAATTGGGAGCCGCTTATGGTTCTACCTTAAAACCCGGTTCTAAGGTAACGGTTTCCCGCGACCAACGCAATATCTCTCGCATGGTGACGCGATCGCTCATTGCGGGTTTGATGTCAGTAGGTATTGATATTCAAAACCTTGATGCTACAGCCATCCCCATCGCCCGTACAGTCATACCAACAATGTCTGTAGCTGGCGGTATTCATGTGCGGGTACACCCAGACCGTCCTGATTACATCCTGATTGAATTCATGGATGCTAAAGGTATTAATATCACCAAAGCCCTGGAAAAGAAAATTGAGGGGGCTTACTTTAAAGAAGATATGCGACGAGCGCTAATACAGGAAATTGGTGATGTAGCTTACCCCAGCCAAGTGATTGACCGTTACTGTACTGCCTTTGAGAAGCTGTTACACGTTGAAACCCTCCGCAACAGTCGGGCAAAAGTGGTAATTGACTATGTTTATGCTGTATCTGGGGCTGTTTTGCCGCAAATGTTAGATAATTTTGGTGCTGATGCGGTAGTGCTGAATGCCAGTGTGAACAAAACGGCGATGTCAGTAACTGACCGCGAAGGACTGCTGACTCAGTTGGGTCATGTGGTTGAAGCGTTGAAAGCTAACTTTGGCGTTCAAGTATCGGCTAACGGAGAACAGCTAATTTTAGTTGATGAATCAGGCTTCCCGATTCGGGGGGAAACTTTAACAGCCTTGATGGTAGACACAATTTTAACCTCTAACCCCAGAGGCACGGTAGTAGTGCCAGTTCATGCTTCCAGTGCCGTGGAACAAGTCGCCCGCCGCCACGATGGCAGAGTAATTCGCACAAAAGCTAATCCTACAGCTTTGATGGAGGCGTGTCAGAAAAATTCAAATGTGGTCTTAGGAGGTAGTGGAGAGACTGGTTTTATTTTCCCACAACTGCATCCAGGATTTGATTCCATGTTCTGCATTGCCAAGCTGATTGAGATGTTGACTATCCAAGAGCGATCGCTAGCGACTGTCCGCTCAGAATTGCCCCGTGTAATTCACAAAACTCATACAATCCGCTGCCCTTGGACAGCTAAAGGGGCGCTGATGCGTTACTTGGTCGAAACTCACCCAGCCCAAAACCTGGAACTGATCGATGGCGTGAAAATTTGTCAACCCTACGATGACAGTTGGCTATTAGTTTTACCAGATGCTAGCGAACCATTAGTACATTTATACGCAAACAGTAACGATCGCGATTGGGCAGATGAAACTTCCAGAAACTACCGCGCCCGTGTCCAGGCCTTTATAGAAAGACAACAAGAACAGCATCCTGCGGAAGTGTAATTAGTCAGTTGTCAGGCAGTGGATTGCTTTTTAGTTTCCAAAGTTGAATTAACTGCCGTTAGCGTCTCCCAGAGAAGAAGCGTTACCCATAAAGACCAGTAGTCAGTTGTTTAAAGCTAATAATCACTGACTACTAACGTTCATCATAAATAGGACTTACGCATTCCCCGTTCTCTGACTTACGAGTGATTCAGGCATCAAATCGGATTGCTATGGATAATTATCATCGCATTAATCATGTTGTTCAAAACACTGACATCTAAATATTTAGTTCTTCAGTACTTGTTATGCAAAACTAACAATTAAAATGCCAATTTAATAAGCATCTAATTCAGAAGTTTTCAAAGTTTCTAAACCCATAAACCGAGCATTTAATTAACTTAAGTTTGTTATTGATACCCTCAACAACAAAAATCTCAGTCCCCCATTCTATCAGGATTTTCTTCACTACTTCTTGTCGGCGATCGCTTAACAGGGCAATTAGTTTAGATGTGTCTAAATCTATTAATATTGTACAGTAATTACCTTTTCCTTTTAATAGAGCTATTTCATCTATTCCAAGCCTTTTTAATTCCGCAGGTTTTGAATCACGGATAGCTTCGGATGTGTCTTTTAACATTCTTTCTATTTCTTTTGTTGTCACTATTCCTTTAGAAGCTAAGCTCGACTTTATCTATTTTCTAGCAACGCGATCGCGCTTTGCTGAAACCTATATGTGGTGGTAGTTTTACTTTTTCGATTTCACTGTGAATCAGTGACATGTAAAAAGTTTTTGCCAAAAAGCTAGAGTTTTTGCCCTATAAGGAGAATAAGTTCTTAATTTTGGATAAAGTCGAGCTAAGACGATGTTTGAAAAGTGATGAGAGGTTAGATTTTATGCCAAACGCCTTACCATAATACGAATCATGGCAAGGTAGATAAACATCTCCGAGGTTTGAGGCAAGAGCTCGTAGTCTTTGTTCAAACGCCGACAGCCAGTGCAAAACTTAGTACAGTTACTTATGTTGAAGATTTACCCATTAAAATTGATGATTCTGATGGTTTTGAAATCAAAAATGTAGCAGTTTTCGCAGTAAATATCGTAGCTGATATATAGTGTAATACATGTCATCGATACGCTGATTTTGTTGGGTTCATTTAGCTAAGGTGGGTAGTACCCACTTTAACCCTTTCGATTGTTTAAGATTAATTATCAATAGTATTAAGTAGTAAATTAACTAATTAAACTTTTGTGACATTCTAAAAGTAGTTACTTTAAGTATATGCTAAGGTTAATTTAGATAAATAAAAATATATTTAATTTGTTATTTTATATAGCTAAACATTACCCCAACAAATTGATGCTCAATTTCAACACTTTAGCTGAGTTCTCCCGCACACATTGCATCAGTATATGTGCATTTCTTGTGCCAGCCATCCTACTTGCCACATTGTTGACAATCATCCTGATAGGACTGGGTCGTCCAACAACTCAAGTGTGCCAGGCTGCTGGAATGGCTAGCATTTTTGCTTTCGTGATGGTATTGCATGTATATACTTGGTTCATTGTGGGTGTAGTAATGGCTCCCACCTATATCCTGCTGTGTCTGGCAATCACTTGTTTGCTAACTAATTTGGTTGCAATTCTGTATCAAAGACACCAAGTTAACAGCCTTAGTTTTTCCAACAATGCTTGAAATCAACACAATATTGAAAGCCTGTTAATAATTGGTGGTTGACTATTGACAGTCATCAGTATACTTGAGTAAATGTGCAATTTTTGGCAGCCAAAGTAACAGCGTCAAATTTTACAATTTGTAGGGAAAAAAAGATGGCATGGGGCTATCTTGTAATTGCTGGGTTGCTTGAGATTGGATGGGCGATCGGTCTTAAGTATACACAAGGATTTACTAAGTTAGATGCAACTATTAGTACAGTTGCTTGTATGATATTAAGTCTTGCCTTCTTGTCAATGGCACTCCGCACACTGCCAGTGGGAACTGCCTACGCTATCTGGACTAGTATAAGTGCCGTTGGTACCGCTGTGCTAGGTATAGTTCTGTTTCGAGAACCTGCTTCCTGGGGGCGCTTAGCTTGTACTAGCTTACTTGTGGCAGGCGTAGTTGGACTCAGGTTTGTCTCATCACACTAGTGCAGGAAAGTTGGGGAATAAGCCAGACAAGGGAGACAATTTTCACTCCTAACTCAACTTTTAACTCAAAAGGTAGCTACACAGTGGAATAATCAGTCACATTAATTAAGGTAAAATTCGCATACTCAAATCCAACCACTTTGATTGAGTAATCGGGGCACTACTCGAAATATAATCGATACCTGTTTGTGCGACAGCACGAATAGTCTCCAAAGTCACATTCCCAGATGCTTCAATTTTTATGCGGCTATCCTGCTGATGAATCAACTGCACTGCCTCCCGCATCATATCCAAAGGCATATTATCCAACATAATAATGTCGACTTTGTGCTGTAAAGCTTCTTTCACCTGTTCTAAACTTTCCGTTTCTACCTCTATCGTCAGAGGGTAAGGAATTTGAGAACGAATGCGAGTAATAGCTTTTTCAATTCCGCCAGCCGCAGCAATATGATTGTCCTTAATCATCACTGCATCATCTAGCCCCATACGGTGATTAATTGCGCCTCCCAAAGCAGTCGCGTACTTTTCCAAAAGTCTTAGTCCTGGCGTAGTTTTACGCGTATCTACCAAATTAGCAGATAAATCAGCAATTTGCTCTACATATTTACTAGTTAAGGTTGCAATGCCACTCAAATGCATAGCTAAGTTGAGAGCAACCCGTTCCCCCATCAGCAAGGCATCCAGCGAACCTTGAATTTCTGCTACTACCTGTCCTGACTCACACCTTCTACCTTCAGCGACAACAGTCACAAAGCTGACTTTTTCATTCAAAAGCTGAAACACTCTGGCTGCAACTGGTAGGCCAGCAACTATGCCTGGTGCTTTTGCTATCCACTTGGCAGTTCCTAGCGTGGTATCTGGTGCTAGTAGACTATTTGTTGTGCGATCGCCCCTTCCAATATCCTCCAACAACCAGCCATGCAAAAACGGATCTAAAACCAACGAAGGCGGCAAAACAGCAGAATTACTCACTACTTTTATAGTTTCCTGTAAAACATCAAGGAACACTGTAGCCGAAAACCTTTGCTGTGCAAGAAAATTGGAAAAAGAGTTGACACTGAAGGTTAGGTTAGCTATATTGGATAAGTGCCCAAGAGACGGACGCGAAAGAGCGGCGCTCGAGAGGCGACCGAACCATGAAAATATTATAGTTTGAAAGCCATTATACCACAAGTAGCCTGCGTCAAGTAAATTAAAGCACCAGGCTGAGGTGGATAAATATTCAGCCAAATAAAGAGCTATTAAAGCAAACACTTCAAAATGGAGAGTTTGATCCTGGCTCAGGATGAACGCTGGCGGTATGCTTAACACATGCAAGTCGAACGGTGTCTTCGGACACAGTGGCGGACGGGTGAGTAACGCGTGAGAATCTAGCTTCAGGTCGGGGACAACCACTGGAAACGGTGGCTAATACCGGATGTGCCGGAAGGTAAAAGGCTTGCTGCCTGAAGATGAGCTCGCGTCTGATTAGCTAGTAGGTGGGGTAAGAGCCTACCTAGGCGACGATCAGTAGCTGGTCTGAGAGGATGATCAGCCACACTGGGACTGAGACACGGCCCAGACTCCTACGGGAGGCAGCAGTGGGGAATTTTCCGCAATGGGCGAAAGCCTGACGGAGCAATACCGCGTGAGGGAGGAAGGCTCTTGGGTTGTAAACCTCTTTTCTCAGGGAAGAACACAATGACGGTACCTGAGGAATCAGCATCGGCTAACTCCGTGCCAGCAGCCGCGGTAATACGGAGGATGCAAGCGTTATCCGGAATGATTGGGCGTAAAGCGTCCGCAGGTGGCAATGTAAGTCTGCTGTTAAAGAGTGAGGCTCAACCTCATAAAAGCAGTGGAAACTACATAGCTAGAGTGCGTTCGGGGCAGAGGGAATTCCTGGTGTAGCGGTGAAATGCGTAGATATCAGGAAGAACACCGGTGGCGAAAGCGCTCTGCTAGGCCGCAACTGACACTGAGGGACGAAAGCTAGGGGAGCGAATGGGATTAGATACCCCAGTAGTCCTAGCCGTAAACGATGGATACTAGGCGTGGCTTGTATCGACCCGAGCCGTGCCGTAGCTAACGCGTTAAGTATCCCGCCTGGGGAGTACGCACGCAAGTGTGAAACTCAAAGGAATTGACGGGGGCCCGCACAAGCGGTGGAGTATGTGGTTTAATTCGATGCAACGCGAAGAACCTTACCAAGACTTGACATGTCGCGAACCTTTGTGAAAGCAGAGGGTGCCTTCGGGAGCGCGAACACAGGTGGTGCATGGCTGTCGTCAGCTCGTGTCGTGAGATGTTGGGTTAAGTCCCGCAACGAGCGCAACCCTCGTTTTTAGTTGCCAGCATTAAGTTGGGCACTCTAGAGAGACTGCCGGTGACAAACCGGAGGAAGGTGGGGATGACGTCAAGTCAGCATGCCCCTTACGTCTTGGGCTACACACGTACTACAATGCTCCGGACAGAGGGCAGCGAGCTAGCGATAGCAAGCAAATCCCGTAAACCGGAGCTCAGTTCAGATCGCAGGCTGCAACTCGCCTGCGTGAAGGAGGAATCGCTAGTAATTGCAGGTCAGCATACTGCAGTGAATTCGTTCCCGGGCCTTGTACACACCGCCCGTCACACCATGGAAGCTGGCAACGCCCGAAGTCATTACTCCAACTTTTCGGAGAGGAGGATGCCTAAGGCAGTGCTGGTGACTGGGGTGAAGTCGTAACAAGGTAGCCGTACCGGAAGGTGTGGCTGGATCACCTCCTTTTTAGGGAGACCAAATCCACTCAAATATCGAAAGCAAACAGTAAATAGATATTGAGATGGTCATTCCTAGGTCGGTCGCAACTATTTGTGAAGAGCTTTCAAACTATGATTGGTTCGATTTGGGCTATTAGCTCAGGTGGTTAGAGCGCACCCCTGATAAGGGTGAGGTCCCTGGTTCGAGTCCAGGATGGCCCACCTGAAACAATTAAAAATGAAAAATGTAAAATTAAAAATGGAATCTTGTTCATTTTTAATTTTCAATTCGGAATTTTTAATTCTTGAGCGGGGGTTTAGCTCAGTTGGTAGAGCGCCTGCTTTGCAAGCAGGATGTCAGCGGTTCGAGTCCGCTAACCTCCACCTGTAGTGCAAGCTAAGAATAGACAGGATAAAATTCAGCAACATGACATGCACAGTATAGATGTCAGACTGCTGGGTTATTTCCAGCCAGAACCTTGAAAACTGCATAGTAACGCGAAAATAGCAGGCAGACACAGACATTCAAGTAATGATTGTGTTTGCAGGTGAACACCAATGTAATGTGGTCAAGCTAATAAGGGCTTACGGTGGATACCTAGGCACACAGAGGCGACGAAGGACGTGGTTACCGACGATATGCTCCGGGGAGTTGGAAGCAGACATTGAGCCGGAGATTTCCGAATGGGGCAACCCTATGTACTACCTGCTGAATATATAGGCAGGAAAGAGCCAACCCAGCGAACTGAAACATCTTAGTAGCTGGAGGAAGAGAAATCAAAAGAGATTCCCTAAGTAGTGGTGAGCGAACGGGGAAAAGCCTAAACCAAGAGGTTTACTTCTTGGGGTTGTGGGACAGCGAGATCGAATCTAGCGGTTAGACGAAGCAGCTAAATACTGCACCAGAGAAGGTGAAAGTCCTGTAGTCGAAAACTTAAGGATAGTAGCTGTATCCCGAGTAGCATGGGGCACGAGGAATCCCATGTGAATCAGCGAGGACCATCTCGTAAGGCTAAATACTACTGTGTGACCGATAGTGAACCAGTACCGCGAGGGAAAGGTGAAAAGAACCCCGGAAGGGGAGTGAAATAGAACATGAAACCGTAAGCTTACAAGCAGTGGGAGGACGATTCAACGTCTGACCGCGTGCCTGTTGAAGAATGAGCCGGCGACTTATAGGCACTGGTAGGTTAAGGCGAGAATGCCGGAGCCAAAGCGAAAGCGAGTCTGAAAAGGGCGTTAATCAGTGTTTATAGACCCGAACCCTGGTGATCTAACCATGGCCAGGATGAAGCTTGGGTAACACCAAGTGGAGGTCCGAACCGACCGATGTTGAAAAATCGGCGGATGAGCTGTGGTTAGGGGTGAAATGCCAATCGAACCAGGAGCTAGCTGGTTCTCCCCGAAATGTGTTGAGGCGCAGCGGTAACGATTATATCTGGGGGGTAAAGCACTGTTTCGGTGCGGGCTGGGAGACCGGTACCAAATCGAGACAAACTCAGAATACCCAGAGCACACGTTGCCAGTGAGACGGTGGGGGATAAGCTTCATCGTCAAGAGGGAAACAGCCCAGACCACCAGCTAAGGTCCCCAAATCATTGCTAAGTGATAAAGGAGGTGGGAGTGCACAGACAACTAGGAGGTTTGCCTAGAAGCAGCCACCCTTGAAAGAGTGCGTAATAGCTCACTAGTCAAGCGCTCCTGCGCCGAAAATGAACGGGGCTAAGCAATGTACCGAAGCTGTGGGATTAATTAATTAATCGGTAGGGGAGCGTTCCGTCGTAGGTAGAAGCAGTAGCGGCAAGCAGCTGTGGACGAAACGGAAGTGAGAATGTCGGCTTGAGTAGCGCAAACATTGGTGAGAATCCAATGCCCCGAAACCCTAAGGGTTCCTCCGCCAGGTTCGTCCTCGGAGGGTTAGTCGGGTCCTAAGGCGAGGTCGAATGGCGTAGTCGATGGACACAGGGTCAACAATCCCTGACTATGATATGGGAGCATTGCTAGGGACGCATGAAAGATAGCTATACCCTAATTGGTTTGGGAGGAGTTTACGAACTCCGCTTAGTGAAGGATAGTGCCAAGAAAAGCTAGTAATGTGATGAACATATCGTACCCGTACCCGAAACCGACACAGGTAGGGAGGTTGAGAATACCAAGGGGCGCGAGATAACTCTCTCTAAGGAACTCGGCAAAATGGCCCCGTAACTTCGGAAGAAGGGGTGCCCACGAGAGTGGGTCGCAGTGAAGAGATCCAGGCGACTGTTTACCAAAAACACAGGTCTCCGCAAACTCGAAAGAGGAGGTATGGGGGCTGACGCCTGCCCAGTGCCGGAAGGTTAAGGAAGTCGGTCAGTGGAAACATGAAGCTGGCGACCGAAGCCCCGGTGAACGGCGGCCGTAACTATAACGGTCCTAAGGTAGCGAAATTCCTTGTCGGGTAAGTTCCGACCCGCACGAAAGGCGTAACGATCTGGATGGTGTCTCAGAGAGAGACTCGGCGAAATAGGAATGTCTGTGAAGATACGGACTGCCTGCACCTGGACAGAAAGACCCTATGAAGCTTTACTGTAGCCTGGAATTGTGTTCGGGCTTCGCTTGCGCAGGATAGGTGGGAGGCGTTGAAGTATTCCTTGTGGGGAATATGGAGCCAACGGTGAGATACCACTCTGGCGAAGCTAGAATTCTAACCTACTACCGTTACCCGGTAGAGGAACAGTTTCAGGTGGGCAGTTTGACTGGGGCGGTCGCCTCCTAAAAGGTAACGGAGGCGCGCAAAGGTTCTCTCAGCACGCTTGGAAACCGTGCGGCGAGTGTAAAGGCAATAAGAGAGCTTGACTGCAAGACCGACAAGTCGAGCAGGTACGAAAGTAGGCCTTAGTGATCCGACGGCGCAGAGTGGAATGGCCGTCGCTCAACGGATAAAAGTTACTCTAGGGATAACAGGCTGATCTCCCCCAAGAGTCCACATCGACGGGGAGGTTTGGCACCTCGATGTCGGCTCATCGCAACCTGGGGCGGAAGTACGTCCCAAGGGTTGGGCTGTTCGCCCATTAAAGCGGTACGTGAGCTGGGTTCAGAACGTCGTGAGACAGTTCGGTCCATATCCGGTGCAGGCGTAAGAGCATTGAGAGGAGCCTTCCTTAGTACGAGAGGACCGGGAAGGACGCACCGCTGGTGTACCAGTTATTGTACCAACAGTAGACGCTGGGTAGCCAAGTGCGGAGCGGATAACCGCTGAAAGCATCTAAGTGGGAAGCCCACCTCAAGATGAGTGCTCTCACTACGTAAGTAGGTAAGGTCACGGGCAGAACACCCGTTTATAGGCGGTAGGTGGAAGTGCAGTAATGTGCGTAGCCGAGCCGTGCTAACAGACCGAGGGCTTGACCTCACAACAATTGGTCAATATTTCGCGTTACTTGCAGTCTTCAGGGTTTTGTACCCAACAAGTTTTCCTGGTGCTGATTGCGCGGTGGAACCACGCTGATACCTTCCCGAACTCAGAGGTGAAACGCTGCTGCGGCCACGATAGTTGGAGGGTTGCCTCCCGCCACAATAGCTCTGTGCCAGGTTT
>LXQD01000286.1 GCA_003326215.1 Nostoc minutum NIES-26 | reverse complement strand
CCCACATTCCGCAGGTTCATTAGCAAAGAAGATAATATTTGCGGCAGGGAGCACCAAAAAACTGTAGAATCCAACATCGTTCCTCGGTGAGGTTGGAAATCTGTTTCAAGGAGGCGATAAGCCCGGAGGGCATAGCCGAAGGTAGCGTCAATAGATGAATTGACATGAAACATTGAAACACCCAACGCAGAGTAGGAGTGGAAGTTGGCTTACCTAATTGATTTTGGATTGTTTGGGATGCTCGGTCTAAGGATTGACGTAATGCTCTCTGACCCAAGCTGTAAACCAGCAAACATAAACCCATAACCATTGCCAAAGCCGCAACTCTTTCCCTGGAATTTAGAAACACACTGTTCGTAAAAAACAATGGGTCTTTGAGAAATCGAAAACCACGTTCGGTAGATTGCTGGGCTTTATATTCACGCAAAACATCTTCGTCGCTAAGTTCGTTGACATCAAGAACATTGGTGGCAAGAATAAATCTGCCAGCCCGTTCTCTCTCAATCGTAATTGCGGTTTCTTTGAGTATAATTTCAGCTTGAATCTGGTAACTTAGGGCTGGCTGAGAATCCTTGCGAGGTCTGCCACGTCCCTGATGTTGGGCATGTTCAATAACTTCAAGATTTGCAAGTTGATGAA
>LXQD01000285.1 GCA_003326215.1 Nostoc minutum NIES-26 | reverse complement strand
TTCATCAACTTGCAAATCTTGAAGTTATTGAACATGCCCAACATCAGGGACGTGGCAGACCTCGCAAGGATTCTCAGCCAGCCCTAAGTTACCAGATTCAAGCTGAAATTATACTCAAAGAAACCGCAATTACGATTGAGAGAGAACGGGCTGGCAGATTTATTCTTGCCACCAATGTTCTTGATGTCAACGAACTTAGCGACGAAGATGTTTTGCGTGAATATAAAGCCCAGCAATCTACCGAACGTGGTTTTCGATTTCTCAAAGACCCATTGTTTTTTACGAACAGTGTGTTTCTACTCAGCTTTCGACTGCTTCAGCGTTGAAAAGCAGTTCTTCTAGGCTTTGTTGCATGAAAGGAAAAAAAGACACACCAATCCGAAGTAAGGATAGTAATTAATCTTCGACTTTATAAGAATCAGGTTTACCTAACTGGATCATGCGATTCAGGGCAGCACATTGCAAGAACAACTCCACAGCCTGGTTATCAAAAAAGCGTCGTCTCAACTTGCCACCAAAGATGGTTTTGAGCCGAAAAATGGCAGTTTCAGATAAAGAACGGCGATGATATCCGCTATCAAGTTTCCATTGTTTACGTCCAACTTGGTTCACTCTTCGCAGATTTTCATCTCTGGGATGG
>LXQD01000284.1 GCA_003326215.1 Nostoc minutum NIES-26 | reverse complement strand
CCAGACTAGGAGAAGTCAAAAGTATATCTATATTTTTGACGGCATTGGTGATGTCTTTGATAAATGCAACGTTCTCCTCACTGCCAGAGTTATCGGAATGTACAGACCAAACTCTTATAGAAGTAGAGAAGTCGGAGGTCGGAAGTCGCAAGTGAGAACTAGATTCATTACTTCCGACTTCCGACTTCAAACTTCCGACTTCAAGCAGGGATTTTTCTAGTTTCTTGATGAAACGCTTTGAGTCAGACACCACCATGACTTTCTGACCAATCATCAGTGCGGCGGAAATTTGAGCAACCAGTGCGCTTGAATCCTGGCCTTCATACCAATAGATGGTGCGATCGCCGTTATTGAACTCATTCTTAATAATGTATGGTTGCTCGGATTCTGGTCGCATCGCTTTGAAAAACTCAATGGTTGTATCATCCATGTGTGCATCGGCAATCACTACCAGGGGGGCGTTGTAGACAATATACTGTAGTGTTTCCAGGATTAAGGCGCGATGTTCCTTACAGGTTTTGCTGAGTAATAGATGCGTTAGGTACTGGCAAGCTTCATCAATGAAGATGCAGCCATAAGTTAGAGCCTGGGTATTTAACTTATATAAACTGTCGATGGTAATGCTGAGTGCCGTTGCCTGCGCCATGCCAG
>LXQD01000283.1 GCA_003326215.1 Nostoc minutum NIES-26 | reverse complement strand
GTCAGCTCAGTCTGATAAAGACTTCTTGCACAAAATGGAAATTGCTTTGAAAGAGGCACGTGAAACTGAGTATTGGCTAGAAATTTTAATTGAATCTGAGGTTGTTGAGAAACCTAAGTTCGAGCAATTGCTTAAAGAAGCCAATGAAATAGTGAAAATACTCATTGCTTCTACCCGCACAGTTAAAGAGAAATTGAATGGCAGCAAATCCAACGGCAGAAAAATGGAGGCAACAAGCGACAATCAATAATTTAACTCTGAATAGAGAATAAATATATAGATAATTACTTGCGACCTGCGACTTGCGACCTGCGACCTGCGACCTGCGACCTTCGACCTCCGACCTCCGACTTCCGACCAATGATGAATAACGCAGATTCTTTACCACCAATTAAATTAATTTCCCTTGATTATGAAGCTTTACATATTACACAACGAGGAGAAACTAGAAGACCACCAACTGATATTCGGTGGATAAAGGTACTGGAATTTTTACGCAGCAACAACCTTGCCCCTAACAGTCGCAAGCTTTATGAACGCGAACTCAAGCGGTTTTTGAGCTGGACAGAACTGCACTATCACGAATTACGTCCTCGCCATTTCGGGCAGTACAAAGAGTACCTGATGTCAGAAGTCCGTACAGATGCAGGTAAA
>LXQD01000282.1 GCA_003326215.1 Nostoc minutum NIES-26 | reverse complement strand
TAGAAGATTTCTCTAAACCTCTAACAATTGTTGCTACTCCTGGCGAGGAGAATGTCGTCTTTTGCGGATTATATGATGCTCTAAGCAAAACCAAAATCCGCCGGGATTGGGATGTAAACGCTGATTGGGCAGAGTTAATACAGCAGATTCAAGCAAAATTATCTGGCAGTCTTAAATATGATTTAGAAGAAGATGAACGCGATCGCCTTGTTGTAGAACCACCCTCTTCAACCCCGACAACACCTGTTGTTCATCCTCACGATGCGCGAATCAAACAGATTCGTACATTGTTAGATTACCCGGTTGATTTGGTCAAAGAGTGGTTGCATTTCCAAGATGTGAAATTTCCTAGTCAATTACCTGTTAACAAAGTTGATGAACTAGTGAAAACCATGTGCTTGGCTTGGGCAGCTGACAAGCTTGAAAATCCCAATCATGCTTGGGCTTCCTATCAGCAGCAGGTATTAAGCGCGACGAAGAGTCGTACTGATGAAACAGCAGCGATTCGGGTGTGGATGAATTATGTAGCCGGGCAGAGGACTGCTGTAAGTTCTCGCTCTTAATCAAACTTTTCTTAAGGCAGCGAGAGGCTGTCTTATTTTTTTCTTTTTTCAATTACACAGCGTATCGAGGAAATTCTTATGACTCAAGACAAACGCATC
>LXQD01000281.1 GCA_003326215.1 Nostoc minutum NIES-26 | reverse complement strand
ATGGTTGGCGTGAAGTTTGCGGACGGTTGTAAGTCTGTTGTGTGCGATTGGCTTGAATGTGTGGGGTGAGGATTTGACAGTGAATTGATAAAAAATAAATTAGTTTCTAAATCTTTTTCTTAATTGTCTTAACTGTCTTAAGTGTCTTTGTGCTGATTTTTAATTTTCTCTAAAAAATAAATGCTACTTTTTTACATCTCAATCATATTCTGAACAAATCTAATAACTACCCATTTATGTAGCTGTAACTTGTGTTGATGGTGTAAGAAATGAGTCCAAAAGCTTTTGACAAACCTTAAGTGAAAAATGCTTTATTAGCAATACTTACAGGTGTGCTTATCGACTACGTATTGATGTGGTAATGTAAATATATTTAGTCAGCAAAGAGGAAAAGCAATTGTTAAGCGAATATCATAGAAAAAAGTTACTGCATCACTTTTACTGTCTGGATACCGATCATTCAGGCTTCATTGGGAAAGAAGATGCTGAGATTTTTGCTGAGAGGTTCGCCAATATTCGTAGTGCAACGCTTGGTTCAGATATTCACCAAGATTTGTTGTTTAAGTGGCTTCATGTTTGGGAGAATTTTTGGTCTAAAGCAGATTTGGATGGAGATGGTAAGGTAAGTCCTGAAGAATTTTGTCAGGGCATAGAGACAGCGGTTTCA
>LXQD01000280.1 GCA_003326215.1 Nostoc minutum NIES-26 | reverse complement strand
TGAAACCGCTGTCTCTATGCCCTGACAAAATTCTTCAGGACTTACCTTACCATCTCCATCCAAATCTGCTTTAGACCAAAAATTCTCCCAAACATGAAGCCACTTAAACAACAAATCTTGGTGAATATCTGAACCAAGCGTTGCACTACGAATATTGGCGAACCTCTCAGCAAAAATCTCAGCATCTTCTTTCCCAATGAAGCCTGAATGATCGGTATCCAGACAGTAAAAGTGATGCAGTAACTTTTTTCTATGATATTCGCTTAACAATTGCTTTTCCTCTTTGCTGACTAAATATACTTACATTACCACATCAATACGTAGTCGATAAGCAAACCTGTAAGTATTGCTAATAAAGCATTTTTCACTTAACGCTCTTTTATTACTCTTATGAGAGTATAATTAATTACTAAGAGATTAACCTACCAGGGGTGTAGAATTGGGTTCAAGAAATGCTACTTCAACTATCACAGTGGTAGATGAGTATTGCAATGCGTATAGAGACTTATTTTCAGAAGTAAGGACATTTGAGAACTTCAAACATCTACACGTAGGGATGTTATCTGATATCAAACGTAAGACTTTACCAGAAATAGCCAAGGTGGTGGGCTTACATGACGCGCAACCATTGCAAAACTTTTTGACAGAATCGCCTTGGTCAGTAGTAG
>LXQD01000279.1 GCA_003326215.1 Nostoc minutum NIES-26 | reverse complement strand
AAACATGGGGTGTTAATCCTTCTTCTATCCCTAACCATTTTAGAAAGGGGCAAAATCCTAACTTTAAATATTTACCTTTTTGATATGAGCAATTGTTACGTTCAACTACATATGGTAATGAAAGAGTTACTTTGACATTCCCAACTGTTAATATCTGCCTTTGATAACTCCCATGTTTTCTTGTTTTTTGATTTTCATAATTTTTTGTTTGAACAATTGCCGTATCTAAAGCATCTTTGGAGTCAGATAGTTGATTTAGTAAAATTGCTACACATTCTCCTGCCAAAGTTAATGCCGTATTTCTAATTTCTTCTTCTCTATTTTTAAAAGTTTGCGCTGACCATTCGCTAATATTTTTTATTTCTAAAAGTTTCGTAACTTTTTCTTGAAACTTTGCCAGTGATTTGCTTAAATCTAAACTTGAATGTATATTTTTATTCATGAAGTGACGGCAAACTCCCTGTTTTGATATTAAACATCAAAACTATTACTCAAAGGGCATCCTACACTTTTTTGTTCCTTTAATAGAATTACACCACCGTCAAAATAAATTTCTCTAAGTATTGCTGAGATTTTTGCTGGTCAATAAGTATCTATTTTACTAATGTACTGAAATTAGTGTTTAGCGATCGCTCGTTTAAAGTCTAACTTCAGAAAATCGCGTTGCTCCCCT
>LXQD01000278.1 GCA_003326215.1 Nostoc minutum NIES-26 | reverse complement strand
ATCTTTAAAGACTGACAATGATTTGCTTAAATCTAGAGTTGCATGTATACATTTTTCCATGAAGGTAGGCATCCTCAATCTCAAAACTATTGCTACTCGGAAATCCTACCTGAATTCTTGCCATTACAAATTTTCCCGCACCTGATAATATATTAGGTCTTGTAAATTTTCTTATGTATATATGCCTAGCTAAACGTAATAAATACTTTTTTATACTGAAGCTGGTTTTTAGCGATACCTGCGGCACACTGCGTGAACGCACTTTTTTTACCCGACCTCACAAAATCGCGTTGCTCCCATTCGCAATGGGCTTTTAGTCAATGCCGACCCGGAGTTGATTTCAATGAGTTGCCAATGCTGTAGAGGAGATTCCTGAGAAAGCACACTCAAATGCGCTCCGGGTAAGGCAGTCAATGCCATACCTAGAGTTGGGTAGGTGTATTTAGAATTACCACTAGCATCGGCGCACAGCTTTTCAAATGACTTGTCTAATTCCATACCAACGCACAGCAGCAGGATATTACGCTCAAACGCTGACAAGTTGAAGATGGCACAAAGCCTGTCTAATGCTGGTGGAGCTGATGTCAAAACGGTATTTGAAGCTAATTGGTCTAACAGGACTGGTAAAGGCTGGTTTGTTTGCTGCTCAATAAAATGCTCTAAAAACAAGCGCACATTGCGTAC
>LXQD01000277.1 GCA_003326215.1 Nostoc minutum NIES-26 | reverse complement strand
ATCGAAAAATTTTCTACTAAACACTCAATCACTTCATCAAGAGTTTTTGAGTCTGTTAAAATCGGTTCTTCTGGAGACTCGCTCTTCTTGGCAATTCGGTGAGATGAAACAGTCAATTTCAAGAGCCAATATACGACACACTACTTTGATCATTTCACATTTTGAACTACTGCAAAATATGATAATTATTTTTTATAGTTTACGTATTATTAGATACCTGTTTCTCAGTATTCTTCATTGGTGATATCTGCTGTATCCCTGCAGATGTAAAACTATAGACTTAAGTTCTCGTATATTGAACCGCTCCAGCAAGTTCAGTGCCAATTTACCAAAACCATAGCCCGTTTGGACTTCTCCTAAAAAGGCACACAGCACCATACCGTGAATCGCATATCCCACCGTCGATGTGGGTGTATTCCCAAAGCGGAGCGATAAACTCACCATCGTCGAGCTCAGCAGAGGCATTAAACCTGGCATTCCCATGAACACTGGTGATAACAACACTTTTAACAGTTGCATAGCTGCCACTGATGTGGGTTCGGTCATCACTGGCAAATCAACCAGTTTTTCAATCTCTCTATCCTGGAGTTGGCTAGTAACGCTCTTTAGTGCTTTGCTAATCTGGGCTTCGTCAGGTTCGGTGGGAAATTCAACCCCCAATTGTAAGAGTGCATCTGTTGCAATGGCAATTGCCTCCAACATCTGACCACGGGCTGTCTGGGCAGCGATTTGAATTTCGTAAATTTTCACTTTGTCTAAAATCGTCTGCGCCTCTTGCAACACTAGGGCTGCCATTTGCTCCATGCCATCAAAGTCACCATTCAAATAGGCAATTTCGGTAGCCGTAACATAGAGGTTCAGGGTCAATTCATACGGGTGTTGCCAGCAGTTTGTCTGTAGTAGCTCAATCCCTGTTTGGAGATAAACCCTTGCTGCTGCGTAGGCTGTAGAATTTCTAGCTTTAGCTCCGGCTTTTAAGTTCAGTTGAGCTAATGTTTCTCGTTCACTCGGTTGAGTGATTAACTCTTGTCCTAGATTTAAATGCCCGACAACATCAAATAGTTTTTCCTCAAGCTCTATCTGAGATAAATTGTGTCGGAGTAACTGTCCAATCTTCAGATGAGTTACTATTTTTTGGCGGTCGGGAATCAGGGAATAAGCGGCTTGCTGAACGCGATCGTGTAAAAATTTATATTTGGCTAATTGTTTATTGGTATTCTCATTTTCCAGTGCCAATTTAATATCATCTTCTCCTTGATAAAATTTATAAACATCACTAATTGGTAAAATTAACCCTTCTTGTAAGGTTTTCCACAAATCAGCAGCCGTTTCAATTTCCGATTTTTCCGAAACAATTGCCAAAGTTGCTAAATCAAACTGATTACCAATACAAGCAGCTAACTGCAATATATCTTGAGTAGATTGAGGCAGTCTTTGTAGTTTAAATGCCATAAAGGCGACAACATCATCTGTAACTACTTGCAGATTCACTTGTGCAATGTCATATTGCCACCCCCCCCTAGCTCTGCCTTGGGAAGGGGAGGGTGAGGGGGTGAATTGAATCAGCCTATCTTGATGTAATGCTTTGAGAAACTGTGTGGCAAAAAACGGATTCCCCTGAGTATTACAAAATATCAATCGAGAAAGAGGCAATGCCAAATCTTCTGTACATTTAAGTGTCTCAGCAACGAACTGATTCACTTGTCTTTGACTCAGTGGTGCTAAAGTAATTGTATTAATCGTTGCTTGTGTTTTTTCGATTTCACTCAAAGTCAACATCAATGGATGTGCTGGGTTGACTTCGTTATCACGATATGCACCAATTAACAAAAGATGCCTTGTATCAGCCATGAGTAGCTGCATTAACTTCAGCGATGCCGAATCTGCCCATTGTAAATCATCTAAAAACATCACTAATGGATGTTCAGTACTAGTAAAGACTTGGGTAAACTTTTGGAACAATAAATTAAATCTATTTTGTGCCGCAGTTCCTGATAATTCTGGAGCAGGTGGTTGTTGACCAATAATTCTTGATAATTCGGGGATGACTTCAATAATTACCTGTCCATTTTCCCCGACAGCTTCTAATATATTACTTTTCCATTGCTGGATTTGTGCATCGCTTTCTGTAAGCAATTGCCCCATTAAATCCCGGAATGCTTGTACAAATGCCGACAAGGGAATATTCTTTTGAAATTGATCGTATTTCCCTTTAATAAAATAACCGCGTTGCCGCACAATCGATTTATGAACTTCGTTGACAACTGCTGTTTTTCCAATACCAGAAAAACCAGCTACCAGAATCATTTCGACCCCCCTTAGTCCCTCAATAGGGGGGTTAGCAACTCGCTCAAATGCTTGGAGTATGGCTTCTATTTCTGTTTCTCGTCCATAGAGTTTTTCGGGAATAATAAAGCGATCGCACACATCCCGTCGCGCAATTTCAAAGTGTTCAATTTGACCAGTTTCTTTTAGCTGATCTAAACAATTTTCTAAATCAAACTTCAACCCCAATGCACTCTGATAGCGGTCTTCAGCATTTTTCGCCATCAATTTCATCACGATGTCACAGAGAACTGAGGGAATACGAAAAGAAACCTCACCCGCCTTCGCTACTTTCTCCTTACTAAGGAGAAGGTTGGGGTGAGGTTTGTTCATATTTGGTGGAAGTTTTGCAATATGACAATGCACCAACTCCATCGCATCATTTGATTGAAAAGGTAATTCTTCCGTGAGTAATTCGTAAAAAGTCACACCTAAAGAATAAAAGTCAGTACGGTAGTCAATTACCCGATTCATTCTTCCGGTTTGTTCTGGGGAAATATAAGCAAGTGTCCCTTCTAATACATTGGGACTAATTAGGGTTTGAGTTTCCCGTGGTAGTAGAGATGCGATACTAAAGTCAATTAATTTGACTTGTTTTGTTTGTGGATTAATTAAAATATTGCTGGGTTTAATATCTTTATGAATAATGCGATCGCGATAGAGTATATCTAAGGCATCGCACAGGGCGATCGCAATCTGTAAAAACTCTTGTAGATACGCGATATATCGTGTATCTACAGAAGCAAAATATTCATTCAAGGAAATCCCTCCGAAGTCTTCCATCACCAAGGCATAGCCATTTTGGTACGGTTCCAGGCTGTAGGTTTGGATGATTAGGGGTGAGTTGAGATTTTTGGCAATAGTGTACTGATTGCGAAACTGCACCAGTTCACTGAAACTGGGATAAAGATTTTTTAGCAGTTTAATCACTACAGGTTTTTGGTCAGTCTCTCGATAACCTCGATAAACCAGGGTTCTAGAACCATTGTAGAGTTCTTCACTGACATGATATCCAGGAATATTGATTAGAGTACTAACCATACTGCCAAATCCGTGAGATTTTCAGATTTAGTGTTCCCAAATATTATCAAGTTATTTATAAACAAGAGCAATAATTTACACCGGAATCTCAATAAAAAATTCTGTTCCCTCACCCAGAACAGAGTTAAAACTCAATTTACCACTGTAGGTTTCTTCGACAATTTGCCGAGCGATCGCCAATCCTAACCCCGTACCTTTACCAACGGTTTTAGTAGTAAATAAGTGGTCAAATATCTTTTGCTGCACTGCTGCACTCATGCTAATGCCGTTGTCAGCAATCGAAATTTTTACACGCGATCGCATATTGGTTACGGAACTGCACTAGTTCGCTGTCAAAATTCTGGCCAGTCAAATAATTAAATTGTTAATTTTTATAACTTAAGCTTGATTAAACAGATTACAATCATGCCTAAATCCCAAATTGGTATAATTTCATTTTCCAAGCAAGTGGATTTATCAGTAGGGACAATCTAAAATCTAAAATTCAAAATCTAGTGACTATTAACTAATGAGTAAAAGACGGCAATTTTTACAAAGATTGACAGCAATTTCTAGTTTGTCTTTGGCTGGTTGTGGCTGGAGGCTTGCTGATGTGAGGGCAAATGCCACTAACTCTGGTCGCAGTGACCAACTATATATTTATAACTGGACGCAATATTCCGACAAAAAATTATTGCAAACCTTTAGCGCTCAGACTGGCATGAAAGTGCTTGTGGATACTTACGATTCTAACGAAGTCATGCTAGCTAAACTGTTAGCTGGAGGTGGGGGTAGTTATAGCCTGATATATCCTTCTGACTATATGGTGCAGAAGATGGTAGACAAAGGTTTACTAGCAGAAATAAATCACGATCGCTTAGTTGGCCTAGATAATTTATTTCCCCAGTTTCAAAATCCCGGTTATGACCCTAAAAACCGCTATAGTATACCCTTCAATTGGGGAACAACTGGTTTTCTTTACAATTCTGAAATCCTCAAAGATACACCAGAAGATTGGGATTATCTTTGGCAAAATCAGAAACTACTCAATAAGCGGATAACATTGCTCAATGATGTGCGCGAGGTAATGGGTGCTGTGTTACGGATGCTAGGTTACTCGTATAATTCAAAAGATGAAAATGAAGTGAAACAAGCTTATGAAAAGTTAACAGTACTCAAGCCGACGATTGCAGCCTTTGACACCGACGCTTGGCAAAATCAACTTATAGCAGGAGATTTGCTATTGGCAATGTGTTACTCGGCAGATGCTGTGCGAGTTAGGCAGGAAAACCCCACACTCAAGTATGTAATTCCTCGTAGTGGTTCTTCATTATGGACAGACACTATTGTGATTCCTAAAACCGCTCCCAATGTAGATGGAGCATATGCCTGGATTAACTTTATTTTGCAACCAGAAATAGCAACTATAATTAGCCAAAGTATTAGCGTTTCTACACCCAATAGTGCAGGATTTGAACAATTACCAAATAAAATTAAGAATGATGTCAATTTATTTCCCCCAGTTTCGCTCTTAGAAAAATGCGAACGTATTACTCCTTTAGGTGAATTTGAAGACGTTTATGAACGTTACTGGACTCAATTAACTAGCAGCTAAATGAAATTAAAAATTAAAAATTTAGGCTTGTGTCAACAAAAAATCGTTCTTATCAACTAGATTTACCAAGCGATATTGCCAAAGTAGAAAAATCATATCGCCCATGGTTAGGCTATCTCCAACCCTTGGTATTACTTGCGCCATCTGGAATTTGGTTGTTACTTTTACTAGTACTACCAACACTGATCATTTTTGAGTTGAGTTTGGTACCAAATATTAGACCGGGGGATGTAGTAAATCCCAGTGGATTGCATAACTATATTCGGATACTCGATCCACTTTACCTGCAATTAATTTGGCGATCGCTTTGGCTAGCAATTAGTACAACTGTTATTTGCTTAATTTTGGGTTTTCCTGTTGCCTATTGGATTGCCCAAATAGCACCAAAGCGCTGGCAAAATTTGCTACTCTTAGGTTTTGTACTACCTCTGTGGACTTCCTCGTTACTCCGCTCTTATGCTTGGATTACGATTCTTCGTCCTACTGGTTTATTGAACAGTTGGTTAACTAGTTTAGGTTTGCCTGCTTTAGAATTACTTAACCGGACTCCAGCCGTATTAATTGGTATGAGCTATGGCTTGTTACCTTATATGGTTGTCATTTTATATGCTTCTCTAGAAAAGTTAGACAAGCGATTGCTAGAAGCAGCAGCTGATTTAGGTGCAAATCCCACACAAGTTTTTTGGAAAGTGACCGTACCCAAAGTTTTGCCAGGAATTACTGCTGGTTCAATGCTGGTTCTAATTACAGGTTTAGGGGATTTTATTGACCCAGAATTACTCGGTGGTGCTTCTAGTATGACAGCAGCACGATTAGTTTATAATCAATTTCTTGGTGTTACACAAAATTGGGGATTTGGTTCAGCCTTGAGTATGACATTAATTTTAGCTGTGAGTATTGCGATCGCTCTTTTGATTAAGTTTGGCGAAGTCACGCCCAAGCGATACTAATAATAACCAGTAAAGCTCTAGAGATTGCAACGATCGCCTGTAAATTCATCTAGAGCCTGTTGAACTTATTTAAGAATTTTACTCAAACAGTAAAAGCAGGCGATCGCAGACTTTTACTCAGAACTTTATATTAGGGTTTTTGAGTGGCGATCGCTAACTTTGCTCCTTCAACCTGACGAACCCGATCCATTACCGTTACCACTTTACCGTGTTGGACTGTTTGATCGGCATTAATAATCACTAAAGTCTCTGGGTTAGCACCAACCAAAGACCGCACTTGCTGTGTCAAATCATCCACTGCAATTGGTTTGCGGTTCAGGCTTACCTCCCCCTTTTCATCTATCGTAATCGTAATTTTAGTAGGAATTTGCTGTTGTTTTGCTGTTGCTGCTTTCGGTAAATTTACTGGCAATCCTTCTGAACGCGTCAAAAATAACGTTGACATGATGAAAAACGTTAAAATCGCAAATACCACGTCAATCATCGGTACGATATTGATTTGTAATGGAAGATCTGGTTCATCTTGTAGACGCATAAGCTTTCTCTCCTCGTTCGTAACGACGGCGGTAAAGTAATTCTAGCTGTCCCCCATACTCTTGAATCAGTGCTATTTGCCGCTGGTAAAGTCCCCGGAAAATACTTGCGAAGAAGAGTACAAATATAGCAACTATCAATCCTGATGCTGTTGATACTAAAGCTTCACTGATCCCGGCTGTTACACCTACTGTTTTAGTACCTCCTACATCGCCGAGATTTAGGGAGGCAAAGGAGGCGATTAATCCTAATACTGTGCCGAGAAGACCAAACAGTGGGGCCAGACCGACGACTGTCTCAAAAAAGTTTTGAAAGCGTTTGAGTACAGGGATCTCAGCTTGTGCTTCACTTTCTAATGCCAAACGAAATTCTTCTGGATTTGGCTCCTCTAATTCTAAAGCGGCAAGAAAAATGCGTGCCAGAGGCAAATTTGCATTTTGCCGAAGTTTATCCATTGCACCGACAACATTATCAAGGCGATACAGATTTAATACATCTCTCACTACACGGCTTTGACGCTTGTTAATCTTCACCCAAAACCTGACACGCTCAATTATCAGTGCCACACTCAATACCGAAAATGCCAGCAGCGGCCACATTACCACACCGCCTGCTTCAAACAGTTTTTGAATTCCCATATTTTGTATACGTTGTCAACAACACACAGTCAGACTACCAGAATCAAGATCAAAGCTGAAACTTTTTCTCAATAAAATTTAAAATATAATGAAAATTTTTGCAAATACAAATATCATGATTTTTATTTAAAAATGTATAGATTTTACATAAATTAATTTAATTAAAATAAAAATTAACTTTATATAGAATTAATGATAAAGAAAGTTTTCAAAAATGATGTTTTGACTAGCGTGTAAGTTCGTAAGAGTGACTCAAATGATTTTAATTTTTTACTTGCATATTTGTAACAATGCATTCTAATATAACTAGGTTAGTGAGAATAGGTAGCAATAGGCTATGAGCTTTTCTGGCATTACTGTCGAACAGCGTTCCAAAGAAGTTGAGGCTCTCAAGTCTTTTCTGACTTTCAGTGTGATTGGCTCGCTAGCTCTGCATATCGGCTTACTGTCTTCAGGCATAGGCAATTATTTAACAAGAGCGCCTGAAGAAAATGAACCAATAGAGTTAGCGATCGTGGATTCTCCAACAGAGGAACTAGTAAAACCACTTGAAGAAATTCCCGAAGAACCAAAGAAAGAACCAGAAGTTGTACAAAAACAGCCTGTAGAAACAGCACCAGAACAAAGGATTTTTGAGAAGCTTGAAACTCCGCCAATTCAACAGCAACCAGAAAGGACTATTGAAAAGCCAAAGCTGACAAATATCCCGCCAAAACAAATTGTTACTAAAACAGAAGTTTCTTCGAGAGCAAGTCAGGGCGGTAGTGGAAGGGATACTCCAGCACCATCAAATAACCCAGGTGGCTCTGGTTCTAACCCTGGTGGCTCTGATTCTAACCCTAGTGGCTCTGGTTCTGGTGTTGCTGTAGGTACAGGTTCTGGTATTGCTGTAGGTGTAGGTTCTGGTGTTCCTGGAAGTACAGGTTCTGGTACGGGCACAGGTACGGGTACGGGCACAGGTACGGGTACAGGTACGGGCACAGGTACGGGCACGGGTACGGGTATAGGTACGGGTACGGGTAATCAAACTGGAAACCGTTCGGCAGTAGCAACAGCACCAACTCCTGCGAAAATTAGTAGCCCAAGTAGTGGTAATGGCCGTGCAGCTTGCCGCGAAGGCGGATGCAGGGCTAAGTATCCAGAAGCTGCAAGACGGCGAGGTATTGAAGGCAGAGTAGAAGTAGCGGTTGATACGGACTCAAAGGGCAATGTTACTAATGTGCGGATTGCACGCTCTAGTGGAAACCGTGACTTGGATGAAGAAACTTTGAGACAAGCGCGTGACTGGAAATTAAAACCATCAGAGACTGGTAGACAAGGAGTAGCGATCGCCACTGAATTTGCCATACAAGGTTCGCGTCGATACCGCCAAGTCCAAGAACGGAAAAGACAAAGGGAAACACAAGAGAGAACTCAACAAACTGCATCTAACACCAATTCCACAGAGGGAACACGAAGACGCAGGCGATCGCTAACATCTGCCAGTACAAATGCTTCTGCCGAAACCACTAGCCAACCTAGACTCAATCGGCAATTGCGTCGTCAGCCAGTAGAAAGTACTGCTGCCAGAACATCATCTCAACAGAGGACAACTCAAAGCCAGGGAAGTACCAGAGAGTCTCTACGCCGCATTCGGCGCGAGCGAGCATCTAGTAATTCGTCACAACAGCCACAAACAACAAATCGGCGGCGGCGCAGAGATAACAACTCATCCTCTAGCCAGAACAAGTTGCGAGATTCTTTACGTCGTTTGCGTCAACCATCTCAATCACAACCAACTGGAAGTCAGTAGTCAGGGGCTTGCAAATCAAAACTTGTGAGGACACAAGGCGCGATCGCTGTTTGTTACTTTCGGGTTAGTCTGCAAATAATCTTGTATCAAATTGCAGCCCCGTGAAAGTAAATTTTCGAGTTTGATATCTGCCAAATCTCGGAAAATTACTGTACCATTGCCACTGCCCGCAGCTAAAGTCTTGCCGTCAGGACTGAAACTCACACTGGTTAATTCTTCCTTGTCACCCTTCAAAGCCATCAGTAAAGTCCCGTCTTGGTTCCAAAGTCTGATTTTGTCATCACTACTAGCTGCCAAAGTCCTGCCATCGGGGCTAAAACTGACACTGATGAAACTATCGCCGTCCCCTACAAAATTTTTGAGTAATTTACCGTCCCGGCTCCACAGTTTGACTGTGCTATCAATACTGACTGAGGCAAGAGTTTGACTATCAGGCGACCAAGCAACTCCATTAACTCGACGGCTATGACCGCTTAAAGTGTATAGTAGTTTACCTTGATAATTCCAGATATTTACTGTTTTGTCATCACTAGCTGAAGCTAGTAACTTGCCGTCAGGACTAAAGCTGACCCAATTTACCGCATCTTTATGACCCTGCAATGTGTTAAGCAGTTGACCGTTGCGGCTCCAAAGCTTGACTGTTTTATCCTTACTTGCCGAAGCGATAAGCCCTTTGGGCATGGCTTCGCTTACCGCTTGACTATCAGGCGACCAAGCTACACCCAAGACTGCATCCTGATGTCCTTGCAAGGTGTTAAGTAGTTTACCGTCACGCCTCCAAAGCTTAACTGTTTTATCCTTACTTGCGGAAGCGATCGCTTGACCATCTGGGCTAAAACTGACACCCCAAACTTGATCCTGATGACCCTTTAAGGTCTTGAGCAATTTACCATCGCGACCTAAAAGTTTTACAGTTTGGTCTTGACTTGCTGCTGCTAAAGTCCGACCGTCTGGACTAAAACTAATGCTAGTAATCCAGTTATTATTCTCGGTTTTGGGATTTCGTAGCAGTACACTGTCCCATTGCCAGAGTTTGATGGTTTTGTCTCGACTCGCAGATGCTAGGGTACGACCATCAGAGCTAAAACTCACACTATTTACCCAATTATTATGTCCTCTGAGGGTGCCGAACAACACGCCTTTTGAACTCCAAAGTTTGATTGTTTCATCGGTACTGGCTGAGGCAATAGTATTACCATCAGGGCTGAAACTCACACTGGTGACTCCCGCACTATGACCTGACAAAATTTTTAGCAGCTTTCCTTCTGGATTCCACAGTTTGATAGTTTTATCCAAACTAGCGGTGGCAATAATTTGACCATCAGATGACCAAGCTATGCTTTTGACCGCATCCTCATGTCCTTCCCAAGTTTTGAGCAATTTACCGTCCCGACTCCATAGCTTGATGGTGTTGTCAGCACTTGCCGAAGCGATGGTTTGACCGTCAGGCGACCAAGCTATGCCCAAAACTGCGCGATTATGCCCTGCTAAAGTTTTGAGTAATTTCCCGTCTCGACTCCAAAGCTTGATGGTGTTGTCAGTACTTCCCGAAGCAATAATTTGACCATCAGGGCTGAAACTGACACTATTTACTACAGCTTCATGACCTAGTAAGGTAGCAAGTAGTTTACCTTCCCGACTCCACAGTTTTACTGTTTTGTCTTGACTAGCAGATGCCAGGATCTGACCGTTAGGGCTAAAGCTGATGCTATTGACTACATCCTCATGTCCCGACAAAGTTGTGACCAAACTACCATCAAAGCGCCAAAGTTTGATTGTACTATCTGCACTAGCAGAGGCAATCAAAGAGCGATCGGGGCTGAATATAGCACTATTGACTCCAGACAGATGCCCGTCTAAACGATTATACTCTCTCACCCCGAAAACTGCTTGGTATAAAGCTGTCTCTACTTGTTCTTTCGTATAGGGATCTACCCAGATAGCTTGTTGCAGTTTCTTCCCTGCCTTTAAACCTTCTTTTAAGGCATCAATTCCTTTTTGTGAGGCAAACAGGGCTTCACTCGATACACTCAGGGTCTTGATCTCGCTATCTACTGCTGTGACTATAGATACACTCAACCCCAATATGGCTAAGATTGAAGCAGTCAGTGCGATTTTCAGCGAACGATTTAATCTAACTTCACTGAGTCTTTGTTTTTTCTGACTCTCTACTAATTGGGCTGTTAACTCTTTTTCTTTGAGTTCAGCTCGTAATTGTTCAATTTGCAATTGACTTAGTTCTTCGCGCTTGCGTAACTCCCGCAATTCTGTGACTAAATCTAATCCTTGTTGGGGAATATCTACTAGTTTGGCTTGCTGCTTTTTTTGACTGAGTTCGCTCTTGAGGCGCTCAATTTCAGCTTTACTTTGATCGACTTTGTAGCGTAACTGATTTAGTTGTGCTTGCAAGCTCGATTCTTGTTGTTGCAAGTAGCGAATCAAGTCTACTAAATAATCATGAATAAGTTGATAGCGTTCGGGCACATCGGGAAATAGCACTACTAACCCAGAGCTAACTAAAATATCTAAGACTATTTCCAATTTGCCAGCATCTTCTAATTCAGCTAGCTCTGCGGTTAATTCGGCACGAGTTTTAAACGGACGTTTGTTACTTTCATCTGTTAACAAATACAAGACGAGTAAAGCTGCTCGTTCATTTTCTGGGCCGCAGTCTTTAATTAGTTCTTTAATATATCTTTCAATGAGTTTATTCGGTCTATATTGTTGATATTGCTCTAGTGTGGTGATTTGCTCGTCTTGCAATTGTACTCCTACTACCTGCAACTCAATTGGGCGGACTTCTCCAAACTCTGTAGATAAATCTTCTACTAACGCATCAATTAAAGCAGGTTCTAAGTGAGCGTAAGAACGCTCTGTTAACTTCTGAATAATAGCTTTTGCATATTCTGGAGAAAAATTATTTAATTGGTAGCGAATATTTTTGTCCAGAATATTATTATTAATTGCCTCTAACTCAGAGAGATGTTTAAATTCTAATAAACGATGTAAATAATCTTCTCGTAAGGAAAGAATAACTTTCACAAAAGATATATTTAGGCAATCGCTGATAAATCTATCAAATGCTTGTTTTTGCTGGCGATCGCTATAACCAAAGAAAAATTCTTCAAACTGGTCAAAAATTAAAACTGTAATCAAATGGTTACTAGCATTTTCTTGCAATTGTTGCAAGATATCGGCAATGGTAATGGGCGTGGCAGTTGATGGCAAAGCCTCCGGTTCAATGGTTACTCCCTTAATGTCATAAACCGCCTCACTTAAAGATTTCCCCAATGCCTGCACCCAATCTGTATAAACTTGCAAGACTACAGGCACGGCAATTTGATCGCCAACTGCTCGATTTTGCAATGCTGGCACTAACCCCGCCGTCACAGTAGAACTTTTACCCACCCCTGACTGACCGTGAATTACAATTAGCTTTTGATCGGCGCGGCTAATTCTGCCAATTAAGTTATTAATATCTCGCTCTCGACCAGAGGCAGCGATTTCTAGAGCAATGCTACTACTCCCAGATGGGGACATCAAGGCTGGGTTTGTTGCCTGTCGTTGGGGTTGCAAGCGACCTGCACCAATGAAAGCCCGGAAGCCATACTGCTGTTCTATAGAACGGCGTTTTTGTCTGATGCAGTAGGCTTCTAGATATCTGCCTGCTTCAAAGTAAAGCGATCGCAATCGCCGCAACAAGCGAATATAACGATGGGCATCGTATTGATGGGCACTGTTTTCTAAAGCTGCTGGCAGTTCCTTAGTGGCCTTTTCTAAATATTCCCGCGCTACTTCTAGTTCGCCGACATTTCGCTGGGCTTTCGCTAATATTAAATAATAAATCTGCGCCAACAGCAATGGAAAAAGGCATTGATGGCGATCGCTTTGCTGTTGCGCCTCACCTAATTTCAGCAGTGTAACGTGTGCTAATATGCTCGCCTGTACCCACCGCGACTGCTGCACAGCTACTTGAGCTAGAAAACCATAGTCACAAGCAAGTTGAATTTGACTGCCATAAGTTTGATGCAACTCTAGAGATTTTTGGGCAACAATTTGCAATTCTTCCCACTCTTGCAGATGTTGCAAAACCTCAGCGAGTTGACCAATAAACTCAGCGACGATATCCGGACGCTGAGCCACTTGTAAAACTCTCAAGCATTGCTGAAAAGAAGATTTAGCAGCATACCAATGGCGGCGATTGTCTATCTGATTTTGTTCTGCTAGGCGACAACAACATAGTCCAATATAAAACAGCAAAACTCCCTGTCGTAGTAATGGTGAAGTGTGGTTACTAACAATATCTAATTCTGTAACCCAGGAATTTTGAATTCTCAAATTGTTACTATCTTTGTCGTTATGCTCCGCTAAATGCTGCCAAACTTGTAAGCTGTGCTGAAAATGACTTAAAGCTATAACGATTCGGTCGCTCACATAATCATCTAGACCGAAAACAAATTTTAAACTAGCGTGTAATTCTGGCTCTAAAGTAATACCACGCTCTTGCAACTCTCCAATAGCAAACTGGAGTTCATCGCTATGTTCCCAGATTTGTTCGAGAGTGGAATAATGTTCTACAACTTCAGGTTCTTGGTGTTGTGTAACATTGCTTGGCAATACTGTGGCGAATAGAGAATCAGTTTCCTGTTGCAAAAATTGCAGCAGATGGGGAGTAGTCATTTCAAACCGAATTGGTGTCGCCGCCCAACTCGCGAAATCTGGTGCCAAACGTACCAACTTTTGCAATATCTCGTCAGTTACCCACAAAACCATGGGAAATGGATGGCGTTTGCGAAATTCATCCCGAATATGATTAACTGACCGGAGTAGGTCGTCAATTCCATCCACTGCCTCTAAACCCAAGATCGTCAATGCCGATGGCGGCCGTTTCTCAGTCAGCAGTTGTAAATGGATGTTGAGGTAAAGACTTCTGGCATTGCGGGGCAGAACTACTTTTTGAATATGGTGTCCCAAAGATATTTCTTCGAGTCTTTGCAGCATCTGCTCTTGCAAGACGCGATAATTGCAGCACACCAATACCACAGAAAATTGACCGCTGGAGAGGGAAATTGCTCTCCCCAGACTTCGCAAAGCACGTTCGTTAGCTGTTCTTATATCTGCCTGTGGGTGTCGTTCAACCATGATTGAAATTTTTGCGTTTCTTCTAAAACTGGGTTGACGGCAAACCAAGCGCCCTGGCGATCGCGGTATTCAAAGACAAACAAACTCCGCAACAGGGTATGGTATTCTATATCACCTCTGACTCTTTGCTGCTGCACCACCTGAAAGATTAATTCCCATTCGTGGGGGTCAATGGCGTTAGCTCGGTAATCTCGCTGTCTTTGAATTACTAATTCGACACACTCCCGATCGAAGGGTGGGTCTTGTTCCCGGAGACAGTCAAACAGTAGCCCTAGTAAATCCCGCACATGACCACCACTAATCAGGCACAATCGATCTAGTGTTTCCAAATTATCAAACACTTCTGTAATTAAGCCTAACCGATCGCTAGCTAAAATGTCGGGGAAAGCTCTAGCTAGCACCATTTGTCGCATCAATTCCAAGCCTTGGGTAGAAACTTCGCCAGAACGCAGACGCACGGGTATCATCGGTAAAACTTTCGGTGCCACTCCACCTCCCAAACGATGTTGCAGTTCGGCGCTATCGTTGGAGAAAGTCAGAGCCAAGGGAATGGTATAGACTATATGACAATTGAGTTTTCGTAATTGCTCGCCCCGCTCGATAAACAAGTATTCTGGTAGCGATCGCCCTGAAGGTAAAGGTCGAATTGCCACCCGATCCAAGTTATCAACAATTACTACCAGTCCTTTTTTACCTAAAGCTTTGAGTTCCTTGTTGGCACGTTCTAGCAGTTCTTTATTAATTGACTGCAAAATATTTTGGGTGCGCGGTTCTAAATAGTCTCTTAATCGTCGTCGCAATTGAGGACTTTCTTTTGTCTTGGCTGTAATTTTGGCAATGCCAACAGACAATTCTGCTTCTACGCCGAGTTCAATTGGCGTTTGGAGAAAATCCACAATTTCAGTAAACAACTTCGTGAAGTAGCGGGGCTTGAGGTGGATTTTCATCGCTTCTAAGCTTTCGCTTACTTGTCCGGCGATCGCTAACAAAATATCAGTTATATCCACATCCGCCATTTCTAGGACATGGGTAGACTCGAAGTAAACTACATGAAATTGTTGCTCCTCCAACTCGGCTTGAAGTCGTAATAACTCTGTTGATTTTCCACAGCCGAGATGCCCTGTAAACAGCTGACAGGTTGGCCCATCGGGAGATATACGAGCAATCGTGCGCTGGAGAGCCTCAATGATTTTGCCACCCCGCACCGCCGCAAAATCGATATAGTATCGGCGATCGCGCAGATTTCCCATCATTAGAGGTCTGCTCGGATTGCAAGCCTGATAAAATCTTTCTAAATCTAGGAGCATAACTAGTCGAATTCACTCAGGGATGGGAATGACGAAATCTGCTGAAAAATATATTTGTCTTGGAGAACTTTTGCTTTAGTTTAAGTACATCTCCATCAAATTACTAATTTAAATAGCAGCATTCCGGATAAATTTTCAGATATATTTTATCTGTCACAAGGCAATGTTAGCATTTATTAATTCAGCAAAAATACTACTACAAGTACAAATTGCAAAATTTCTAAATATAAAACAAAGTACTTTTATGAATATTAAAAATTATCTAACAGAGCAAAAAGTACTTTTGAGTACAATTTTGTTGGGTTCTGGAATCTCAAGTTTGTTCAGTGCCCAAAGTTAAAACCTGAAGCGATCGTCAGCCTTAGCCATATTTATGGTTATGCCAACATCAAGGTTCTCTGACTCTTCATTATGAGTATAGGGGTGCGAGGGAGTAGGAGTGTGGAGAAAAAATTTGCCTGCAAACCTTACACCCTTAATCCTAAATATCCTATCTTTGTTAAGGTGGATAAAAATTCTAAAAAGTTAAGTTACTTTTTAACCTATGTAAGTCTGTGTTCTCTGCGCCTCTGTAATTAGATAAATTATTTATCAATCCTACAGACACACAGAGAAGTCTCTTGTGCGGAAGCCCGCGCTAGTTCCAATATCTAAAATAGTATTACTTATCAATCTCTGCACATACCATCGCGCAGGCAATCTTCGGTTTGGTCATCTCTAGCCGATATTTGCCATGGTGCAATGCGAGACTGAGCATTTGTGCTGTAAGCAACTATAGAAAGTGGATTTAAGAAACTTGGCACATTGCTATAAGCAAAGCTTAGCTTGGCATTGTGTAGATAAACAGGCAATGCCATCAGGCCAATGCAAATTGTCCTATTCATACAAACCTCAGCGAAAAATTTCCGATTGCGCTACGTTATGGATGCCACCTTGATGAACCGGAGTTTAAAAACTGAGCATCGTATGTTGATGTTGCGTCAATTTACTCAATGCTACTAGTCGCAGAGACGTAATTTACCAATAATCGGTTCCACCCCTTTTTCGGGTAGGCATTACCCACAAGATAGTCTCCCACTAACTTATGCAGATGCGACCCCAAAAATCAGGAAAAAAATCTTCTAGCAGCTAAAAACATAATAAGCGGCAGGAGAGTACAGACGACAAGAAAGACAAGGGGAATAAGTATTAACTACTGACTACTGACCACTAATTCTTAACTCCTAACTTTTGGTTACGAAATACAAATTAATATTTCGTAAAACCAAAGATGAAGCCAGTTGATATTCATGAAGGTATTGATAGTACCCTCATGATATTGCAACATCGATTAAAAGCTAAAAGGACTTAAACATTTTTGAGCAAAAAATAAACCTCAAACCCATGCAGAGCAAGGAAAATACACCAAATGCCCAAAAACACCTGAAACCTAGATGTATCAAGAAACTAGGCTTAACTATGTCAAAGTCTTTCTATATATACATTTGAGTGATTTTTATTGGGATTTTTTGTCTAAGTCCCACTAACCCTGAGCGTCCAGCCATTCAGGTAATTAAAGAATATGCTGTTTTGCCGCTAGTAACTTGTTATGCTGGTCAGCTAAATCAAGTGTTTATGAACATTTTAGCTAATGCCATTGATGCTGTAGAAGAGCTTACTTGCTCTAAATATTGTGCAATTTCTTACCCAATGATACGCATTCAGACGGAAGCGATCGCAGGCGAATCACCTAAAGGCGATCGCGTCAAAATATCAATTGCTGATAATGGTTCTGGGATGACAGAAAATGTCCGCTCTAGAATTTTTGACTCTTTCTTTACCACCAAGCCTATGGGCAAAGGCACAGGTATGGGATTATCAATTAGTCAGCAAATTGTAGCAGAGAAGCACTGCGGTCAATTATAGTGTATTTCCTCGCCTTTTCAAGGAACACAGTTTACTATCGAAATTCCTGTTAGTTTAAATTGCAACCAACAGTGAACTGGACATTAGCTAGGCATTGAGGGACTTGTAATTGAAGAATTCAGAAGTCAGAATCAATCAGTAGGAGATTTAGACTCACCAATGATTGTAGACTGCGCTCATTCAAGATTTAGCAGGGATCTTAAACCTACTTATTTATCCGCCAGTTGTCAAGAATTCATGCGCTCATTCTGACTTTTGAACGGCAGTTGCTTTATGCCAGGGAACCTGTCTACCGCACTGCCTACTTCTGAATTCTGTTCGATAAAAGATTTTCCTTTGTAATTGTTGACTGTTGGCTGCGAACAGTTGACAACTTCAAGCGCGACAATTTATTTGTTAGAGTTCCCTTTGTAGCTGCTTCCCCAGATAAAATAGTTAACAAATGTTGCCTACTAGCTGACTCATGACACCTTCACAAGATGTAGACGCTGTAACCACTCCTGATATAGACATGGAAGGATACGGCAACTCAAAAGTCGATCCTCTCGATGAGTTACCAGGAGAGGTCGAAATGTCTCTTTTCGACCACCTAGAGGAGTTGCGACAGCGGATTTTTTATTCATTGATTGCTGTAGCGGTGGGTGTTATCGGCTGCTTTTTTGCCATCAAGCCCATTGTCCAGCTACTAGAAGTCCCCGCCCAAGGAGTAAAATTTCTCCAACTTGCTCCTGGAGAATATTTCTTTGTCTCCCTCAAAGTTGCAGCATATAGCGGCTTGGTACTTTCTAGTCCCTTCATCCTTTACCAAGTTATACAGTTCGTTCTCCCAGGACTAACTCGCCGCGAACGCCGCTTGCTGGGGCCTGTGGTTTTGGGGTCGAGTGTGCTGTTTGCAGCTGGTCTAGTATTTGCTTACTTACTCCTCATCCCCGCAGCTTTGAAATTTTTCATCAGCTATGGAGCAGATGTCGTAGAACAACTTTGGTCAATTGACAAATATTTTGAATTTGTTTTGCTTTTGTTATTCAGTACCGGTTTAGCATTTCAAATTCCTATCATCCAACTGCTGCTCGGTAATTTGGGAATTGTCTCTTCGGAAAAAATGATTGCTGGTTGGCGTTATGTGATTATGGGAGCAGTGGTTTTGGGAGCTATCCTCACACCTTCTACTGACCCCCTCACCCAAAGTCTCTTGGCAGGTGCAGTGCTAGGACTGTACTTTGGTGGTATTGGTTTGGTTAAGCTCACGGGTAAATAGTCGCTACGCTCTAATTAAAAATTCAAAATTCAACTCACAAGTAAATGGCACAAATTGAATATGAAGATTTTGAAAAAGCTGAAATTCGTGTGGGCAAAGTTATTAAAGTAGAAGAGTTTCCCAAAGTACGGAAACCAACTTATAAATTGTGGATAGATTTTGATGACTTTGGCATTAAAAAATCTAGTGCTCAAATAACCAAACTGTATAATACAGAAGATTTACTAAACAGATTGATATTAGCTCTTACTAACTTTCCACCCCGTCAAATTGCTGATTTTGTCTCAGAAGTTTTAGTCTTAGACGTGGTTTTAGGTGATGGTGAAGTTGTGTTAATTCAACCAGATAGAGATGTACTTTTGGGCAAAAGAGTTTTATAAAAATTATTTAGGTGCAATTTTTAACCTAAAAAATTACAATTTTATAAACTTTCCAAATAGTGAATCTAACCTATCTGATTAATAGGGAGCTTTTGCCATAAATAAATTTTTGCAGCACGATATTTGAAATGCTATGAAGTATTGATAAGGCAGAAGGCAGGAGGCAGGAGGGAAACCCCATAAATAAATTTAGGGGATTCAATAGGGACGTAGTATTTCTTGCGCTGCGCGTCTCGAAATACATATTTTGTCTTTTTTCATAAATAAATTTAGGGGCTTTAAACCATGAAGGCAGCGAAAAGTTTGTGGGGACAGTTTCCGTCCACAAAACTTTTCAAGACAGAGGGCAAAAATTATATTTTCTTCCTTCTGCCCTCTGCCTTTCTTCGGTAATAGAAGAATTGATTGAAATCAAAGCTTGCTTATGAGTAAATTTGTGTACTTTCCCTGACGACAATTAAGTTTTGTGAAGATAAAATTTATGGTAAAATAAATCACAATCTACACAAAATGGAAAAACCACTTCTGTTAATTCTTTGTACTGGTAATTCCTGTCGTAGCCAAATGGCAGAAGGGTTGTTGAAGGAATTAGCTGATGATTTATTGACAGTACAAAGTGCAGGTATGAACCCAGCTAAAGAAGTTCATCCTTTAGCTGTTAGAGTAATGCGAGAGATAGGCATAGACATCTCTAAAAACTCTTGTAAACATATAAACCAGTTCCTTGGTCAGAAAATTGATACAGTGCTTACAGTGTGCGATCATGCTGACCAAAGTTGTCCTACTTTGCCCTCTGCTGTCAAGCGTCATCATTTCAGCTTTCCTGACCCAGCCGAAGCCACAGGAACCGAAACAGAAAAGCTGCAAGTATTTCGTAAAATTCGTGATGACATAAGTAAGTTACTGTTAGCGTACATAGCTGGGAGACTTGATGCTCGCTAATACTCGCTACAGGAATTATGGGCATGTTGGCTGACTCACTTAGTTTACCCTTAATTATGTTTACTGCCTTGGCAGATCGCACAGATTTATTAATGGTATTAACAGATAGATCGGGACGCATTGAGTGGTTTAATCAAGCATTTGCTGAACGCACAGGTTTAGCAACTGATCTACTAATAGGACAGAAATTTTTTTCGGTATTAGCTTCTAACTCGCAACTCAATATCCAACAATCTTATATCCGCGAACAATTGCTGAAAGGAGAATACTTTAAGTTTGAGCTTTCTTACATAGGACATAACCACAAAGAATGTTGGCTATTAGTAGATGGGCAGCCAATCTACGATGCCGAAGGGATAACTAGTAAATACACTATCATGGCTACTGATATTACCTTACGTAAGTATACAGAAAAAAATTTAGAGGAAACTCAGCAGCGGTTAAAACGATTGGTAGAGAATGTCAAATTAGTGCCATGGGAAGCTGAGGCTGTTACTCATCAATTCACCTATGTAGGACCACAAGTAATTGAGTTATTTGGTTATGACCTAACACATTGGTATGAACCCGATTTCTGGCATTCACACATTCATCCAGAAGATTTACCGATGGTTCTTTATCATTACCAAGTTACTCTATTGGAACGAGATCATTACATAGTTGAGTATCGATTATTGACTTCTGATGGCAAGTGGATTTGGGTGAAAGACATTGTGAACGTCGTGCGAGAGGGGGATAGTGTCACACAATTACTTGGCTTTCTTATAGATATTAGCGATCGCAAACAAATAGAACTTTCTTTGCAAGAAGCTTTTAAAGAATTAGAACAAGTAAACAAAGAACTAGAAACTCGCGTGCAGCAACGTACTACTGCTTTAAGTCAGGAAAAGGAAAAGCTAGAACAAACCTTACAAAAATTGCACAAAACCCAATCTCAACTGATTCAAAGTGAAAAAATGTCCAGCCTTGGTCAACTGGTTGCTGGCGTTGCCCACGAAATTAATAATCCAGTTAGCTTCATCTACGGCAATCTTGCCCCCGCTACTGAATATACCCAAGACCTGCTGCACTTACTGCAATGCTATCAAATGCACTACCCTAATCCCGACCCGACACTACAAGCAGAAATTGAGGCGGCGGATATCGACTTCATTAGCGAAGACTTACCTAGACTGTTGTCTTCTATGGAAGTTGGTGCTAGTCGGATTCGTGAAATTGTTCTGTCCCTCCGTACCTTCTGCCGTCTAGATGAAGCCGAAGTTAAAGAGGTTAATATCCACGATGGGTTAGACAGTACTTTAATGATTCTACAAAACCGCCTCAGAGCTACCCATGAGCGTCCAGAGATTCAAGTCATCAAAGAATACGGCAACTTGCCCTTAGTGGAATGCTATGCAGGACAACTCAACCAAGTGTTTATGAACATTATTGGAAATGCAATCGATGCTTTAGAGGAACATGATCGCTTACGATCGCCAAAAGAAATATTAGACAATCCCAGTAAAATCACAATCTGCACTGAATTTCAGAATACACAGCCAAAAATTGCAAGTGAATCCTACCACCCAGCACCCTCGATTGTGATTCGGATTATAGATAATGGTTGCGGTATGAGCGAGACAGTTAAAAATCGTCTGTTTGACCCCTTCTTCACCACCAAACCCGTTGGCAAAGGCACTGGTTTAGGGTTGTCTATTAGCTATCAAATAGTCGTCGAAAAGCATCAAGGCAAACTCGAATGTAATTCTACTCCTGATGGTACAGAGTTTGCGATCGTTATTCCTCAATGGCGGGCACAGGTAACTATGGGTTTAACCAGCAGTTCTGACTAACAAAAGTCATATACATTAAGTTTTAATTAAAAAAAGTTTAATAAATGTGTTAATTTTGACCTCAAACATGAATAAGTTTTCATATGAATCAGTATTCCTTAGTTATGGCAATCAATATTGATGAGTAACGGAAGTAGCGATGGCACAGTGAAGCTGGAAAAAAGAAATGATGAATAGCGCAAGTAAGCAGATTGACTGCTCACAAAGGCTGAAGGTGCTGGCAGATGAAACTCGTTTGGCAGTCTTAAAACTCCTGATGAACGGCCCCAAGCATGTGAGGGAAATTAAAGCGGTTTTAGGCTTAGAACAAAGCCTACTCTCCCATCATTTGCAAGTTCTGCGTCAAGCAAAGTTTGTGATTGCTCAACGCGATGGTAAAGCAGTTCTCTACCACTTGGCTTCAGAGGTGGAAGTAACTACAGGCAATGCCCTGAACCTGGGCTGTTGTGTCCTCTTGTTTAACTAACAACCTTCGATATGGATAGATATAAATGAGCAAACGTTCACAAATTCTGCTTCCTTTGGCTATGGGATTAGCAACCTGCTTGTCGTTGCAAAGCTGCTCTCGACCACAAGCAGCTGCATCTAAGAGTGCAGACCCACTTCAAGGGAAACTAGTGCTTACTGGCTCCAGTACCGTTGCACCATTAGCAGCAGAAATTGGTAAAAGCTTTGAATCCAAGCATCCAGGTGTGCGAATTGATGTGCAATCTGGCGGGTCTTCGCGTGGTATTTCTGATGCTCGTCAAGGTACGGCAGATATTGGTATGGTATCCCGTGCTTTAAAGCCAGAAGAAAAGGATTTGAAGGGATTCTTGATCGCCAAAGATGGAGTCACAGTAATTCTGCAAAAAGACAATCCAGTAAAATCTCTCAGTGATAAGCAGATTGTGGATATCTATACAGGCAAAGTAACTAACTGGAAGCAGGTGGGAGGTAAGGATGGAACAATTACCGTTGTCAACAAAGCCGAAGGACGTTCAACTTTGGAATTGTTTGCCCATCACTTCAAGTTGA
The DNA here is from genome assembly GCA_003326215.1 of Nostoc minutum NIES-26. Taxonomy (GTDB): domain Bacteria; phylum Cyanobacteriota; class Cyanobacteriia; order Cyanobacteriales; family Nostocaceae; genus Dendronalium; species Dendronalium minutum. The sequence goes on along the minus strand of LXQD01000277.1, from coordinate 75,509 downwards.
AAAACACCGATATCAAAGCCCAAGTAGTAATTGGTGACAATGAGCAGGGGATTAAGACTGTAGCAGGAAATCCGGATGCAATTGGTTATGTCTCTATCGGTTCGGCAGAATATAGCGCTGCGAATAAGGTACCCATCAAGCTGTTGCCTGTGGGTGGTATAGCAGCAACTACTGAGAATGTGAAAAACGGCACTTTTCCCATCTCTCGCCCACTCAATTTGGTAACAAAAACCGAACCCCAAGGGCTGGCAAAAGAATTTATTGACTTCGCGCAATCACAACAGGTAAGTGACATTGTTAAAAAGCAAAATTTTGTCGTCTCCAAATGACCTGTGGTTAGTTTGGACACTACGCTTCTTGGCGATGATAGCAGGAGCGATCGCACTTTTAATCATCGTCTTTCTAGTTTTAGAGTCCCTACCAGTCCTAAACCATGTTGGGCTAACACGCTTTTTTACCGATTCTTCTTGGAACCCGACCGCAGGCTTCTATAACCTCTTACCCATGCTATGGGGAACACTGCTGGCAATGTTTGGTTCAGTGTTAATTGCTACGCCAATTGGGATTTTATCCGCAGTCTTTTGCCAATTTTATGCCCCGCCAGCAGTAGCTGGCCTCTATCGTCGTCTAATTGAACTATTAGCAGGAATTCCGTCTGTAGTCTATGGCTTCTGGGGATTAGTGGTGTTAGTTCCCATTATCGGTAAGATACATCCACCAGGCCCAAGCCTATTAGCTGGTATCGCAATTCTCACAATCATGATTTTGCCGACTGTTGCGCTGGTAGCCGATGCTAGTCTAGCCAAAGTCCCCGCCTCTTATCTCCAAGGGGCTGCCGCTTTAGGATTATCCCGTTGGGCAACTATCCGACGCATTGTCTTTCCGGCTGCCAAATCAGGATTATTTACAGGCTTAATTTTAGAAACTGGCCGCGCCATTGGCGAAACAATGGCAATTTTGATGGTGTGCGGCAATGTAGTACAGACCCCCAAAAGTCTATTTGACCCGATCCGCACCTTAACAGCGAATATTGCTCTGGAAATGGCTTATGCCACAGGAGATCACCGTTCTGCACTCTTTGTAAGTGGTTTGGTATTGATGGGGTTGATTGCGCTATTAGTTACTGTTGCTGAAGTTATCAGCCAGGGGAAAATATATGCTTAGAGAAAGCACGAGGCAGAAGGCAGGAGGCAGAGGGATAAAAGGCAGTACTCAAAACTTAGATTGGCTAGCAACTATCATCGTTTGGACAACTGCTGCTTTAGTTACTGCTATCTTTCTCTGGATACTCAGCGATATCCTTTGGCATGGGATAGGTAACTTATCGTGGCAATTTCTCACAACTGAACCAGAGAACGCTGGCAGAGAAGGCGGAATTGCTCCGATTCTCGTTTCCACTATCCTTATTATGGGGGTATGTATGCTGGTTTCCATTCCGATTGGAGTTGGTACAGCAGTTCTACTGGCAGAATTTACCTCAACTGACAGTTTGTTTGCTGGGTTAGTACGCCGTAGTTTAGATATATTGGCAGGTGTACCTTCGATAGTCTTTGGGTTGTTTGGCAATGTCTTCTTTTGCAAAGTTCTGGGACTAGGATTTTCCATCCTATCGGGAGGGTTGACCTTAGCGTGTATGGTGCTACCAATCCTGATTCGCTCTACGGAAGAAGGATTTCGCGCTGTTCCTAAAGACTATCGATTGGGAGCTGCTGCCCTTGGTTTTTCTCGTACAACTACACTATTTCAACTATTGTTACCGACTGCTGTTCCCGGTTTAATTGTGGGACTGGTGCTAGGTATTGGTCGAGCGATCGCAGAAACTGCTGCTTTAATTTTCACAAGTGGTTATGTAGATAGAATGCCAGAATCACTGCTAGATTCTGGACGCGCCCTTTCGATTCATATTTTTGATTTGTCTATGAATGTGTCTGGAGGAGATGGCAATGCCTATGCTTCAGCATCCATCTTGTTATTACTGCTGTTGTCGATCAATGGTACAGCGGCATGGATTGCAGAAAATTGGTTACAGAGGAGAATTATTACCTGATGGAACTGACGCAATCTTACTCCTTTCCTGATGAGACTTCGCAACCATTAATTCAAGCTGAAAATGTTACCTTACAATACGGGCAAAAAACAGCCTTTGCTAATGTCAGTATTGGAATTGATGCGGGGGAAATTTTTGCTTTGGTAGGCCCTTCAGGTTGTGGGAAAACCAGCTTCCTAAGTTGCCTAAACCGTTTGACTGATTTGATTCCCCATTGTCGAGTCAAAGGGAGAATTCGCATAGGTAATTTAGAAGTGCTGGATGCCAAGATAGATGCGATCGCACTTCGACGGAAAGTCGGCATGATATTCCAAAAACCTAATCCCTTTCCTTTGTCTATTTGGAAGAATTTGGAATTGCCTCTGCGAGAACATGGCATACGTCACCGAGAGCAAATTGATGCGATCGTCGAAACAACACTCAAGGATGTAGGACTATGGGACGAAGTTAAAGACCGACTGCATACTTCCGCTCTAGCACTTTCTGGCGGACAACAGCAGCGCTTGTGTATAGCTAGAGCTTTAGGTTTACAACCAGAAGTCATTTTGTTGGACGAACCTTGTAGCGCTCTTGACCCTATATCTAGCGGCGTTGTCGAAGATTTAATTACTAGGTTGCGGGGACGTTATACCTTGCTGATTGTCACCCACAATTTGGCACAAGCAAAGCGGATTGCCGATCGAGCCGCACTGTTTTGGGTACAGGATGGTATTGGGCAGTTAATAGAGTCGGGTAACGCGGCGCAAATCTTTGAGTCTCCCCAACATCCGCTAACAGTGGCGTATGTAACAGGTGTCAGAGGTTAAATGAGGACTAGAAAGCTTTAGAGCAAAGTATGATTATTAATTAACTAGAAAAATTTGCTATTAAAAATATTACTAGCAATTAAAAGTGCGATCGAGTATCAAACTTGAGTACGGGCAAGTCATAATATCCATTCTGAAGCGCGATCGCCCAAGTCTAAAGGTATACTAACAGCTTTGCCAAGTCGGGGGCGATCGCGTGTTTGTGTAATAAATGTTTGTACCTGGGCTGCTCCACCCAAAGCATGAAGATAATTAGCTACGGTGTCAAGATGCGCTTGGTACTCCTCTTCACTCAAGGGAAAAGAAACTTGTTCTAGATACTTCCACATTACCTGTAAAAATATCTTGCCCTGTGTGCGCCGAAACTGCACGTCATAAGAATGTCCCCACTTCTCAAGCAACAGTTGACGTAATTCCTGTCCTGTCATAGCTTTTCTCAATTAGATTTTACATTTAGTTATGATGTTAAGTTCCGTAACTCAAGTATGATAGGGATATAAAGAAATGTAATGCTAACAAACAGGATGCTAAAAGTATCTTGGAATAAAGAAGTTTGGCATCGTTGCAGGCGTTAGCATTTCGACTCAGACAGGAGTCGATTGAGTACTCGTACTCTTGTCAGAATGCTTAACAAAATACACAAAGAGCGCGTAGATTATGGCTCAATTTTCTGAATCAGCAGACGTGCCCGATATGGGTCGTCGTCAGTTCATGAATCTGCTCACATTTGGGACTGTCACTGGAGTAGCTCTGGGTGCATTGTATCCCGTTGTCAAGTACTTTATTCCACCAGCTAGCGGTGGCGCTGGCGGCGGTACAACGGCAAAAGACGAGCTAGGCAACGATGTTAGCCTCAGTAAATTCCTAGAAAGCCATAACCCAGGCGATCGCACCCTAGTTCAGGGACTAAAAGGCGACCCCACCTATATTGTGGTGGAAAGCAAAGAGGCAATTGCTGATTACGGCATTAATGCTATCTGCACCCACTTAGGTTGTGTTGTTCCTTGGAATGTGGCTGAAAACAAATTTAAATGCCCTTGTCACGGTTCCCAATACGATGCTACTGGTAAGGTTGTCCGAGGCCCAGCACCATTGTCTTTGGCTTTAGCCCATGCCAATGTAAACGACGACAAAATTGTCTTGACTACTTGGACTGAAACCGACTTCCGCACTGGCGAAGAACCTTGGTGGGCTTAATTCGGTTAACAGTTAACTGTTGGCTAATGACTAATGACTAATTCATCAGAGAATCATTGTCCTTATAGAGATGAGTAATGCTTGTACAACAGCGAGGTTAACTCGCAGTGCTAGAGCGATGATCAAAACATTGCTCGTAGCGATCGCCACCGTGACCTTTTTCTTCACCAGCGATCTAGCCCTTCCCCAAACTGCTGCTGCCTATCCCTTTTGGGCACAGCAAACTTACCCTGAAACTCCCCGCGAACCGACTGGGCGGATTGTTTGCGCCAACTGTCACCTAGCGGCCAAGCCTACAGAAGTAGAAGTTCCCCAATCGGTGCTGCCTGACACTGTATTTAAAGCTGTAGTGAAAATTCCCTACGATACCAGCGTGCAGCAGGTTGGTGCTGATGGTTCTAAAGCTGGCTTGAACGTGGGTGCTGTGCTGATGTTGCCTGAAGGCTTCAAGATTGCACCCGAAGACCGCATTTCTGAAGAACTAAAAGAAGAAGTAGGCGACACTTTCTTCCAACCCTACAGCGAAGACAAAGAAAACGTCGTCATCGTCGGGCCTCTTCCTGGTGAACAGTATCAGGAAATCGTCTTCCCAGTTCTTTCGCCCAACCCTGCAACTGATAAAAATATCCACTTCGGTAAATATTCAGTTCACGTCGGTGGAAACCGGGGACGCGGACAAGTCTATCCCACAGGTGAAAAGAGCAACAACTCAGTTTACAACGCCTCCGCAGCTGGCACTATTAGCAAGATTGCCAAAGAGGAAGATGGAGACGGTAACGTTAAATATGTTGTGAGCATTAAAACCGACTCTGGTGAAGTTGTCTCCGATACGATTCCCTCAGGGCCAGAATTGATTGTTTCTGAAGGACAAGCGGTAAAAGCTGGTGACGCTTTGACCAACAACCCTAACGTTGGTGGATTTGGTCAACAAGATGCAGAAATCGTATTGCAAGATGCCAGCCGAGTCGGATGGATGATCGCATTCATCGCTCTTGTAATGTTGGCTCAAATTATGCTGGTACTGAAGAAGAAGCAAGTTGAGAAAGTCCAAGCTGCTGAGATGAATTTTTAAAATCTCCGCTCAATAATGACTTTGAGGACAGGCAAAAGGCCTGTCTTTTTTTTTCCAAGAATATTTACTCCTGTAAACAGAGCCTAAGTGGAAGCTAGCAACTTTAGAAATAGATGGTTCCCGCCGAGTTATTTCTCAACACGAAGGCGCAGAAGTTCCGCCGAATGTTCCTCATCAAATGTTCAACGAAGGAAACTGTGATTTAGAATTTCTGGTGATTTCACAGCCTCCCAGTCATGACGATCGCTATTATTAAACTGGGCAATGTGTATGAAATGGTCGTAGTGGCGCGACAGTTTAACACACCTTGTTTGTCTTCGCAAAAGTTTCTGGACGATTGCTACCAAAATGCCATAAACGTTATTTTGATTAAAGTTGCAAAATTAAAGTAGTTGTAGCCAGTGGTAATAAATACTCATTTCATTTTTCACTCCTCGTATAAGGATTACAGATAATGCAAATTCTAAAAAGATCCATCAAACCAGAAACATATATATCGTTCCTCTACGTTTACCAAACTACTTGGGGGACTGCTGGTGATATCTGTTTAGTCCGTGAATCTGTAGCTAATTCAGGTCAATCGAAGTTTGTCGGTCACAAAATCAAATTAGCTCTCCCAAAAGGTATGGAACGCGATCGCGTGGCAAACTTTCCGGTGATAAAAGTTGCAGGTAATGTCGGTGACGGACATCCAAAAGATTGCCCATTTGAGTGGGAGGCTTATGAAGGTGTAGATAGAGAAATAGCGATCGCGGCTCTAAAACCTTGGGGCTTCAAGTTAATTGAGTCTACGGATTAAGCGAGTATTTTGATTTGGACTGGTAATTAGACTGGGAGTTATAGGACGCAAAAAGTACGGATGGATAACAAACATCTGGAGGTTAACTTGAGCATTGTACAAACTGCCACTGAAAAAATGCGATCGCTCCCCCCAGAGAAGCAACAAGAAGTTTTAGATTTTATTGAGTTTCTGCAAAGTAAGCTAGCACAACAGAATCCTAACCAAGAACAGCAGGAGCCTATTTCATTTTTGACAGCTGCTCAACAATTTGCTGGTTGTGTTGACGGTGGCCCTGGTGACTTGGCTACGAACAAACAATATCTTGAAGGTTTAGGAAGTGAATGAAGCAGCAGAGGATGTGTGAGCAATCCAGGTAAGCCAAGATACCTAGAGTCAGGAGAATGGTTTCTTCATGAGCGAATTTTGAACGAGCGAATGCGGAGAAGATTTTTGATTCGCCAACGAGTCTTTGATACTCGTGGACAAGTCTTTGATACTCGTGGACGAGTCTTTGATACTCGCCAACGAGTCTTTGATACTCGTGAACGAGTCTTTGATACTCGCCGATGAGTCTTTGATACTCGTGAACGAGTCTTTGATACTCGCCGATGAGTCTTTGACACTCGTGAACGAGTCTTTGATACTCGTGAACGAGTCTTTGATACTCGCCGATGAGTCTTTGACACTCGTGAACGAGTCTTTGATACTCGCCGATAAGTCTTTGATACTCGTGGACGAGTCTTTGATACTCGCCGATGAGCCTTTTAGCTTGTCAATCCAAAATTTTTCGACGCAGGTTTTTCCAAAATTTCAGCACTATCCTTAAACTATAGTCATGTCAATATCAGCAGTAACTAATTTATGAGGAGAAATACATGGCTTTTATTAGTTATAAAGATATTGGTGCAGTTCTTAAAGAATTTCAGATTACTTACACCGAAGCCAATTTTATAGAAGAAATTGAGTTTAGTATTTCTGACTACTTCCGTGAAGACTTACAAACTGTGATGCAGGATGGAGTTCCTAGTGCTTCAGAATTTTCCATTTGCGAGAATCTAATTTATCCAGTTCTGAAAGAAGTTTGGAAATGCTATCGTAGTAATTTTGTTTTGTGGGGACATAAATCACTTGTCTATGATGAAAATCTTTCGGGTTTTCCTGAATATATTTTAGCTAACCGCTCTCCGTTAGGAAAAGTTGTGTTTGATAAACCTTATTTTATATTAGTTGAAGCTAAACAAGATAATTTTGCGGAAGGTTGGGCGCAATGTCTTGCTGAAATGGTTGCGGCTCAGAAATTGAATAATGAAATGGATGTAACTATTTTTGGAATTGTCTCTAATGGTAAGGATTGGGAATTTGGGAAATTAGAAAAAATGTTTACACAAAATAAAACTCGTTATTTCATTCAGAATTTAGACCAGCTATTTGCTGCTGTTAACTATGTTTTTCAAAAAAGTGAAATGCAGCTTAATGAGTTAGTTGCTGGGCGTTGTTGATTGCCTTGAAAGTGCTGAGTGCTGAGTGCTGAGTGCTGAGTAGGTCACTTCTTTACTCGGAACTCGGAACTTTGAAAGCCTCCTGCTATATATGCTCTGTAATGACTCTCTTCTTTAAACAGGCTGATTGTTGAACTTGCGTTACACTATTCTGGTAAATATTGCTACAGAGTAGGTGAGGTTTGCAGGTGACAAACGAAGAACTGTTGCAAATCATTAAAAAAGCTGTCAAGGAAAAAGTAACGGTGCTAGACCTCTCTGATAATCAACTCAGCAGCCTGCCACCAGAAATCTGCCAATTCTCCAACTTGACGGTGCTATCCCTCCACAACAATCAACTCAGCAGCCTGCCGCCAGAACTCTGCCAACTCTCCAACTTGACGGGGCTATCCCTCCACAACAATCAACTGAGCAACCTGCCGCCAGAAATCTGCCAACTCTCCAACTTAACAACGCTATTCCTTCACAACAATCAACTGAGCAGCCTGCCGCCAGAAATCTGCCAACTCTCCAACTTGACAAGGCTATACCTTCATAACAATCAACTGAGCAGCCTGCCGCCAGAAATCTGCCAACTCTCCAACTTGACAAGGCTATTCCTCACTAACAATCAACTCAGCAGCTTGCCACGAGAAATCTGTCAACTCATCAACTTGACGTGGCTATCCCTCAATAACAATCAACTGAGCAGCCTGCCGCCAGAAATCTGCCAACTCTCCAACTTGATAAGGCTATTCCTCCATAACAATCAACTCAGCAGCTTGCCGCCAGAAATCTGCCAACTCTCCAACTTGAAAGTATTAGACCTTTTTGACAATCCAAAATTAACCTCGCCACCGCCTGAAATTGTCGAGCAAGGAACGCAGGCAATTTTGACCTACCTTCGGGAAAAGTTAGAGAGTAGCCAACGGCAGTGGGTTTCTAAAATGCTAGTAGTCGGTGAAGGTGGTGTAGGTAAAACATCTTTATTAAGAGCATTACGTGGTGAAGAATTTGACACTCAAGAATCCACCACTCACGGCATTGAAATTAAATCCCTGGAATTAACCCATCCCACAAAACCAGATGTCACCATGCAGCTGAACACCTGGGATTTTGGTGGACAGGAAATATATCACGCCACTCATCAATTCTTTCTCACCAACCGTTCCCTGTTCTTACTCGCTTGGAATGCCAGACTAGGATTTGAGCAAGGTAAACTCTACTACTGGCTAGATACCATAAAAGCCTTAGCCCCCGAATCTCCGATTTTACTCATCGCCACCCACATCGACGAGCGAGATGCAGACCTTCCCCTCACCGAGTTACGCCGCAAATACCCCCAGATTGTCGAACACTGCAAAATTAGCTCTAAGACCAGCCTCGGCATTAAAGAACTTCACCAAGCAATTGCAAACACTGCCGCTAACTTACCTTTAATGGGTGAAATCTGGCCTACCACTTGGCTAAATGCTGCTAACGCCATTCGTTCACAGCCAGAAAAATACATCACACCACAGCAATTGTGGAAAATCATGGCTAATAACAAAGTTGCCGACATCAGCAAAGAAGTGCTAGCGCGATGGCTGCATGAATTAGGCGAAATTCTCTATTTCCAAGACAACGAAGAACTCAACGATACTGTCATCCTCAAACCGCAGTGGGTAACTGAATATATCAGCAAAGTTTTAGAAAGCGAAGAGGTAATTAACAAGTTTGGCATCTTCACCCGCCAGGAAATGGATAAACTCTGGCAAGACCTAACCTCATCAATGCGAGATCATTTCCTCCGCTTGATGGAACGTTTTGACCTTTCCTACCGCACCTTAGAAAACCGGGATATCAGTTTAGTTGTTGAACGTTTGCCCCTCGACCCACCTAATTACGAACAGAAATGGCAGCAAATCCAAAAAACAGGAAATTGCCATGAAATTTCGATGAAATTCAAACTCAATACCATTCCTGCGGGGATTCCCACTTGGTTTATTGCGCGTCAACACCGCTTTACAACTAACACTCATTGGCGAAACGGGGCAATGTTGGTTTATGAGCAACAACATTTAGCATTGGTGGAAGCTGTGAAGGGCGATCGCTATATTAAACTAACAGTGCGCGGCCCTAACCCCTTGAATTTCTTTGTACTGCTGCGAGATGGCATCGAAGTGACTCTAGCAAGGTTTCCCGGCTTAGACATTCAACGCACAATTCCGTGTCTTGGTCATGATGGTGAACCTTGTACCCACGAGTTTGACTATCAACAATTATCAAAACGCTGGGAAAAAAAGAAAGGAACAATTGAATGTCCAGAAGCAATAGAAGATGTATCAGTAGCAGAACTCTTGTATGGCTTAAACTGGAATACTCAAAATGCTGTGCTAGAACGCATTGATGAGTTAGAAACCAAAGTTGTTGACGGACAAGCAGCAATTCTCGATGAATTAAAAAATTTACGGGAACTGTCGCAACGGGAATTTACTAATGCATTTCGCCGCGAACAAGCAAAAATCGATTCCCATTGTCCCAATATCTTTGTGCTACGTCCGCGTGGTGGTAAATCTTGGCAGAAAGCCATAGCCGGACAAAAGATAGATTTACAACTTTACTGCCAAGCACCAGGTTGTTGGCATCCCAGCGAAAAGGACGGTTTATATGAAGTAGATGAACCTGCCAAATGGCTGCGAGCAACCGCACCTTATATTGGTAGGTTATTCAAAGTCTTGAGGTTTGCCGCACCGATAATTGGCCCTTGGCTGGGTGTGATAGACCCTAAAGAATATGAAGCCCTATATAAAAACGATTTAGAACTATTTAAAGAATTAACAGCCAAATTACCGGAGATTGAAAATTCTGAAGATGCGGAAATAGCAGATAAAATTACTAGGGGTGAGGATTTAGACCCAGAACGTGCTGATGGTGCAGCCTTGCGTGCTTTGCGTCAGCTGTTAGAAGAAAAAGATCCACAGCAAAACTGGGGTGGATTGAAGAAAGTCTTGACACCAGAGGGGCATTATCTTTGGCTATGCGAACACCATGCAGCAGAATACAAGCGCTAATGCTATTTCAATTAGTTTTTTGATTTTGAATTTAAGAGATGCTATAGATAATTTTCTTTTTTATTAACTCTATCTTAAGCAGCAATATAAAAATAGAAATATACTATTTAATTAGCACTAGCGAAAGAGGAAACTTTTAAAATAAATGTCTAATATATTGCCACTTTCGAGTAAAAATAAAGTACGTTTTTGATTAAAATCAAAATATTAAGATTATTTTTAAACGTTTTAGCAATAGTAAAAAAATGAGGTTCAGTGACTGGGCAACTAGGGTACTATTTATTTTTCTGATGTTGACTGCTCTGATGGTGGCACTGTTCGCAGGGAATGCTACAAAACTGCAAAGCAATACAACAAGTAATACAGCAATATCCAATCCAGAAATAATAGGTTGGAGTCAATATCCACAGGCACAACTCCAGGCAGCAAAAAACCAAACTGGCGAATCTCAAAAACAGTCTAAATCCCCAGCTTCCCCAGTCAAAAAAAATAAAGTTTATGGAAGATATAGAACTACTGAGGCTTTTACGAAATATATACCTAGATATGAAGTTGCCTCAGTAGACCCCAGCAACTATGGAGAACGCTATAGCAAAGACATTCATGGCGTAACTCTCAAAAATCAAGCGATTATTGTCCTTCATGAGACTGGTTATTCTGCCTCCAGCGCCATTAATTTCTTTCAAACACCCCATGAAGATGAAAATGTCCAAGCAAGTTATCACACTTTGATTAAGCTGGATGGGACGGTTCTTTATTTAGTCCCTCCACAAAAACGAGCTTTTGGTGCAGCTAACTCGGTGTTTGATGGTATTGAAGGAACTGAAACAGTACAGACTAATCCTAATTTGCCACCATCAGTAAATAATTTTGCTTACCACGTTTCTTTAGAAACACCGCCAGACGGTCAAGGAAATAATTACCAAAAATTTCATAGCGGCTATACAGAGGCTCAATATAATTCTCTTGCTTGGTTAATTGCTCAAAGTCAAGTGCCAGACGATCGCATCACCACCCACCAAGAAGTAGACCGTTCGGGGCAAAAAATTGACCCTGTAAGTTTTGATTTTGATAAGTTTTTGAGCTTACTTCATTCCTTTCGGCAGTTAAGTCCAGTCTACAGGGCGAATAAATAAATGAGCTGTTCTTAACAAAGGTAGAGGGTAGGAGAGAAGCAAGGGGTTGAATTCTCTACCGAACAAAAGTTCAGTTGCTTCAAGTCAGCAGAGGTTAAATTCTCTTCTGCATCCTGCTTCTTACCTCCTGACTCTTTTAAAGAATATAGAAAAAAATTAACTAGACTCTTTACTAAAGCTATAAATTTTCTGCTTTTCCAAGCGATCGCTAATTGAGGAAGGCAGTGTATCCAAAGAGAAAGTTTGGCGATCGAGTTGAACTTGCAAATTACTCAGGGGATCGCTACCAGAAGAAATCAGAAATTCTAGCTTTTGGATGTAAGGCAAAGTCGCTAGTTTATCCAATATTTGGAATATTGCTTCCAGGTAAGGATGACCACTCTGGCGATACCAATCGCAACTAGCAACTTTGGGTTGGTCAAAACCTAAATGTACTGTTAAGGATGGGTCGTCAAACAAAGCAAGTCCTAGAGGACGCGCTTCTTCTTGCAACAATAAATCATGACTCCTCGCTAAATGTCGCAATTTTTCTAAACGTTCATAGCGTTTCGTCACCAATTGCGGGTCGTCTTGCCAGTGCAGCGCTACTGTCACTAAATACGTCTGCAACAGCATATGACCCAGTTTTTTTGCTTTTGTTGCTAGGTAATAGGAATTGTAGTCATTTGCCTCGATTAACAAAGGCACGCGATCGACTACTTCCAACCCATAACCTTTGACACCCGCAATTTTGCGAGGATTATTGGTAATTAGGCGAATATTTTTGATACCCAAATCCATGAGCATTTGCGCTCCCATGCCGTAGTCGCGCAAATCAGCCGGAAATCCCAAGCGCTCGTTTGCCTCTACTGTATCCAGTCCCATATCCTGTAACGAGTAGGCTTTAAGCTTATTAATTAAGCCGATGCCTCGTCCTTCTTGGCGCAAGTAAACGACTACACCTTGACCGGCATTTTCAATCATTTTCAGCGCTGCTTGTAGCTGCATTCTACAGTCACAGCGCAAAGAACCTAAAGCATCACCAGTTAAACACTCTGAATGCATCCGCACCATTACTGGCTCATCTTGGAAGTGAGCGGGGTTGCCCTTGACAATGGCAACATGTTCGCTGTTATCTAAAGTGTGGCGGTAAGCATAGATTTGGAAGTTACCGAACTGGGTGGGTAGTTCGGCAATACTTTCGCGAATGACTAAGCGATCGTGTTGTAGGCGGTAGCTAATTAAATCAGCAATACTAATAATTTTTAACTGATGATGTCGAGCATATTCAAATAACTGGGGCAACCGCGCCATCGAACCATCGGAGTTTTGAATTTCACAAATTACCCCTGCTGGGTACAACCCTGCTAATCGTGCTAAGTCTACACCAGCTTCCGTATGTCCTGCTCGTTTGAGTACTCCTCCCACCTTAGCCCGAATCGGGAAAATATGACCAGGACGACGTAAATCCAACGGTTTTGTCGCTGGGTTAAGTGCCACCTGGATAGTCTTGGCACGGTCTTCTGCTGAAATGCCTGTACTTACACCTAAATGCGGGCCGGCATCAATACTAACAGTAAAAGCAGTCTGGTTAGTATCTGTAATATTGCTCACCATCAACGGTAAGTCTAGTTCATCTAAGCGATCGCCTGTCATCGCCAGACAAATTAGCCCTCTTGCTTCCACCGCCATAAAATTAATCATGTCGGGTGTAGCAAACTGAGCGGCACAAATCAAGTCACCTTCATTTTCTCTATTTTCGTCATCTACTACAACGATGACACGACCTGCTTTTAGGTCTGCCAAGGCAGCATCAATCGAATCAAATTCAAACGTTTGAGTTGAGGAGGGAGCGCTATGAGTAGTTTTCTCTTGAGGAGCCACACTCGTGCGCGGATCTTCCCCATTAGGGGGAGTAGCATGAGACTGCCGTGTAGGCTTAGGCGTTGACACAGAGGATTTCCAGCTACCAATAGTAAATTTTTTTAACAATTTCTTATTGTAAATTGTAGCTCCTTTGTATGGCAGAGAAGTAGACTAGCAATGATTTGATAACATGTCAAAAATTTCTGCCGCTAAAATTGGGGTTTAGTACTAAAGTGCAGCGATAAGTAGAAAACAGGAAGCAGGAAGAGAAGTTGCCAGGAGGGTTTCCCTCCAAGCAACTTTGGGGAAGCAGTAAAAGACGAGGGGACGCGGTGGCTCCTCAGCACTTTCACTAGATTGGATCTGCCCTCACAGAAAATTCCTCTGGGTCGGAAACTGGTGATAATCTGGCTGGTGAGAGTGTAAATATCGCAGAACCTAAAGTATGGAGCTAAAAATACTCCAACTTGGTTTAAATGGTGTTTTTTGCGCCTTGCGTCTGGTAGTTGATAGTTAATGACTGACAACGAATTAATCAAAAGCGGATAAGGATTTCATAATCATGGGCAATTTTAGACGCGTACCCGTTGGGATTGTTGGCGCGTCAGGCTATGGCGGAGTACAGCTGGTGCGATTATTGATGGAGCATCCAGAAGTCGAACTAGCTTATTTAGGTGGTGAGAGTAGTGCGGGAAAATCCTTTGCGGATCTCTACCCGCATTTAGCTCATGCAGTTAACTTGCCAATAGAGGCTGTAGAACCAGAAATAATCGCTCACCGTTGTGAAGTGGTGTTTCTCTCTTTACCAAATGGTCTGGCTTGCCAAATTGCACCAAAACTGGTGGAAAAAGGATGTAAGGTACTGGATTTGAGTGCTGACTACCGATTTAGCGATCTGGCAACTTATACCACTTGGTATGGTGCAGAGAGAAGCGATCGCACCACTGCCGCCACAGCAGTGTATGGATTACCCGAACTTTATCGCGATCGCATTAGCGAAGCACAGCTTGTTGGCTGTCCTGGTTGCTATCCTACCGCCAGCCTCTTAGCACTTTCGCCACTTCTCAAGCAAGGCTTAATCGTCCCGGAAACGGCCATCATCGATGCCAAGTCTGGCACATCTGGCGGCGGACGGCAAGCCAAAGTTAACTTGTTGTTAGCTGAGGCAGATAATTCATTAGCAGCATATGGTGTTGTTCGTCACCGCCATACCCCGGAAATCGAGCAAGTATGCAGCGAGTTGGCGGGTCACGAAGTAACAATCCAATTTACACCTCATCTCATCCCAATGGTACGGGGGATTTTGGCAACCGTATATGCTACACTGCGCGATCCCGGACTAGTACGAGATGACTTAATCACGATTTATACAGCTTTTTACCGCAATTCACCTTGGGTAAAAGTGTGCGAAAGTGGCGTTTATCCCCAAACAAAGTGGGCTAGTGGCAGCAATCTTTGTTACATCGGTGTAGAAGCTGACCCACGCACTGGACGCGTGATTGTCATGTCAGCAATCGACAACCTGATTAAAGGTCAGGCAGGCCAAGCAATTCAGTGTCTAAACCTCATGATGGGCTGGGATGAAACCTTAGGATTGCCCAAGTTGGGATTTTATCCCTAATTGGGTATTGGGGACTGGGTATTGGGAAGAATTTATTACCTAGTCCCCAGTCCCTAGTCCCCAGTATCTACTTCGGTCCTAAACCCACAGCACCAGCATAAAGGGCGCGATCGCCTAATTCATCTTCAATTCGCAGCAAGCGATTGTATTTTGCTACGCGTTCGCTACGACAGAGAGAACCTGTCTTAATTTGACCTGCTCGGGTGGCTACGGATAGGTCGGCGATCGTTGTGTCTTCGGTTTCACCAGAACGATGGCTAATTACTGACCGGAAACCGTTGCGAGTTGCCAAATCAATCGTTTCTAAAGTTTCGGTGAGCGAACCAATTTGATTGAGTTTAATCAAAATGGCGTTACCGGCTTTTTCCTGGATACCTTTTTGCAAGCGAGTGGCGTTAGTAACAAACAAGTCATCACCCACCAACTGTACCCGCGAACCTAATTTCTGGGTGAGCAATTGCCAATTCAGCCAATCTTCTTCATGTAATCCATCCTCAATTGACACGATGGGATACTGGTCAACTAATTGCCCTAAGTAATCAACAAACTCTGTAGGGGCATGAGGTTTACCGTCATAGACGTACTGCCCTTCTTTGTAAAACTCGCTAGCTGCGACATCCAATGCCAATGCTACTTCTTCCCCTGGCTTGTAACCAGCCTTCTCAATGGCAGCAACCAATAACTCCAAAGCTATCTGATTAGACTCAAGGTTAGGAGCAAAACCGCCTTCATCTCCAACGCCAGTGAGTAAACCTTTATCATCCAAAACTTTGCTGAGAGTAGCAAACACCTCCGCACCCCAGCGTAATGCTTCCCGGAAAGAAGATGCGCCAATGGGGACAATCATAAATTCTTGAAAATCCACATTGTTTGCCGCATGTGCCCCACCGTTAATCACATTCATCAACGGCACTGGCAACAAATTCGCTAAAGGTCCGCCTAAATAGCGATATAAGGGAATTGCCAAAGACTCAGCACCAGCTTTAGCAACTGCTAGGGAAACCGCCAAAATCGCATTAGCACCTAAGTTGGATTTATTTCCCGAACCATCTAGGGCAATCATTGTGCGGTCTAGTAGTTCCTGGTTGAGAGCATCCAAGTTTAACAATTTTGGGGCAAATACTTCTTGGACGTTTTGCACCGCCTTGAGTACTCCTTTGCCTCCATAACGACTTTTGTCGCCGTCACGCAGTTCGTGCGCCTCAAAAGTGCCAGTAGAGGCACCGCTAGGAACCTGTGCCAGTCCTACAGCACCGTTTACCAAATGCACTTCGGCTTCAATTGTCGGTCTGCCACGCGAGTCAAGAATTTCGCGGGCTGCGATCGCCTCAATGGCAGTATCTAGAATATTACTCATCTGTGCTTTATCCTTTGTTTGAGTCCGTTCTTAATGTTGTTCGCATACAGTGCAGTAACTTAGCCCAATCGTTAGCATAGGCTTTTAGAGGAGTTTGTCGGCTGAGATTAAAGAAGATTTCCAGAGTTTGGGTAAATCGATTGGCAGATGCACAGAATTTGGTGAGGCAGCACGGTAAGGTAGCCCCCGCACCCGAAGGGATTGTGAATTATTTTTTAGTTAAAAGTCAACCGAAGGTACACCTCATAGAAACGAGCGTCACCCAACGAGGGATTCCCCCGTTAAAGCAAGTGACGTAGCAAGACGTGGTAATGCGGAGAATTTATCACTAATACTCTCCGCGTCCCCGTGTCCCTACCTCTGCTTGTCCCCCTTAGTCTCTTCTCTACTTTGAGACTTTAAGCTTTGTAAAATGTTGGTAGATAACAAAACTGAAGCAATTACAGAGAAAGGTCATTATGCGATTACTGCACACAATGCTACGGGTAGGCAACCTTGAAGAGTCTTTGAAATTTTACTGCGATTTTCTGGGAATGAAATTACTGCGTAGAAAAGATTATCCAGGGGGAGAATTTACCTTAGCTTTTATTGGCTACGGCGACGAAAGCGACAACACAGTGCTAGAACTAACCTACAACTGGGGGGTAGAAAAGTACGAATTGGGTAATGCTTACGGTCACATTGCCCTTGGTGTTGATGATATTTATGCTACCTGTGAGGTAATCAAAAATCGCGGTGGTAAAGTAGTGCGGGAACCAGGGCCGATGAAACACGGTTCGACGGTAATTGCTTTTATCGAAGATCCAGATGGGTACAAAATTGAACTTATTCAATTGGGCACTCAGGGGTCAGCTGTCAAACAGGCAACATCAGAACAACTTGTGACCCAGTAATTATGTATGGGAGCAGGGGAAGATGAGGGAGAAGGCTTCGCCTAGGTAAAGGGGTAAAGGGTAAAAAAAGGAATTAAACAAAGTTCTTCAACTTTCTCTTTTACCCCTGTTCTGAACCTTTTCCCTGTCATTCCTGCCTCCTGACTTCTTTCACGCCGCTCGCGATAGTTTCTATGACACCATCTGCCACAGTACTATCAGAATGGTGTTTTCGTTTTAAATTAGGGAATAGGTAATGAATCGAGCTATTACCAATTACTCACCCCAAATTGCAACCGCAGATACACGCGGATACACACTGATAGTGTTTGGATAATTATTTGGGAGGTAGATACTGGAAAATTATCAAGGATGAAGCATGAAATTTTTCAGTCTACTCTACATTACAGGACACGCTAAACAACTTACCCTCCCTTAAAAAATCGCTTTCAACTGGGCGTAGAAAGTCTTTAGCTCTCCTCAATTCCCAATCTTTACAATAAACTTCAAAATCTAAAATCCAAAATCGTAAAGATGCAGCCTACAGATCCCAATAAATTTACTGATAAAGCCTGGGAAGCAATTGTTAAATCTCAGGATATAGTCCGTGCATATCAACAACAGCAATTAGATGTTGAACATTTAATCATTGCCCTGATAGAAGAACCTACTAGCTTAGCACTCCGAATCCTTGCTCGAGCCGAGGTCGATCCGATCCGCTTGCAACAGCAATTAGAAGCTTTTACTCAACGTCAACCTAAAGTTGGCAAAAGCGATCAGCTTTATCTCGGTCGTAGCTTAGACGTTATGCTAGACCGAGCCGAGGAATTTAGAGTCAAGATGGAAGATTCCCACGTCTCCGTGGAACATATGCTCTTAGCCTTTGCTGAAGATGAACGCATCGGACGGCGGATACTCAAAAATTTGAACGCGGACAGCACCAAGCTAGAGGCCGCTACTAAAACCGTTCGTGGTAGACAAAAGGTGACAGATCAAAACCCAGAGTCTCGCTACGAAGCCCTACAAAAATTTGGCAGGAACTTGACAGACCAAGCAAAATCTGGAAAACTCGACCCGGTTATTGGACGAGATGACGAAATTCGTCGGGTGATTCAGGTTTTGTCCCGTCGTAGCAAAAATAACCCTGTGCTGATTGGTGAACCTGGGGTGGGTAAAACTGCGATCGCTGAAGCTTTGGCACAGCGGATGGTCAATGGAGACGTTCCCGAATCTTTGAAAAACCGAAAGCTAATATCTTTAGATATTGGTAGTTTAATTGCTGGAGCTAAATACAGAGGAGAATTTGAAGACCGTCTAAAAGCTGTACTCCGGGAAGTTACGGAATCTAACGGTGACATTGTTCTGTTTATTGATGAACTGCACACCGTCGTTGGTACTGGTTCCAATCAACAAGGGTCGATGGATGCGGGGAATTTACTCAAACCAATGCTGGCACGAGGAGAGCTGCGTTGTATCGGGGCAACTACTCTGGATGAATACCGCAAATACATTGAAAAAGATGCAGCACTAGAACGCCGCTTTCAGCAAGTGTTTGTAGATCAGCCCAGCGTGGAAAATACCATTTCCATTCTTCGGGGGTTGAAAGAACGCTATGAAGTCCATCACAACGTTAAAATTTCTGATTCAGCACTGGTGGCAGCTGCAACCTTATCAGCTCGATATATTTCTGACCGCTTCTTGCCAGATAAAGCCATTGATTTGGTAGATGAAGCAGCCGCCCAACTGAAAATGGAGATTACCTCTAAACCAGCCGAATTGGAAACCATCGATCGCCGCTTGATGCAGCTAGAAATGGAAAAGCTGTCATTGGCTGGAGAAGAAAAAACTATTTCCCCAACTAGAGAACGTTTGCAGCGAATTGAGCAAGAAATTGCTACTTTGACTATCAAACAGCAGGAATTTAACGAGCAATGGCAAGGTGAAAAGCAGCTATTAGAAGCTATTAGTGGCTTAAAGAAAGAAGAAGATGCTTTGCGAGTGCAAATAGAGCAGGCAGAACGCGCCTATGATTTGAATAAAGCTGCTCAATTGAAGTATGGCAAATTGGAAGGCGTGCAACGCGATCGCGAAGCCAAAGAAGTCAAACTTTTAGAAATTCAAAGCCAAGGTTCTACCCTACTACGCGAACAAGTCACAGAAGCCGATATTGCGGAAATTGTCGCCAAATGGACAGGAATCCCCGTAAATCGTCTCTTGGAATCAGAACGGCAAAAATTGTTGCAACTCGAAAGTCATTTACACGAACGAGTTATTGGACAACAAGAAGCAGTATCCGCCGTAGCAGCAGCAATTCGCCGCGCCCGTGCGGGAATGAAAGACCCAAGTCGTCCCATTGGTTCATTTTTGTTCATGGGCCCCACAGGTGTAGGTAAAACCGAACTCGCCCGTGCTTTAGCTCAGTTTCTCTTTGATTCTGATGATGCACTGGTGCGCCTGGATATGTCCGAGTACATGGAAAAACACTCGGTTTCCCGCCTCGTGGGAGCGCCTCCAGGATATATTGGCTATGAAGAAGGCGGTCAACTTTCCGAAGCCATTCGCCGCCATCCTTATTCGGTGATACTGCTAGATGAAGTGGAAAAGGCGCATCCCGATGTGTTCAATATTTTATTGCAGGTATTGGATGATGGGAGAATTACTGATTCTCAGGGAAGAACAGTAGATTTTAGTAACACTGTCATTGTGATGACCAGCAACATTGGCAGCGAACATATCTTAGATATATCTGGTGATGATACTAAGTATGAATTGATGCAAAGACGAGTAACGGATGACTTGCGATCGCATTTTCGCCCCGAATTTCTCACCCGCGTTGATGATATCATTATCTTCCATGCCCTGAGTCGTGCGGAAATGCGACACATCATCCGCATTCAACTCAAGCGAGTAGAAAATCTTCTGCGAGAGCAAAAAATCTCTTTTGACATATCTTCCGCAGCTTGCGATCATCTAGTGGAAGCAGGTTATGACCCAGTTTACGGCGCGCGCCCACTAAAGCGGGCAATTCAGCGAGAAGTAGAAAATGCGATCGCTACCAAATTATTGGAGAATACTTTTATCTCTGGAGACACAATTTTCATTGACAAAGGTGAGCAGGGTCTGACTTTTAGTAAAAAAGCGTTACCAAAGGTGACAGTAACACAAACTGCTGTCAAGTTATTGGAATCATCGGCTGAGTCTTGAAACAAGACAAGAGGAGCGGAAAATCACAAAGAGGAGAGCAGGATATTTTCTGTCTTCCTGCCCTACCTTTTCCTGAAAACCCTATTGGGATTTAGACAAAAAATACCCAGAAAAATAACTTAAATGTATAGACAAACAGACTTTGACATCGTTTTGCCTAGTCTCTTGATATATCTGAGTTTCAGGCGTTTTTGAATATTTGGTGTATTTTCCTTGCTCTGCATAGGTTTGAGGCTTATTGATTTCCAAAAAATATTCAAAAAATATTTAAGTCCTGCTATGCTATTCTCACGTTAAATTAACATGACGTGAGCTTTCAAGGAACGACATTCGTTATGCCTTAAAAGAAACAATCTAGTTTTCTAGAAGTTTGATGAATGTCTCCCCAACCCCTCTGCGACGCAAAGAGGGACTTATATCAAGTCCGGGTAATCACTTGTTTTAATCTCTTATAATGCAAAGCATTCAACTTGAATTTTTCAACTGCTCCATGGGAATAATAAAACTGTCAGCATATTTGAGATGATTCCTGGTTCACCGTTATGTCTATTGACTTTACTGTAGCCATCCCCACTTACAACGGGAAAAACCGTTTACCTAAAGTTCTGGAATGTTTACGAAGCCAAAAGGATCTAGAAAACCTCAAATGGGAAATTATTGTTGTTGATAACAATAGTACAGATGATACAGCAAAGCTTGTCCAGGAATACCAAGCTAGCTACAGTGAACATTTACCCTTACGCTACTGTTTTGAACCAGAACAAGGATTAGCTTTTGCTAGAAGTAGAGCAGTTAAAGAAGCTCAAGGTGAATTTGTCGGTTTTTTAGATGATGATAATTTGCCTGCATCCAACTGGGTAATTGCAGCATACAAGTTTGGGCAAGAACATCCAAAAGTAGGTGCATATTCCAGTCAAATTCATGGTTTATTTGAAGTCGAACCTTCACAACACCTCAAACAAATTCTGTTTTACCTAGCCATTAATGAAAGAGGTTCCCAAGCACATTTATATGAACCTCGCAAAAAAGGATTTCCTCCTGGTGCAGGATTAGTTGTACGTCGCCAAGTATGGCAAGAAAATGTCCCACGGCATCTTTTTTTAATAGGTAGAGTTGGTTCATCAATGTTACCTGGCGAAGATTCAGAAGCTTTATTCTATATCCATAAAGCAGGTTGGGAAATTTGGTATAACCCAGCAATGGAAATGGAACATATTATCCCATCTTGGAGATTAGAGAGAAATTACTTAATTTCCCTGATGCGTGGCATTGGTCTAAGCCGTTACTATTTGCGGTTGTTACTACTTAAAAACTGGCAAAAACCATTTGCTTTCTTGATCTACTTAGTGAATGATTTACGTAAATTAGTATTATATTTTATTCATTATCACAAATTAATTAAAATTGATACAGTTGCTGCTGCCGAAATGGAAAGGCTTTTTGCTACTTTTATTAGTCCTTTTTATTTTGGAAAATTAAATATTAATAAGCATTTTAAAAGATGAATAACATTGATAATTTTATTAACATAAATAATTATACACCAATTATAACCGTAATAATTCCAGTATTTAATGGAGAAAAAACTATTAAAGAAACTATTAATTCTATTTTACAGCAAACTTTTACTCAGTTTGAATTAATAGTTATTAATGCAGATTCAACAGACTCAACATTAAACATTATTTATCAAATAAAAGACTCTCGGATAAAAGTATTTTCTTATCCTAAAGCCAATGTAGCAGTAAATCGGAATCGCGGATTTCATCACTCTTATGGAGAATTTATTACATTTATAGATGCGGATGATATTTGGACATCCAACAAACTAGAAGCTCAATACAAAGCTTTAGTAGAATATCCCGAAGCTGCGGTTGCTTACAGTTGGACTAATTGCATAGATGAAACAGGTAAGTTTTTACGTAAATGTTCCTATGTTCAATGGACAGGAGATGTCTATCATAAATTATTGCTAGATGATTTTATCGGCAGTGGCTCCAATGTCATGATTCGCAGGAATGCTTTTATAGCAGTTGGTGGATTTAATGAGTCACTAAGTAATGCTCAAGATACAGATTTATGGTTACGCTTAGCAGCAAGTTATCATTTTGTTTCTATTCCAGAATCACAAATTTTGTATCGTGTTTCTGCTCAGTCAATGTCTTCTGATATTTTAGGACTGGAGAAATCTAATTTACAGGTGATCGCACAAGCTTTTAATCACAAAAAGGCTGAAACTCTACAACATTTAAAAAAATACAGTATTGCTAATTTATATAAATACTTAAGCTATAAAGTTTTAGATGTACCTCCAGGGCAGCAAAAAACTCTACAAGCAGTAAGAGTTATAGCAACAGCTATTAAAAGTGACCCCTCTCTTGCACTAAAGCCTATTGCGTTCAAAGCATTTTTGAAACTTATACTAATGACTCTACTACCTCCTAAGTGGGCTAGGAAATTATTTGCTAAGTTTCCCAGAATTTCTAATACTAGTACTTTTCTAGGATATGAAAAAAATTCTTAGTTCAAAGTATATGTGCCAAATTCAATAATTGAAAACCTAAATTGATAAATTCTAAAAAATAATTAAATATTCATCATAATTAAACTTAATGATAAATGAAATATCTGTAATTATTCCTGTCTACAATGGTGAAAAAACTATTAAAGAGACTATAAAATCGGTCTTAAATCAAAGTTTTAAATTACTAGAACTTATCATTATTAACGATGGCTCAACTGATTCAACATTAGAAATTATTAAAAGTATAGATGATTCTCGGTTGCAAGTATTTTCTTATCCAAATGCTGGACTAGCAGCTAGCCGTAATCGAGGAATATCCCACTCAACAGGAAAATTTATTTCTTTCATTGATGCCGACGATCTCTGGACATTTGATAAACTAGAATCTCAAATCAAGGCATTACAAGACCATCCAAAGGCTGCTGTAGCCTATAGTTGGACTGATTATATTGACACTGAAGGCAAATTATTAAAATCAGGTAGACAAATCACTGCATGTGGTGATGTTTACAAGCAACTTATGTTGTGGAATTTTTTAGAAAATGGTTCTAACCCATTGATTCGTTCCGGTGCGCTAGAAGTAGTTGGTAATTTTGATGAGACACTCAGTGCAGCTGAAGACTGGGATATGTGGTTAAGGCTTGCTGCTTGTTATGAATTTGTAGCTGTACCAAAAGCTCAAATATTATATCGAGTCTCTGTCAACTCAATGTCCACCAATCTCAAAACGCAGGAAGTTGAGTCTTTAAAAGTAATTGAACGTGCTTTCACTCACTCAAAAGCTGAATCTCTACAGCATTTGAAAAAATATAGTTTTGCTCGACTCTACAAATACCTCACTTTTAAAGCATTAGAAGCCCCTCCAAAAGTACGTAAAAGTTGGATAGCTGCTCAATTTCTCTGGAATTGTATTAAATACGATCGCTCTGTGCTTAAGCAGAGAAAAATTATCTCGATCGCAGTCTTCAAGATTACTTTGGCTGGGCTATACTATCAACTTAGTCGGTTCAGTTTTTCCTCAAAAATCAAATGTACTAGGTAAGTGTATTTAAAGAAGTTAATAATTTAACGTAATATTTTGTAATAAATATTATGTAAATTGCACCGAGTAGGGAAATCCGAATCGCAGCTTGACGGCAAACAATCCTGAAAAAAGGAGCGATCGCCTGAGCTATACCTTTAAAATCCTAATTGGTATCACGCCCTCCTGTATACTCTAGGGTTTACCTCTGAAACTAGAGGGTTAGGGTGTATTTGCCATAATCATAATTTCAGTTACTTACATCGAAGATTACCAATCATGCTAGAACAAGGCACTATCAGTATTCATACTGAGAATATTTTCCCGATTATCAAGAAGTCCCTCTACTCAGATCATCAGATATTCTTGCGGGAATTGGTATCCAACGCTGTAGACGCAATCCAAAAGCTGAACATGGTATCCCGTGCTGGGGAATATACGGGTGACATCGGTGAACCGGAAATTCAAATTGCTATCGACAAAGACAAAAAGACCCTTGCCATAACCGATAACGGCATCGGGATGACAGCAGAGGAAGTTAAAAAGTACATCAATCAGGTTGCTTTCTCCAGTGCCGAAGAATTTATTCAAAAGTATCAAGGCAAATCAGACCAACCGATTATTGGTCACTTTGGTTTGGGGTTTTACTCCTCGTTCATGGTGGCGCAAAAAGTCGAAATTGATACTCTCTCTTACCAAGAAGGAGCGCCAGCTGTTCATTGGAGTTGCGATGGTTCCCCAGAATTTACCTTAGAAGACTCACCCCGCACAACTCGCGGTACCACTATTACCCTGACTCTCCAAGGAGAAGAGGAAGAATTTTTAGAATCCGCACGCATTAGAAATCTTGTTAAGACCTACTGCGACTTCATGCCAGTGCCAATCAAACTGGAAAGTGAGGTGATAAATAAGCAAAAGGCACCTTGGCGGGAATCTCCCAGTAACCTGAGTAAAGAAGAGTATTTAGAGTTTTACCGCTACCTGTACCCTTTTCAAGAAGAACCACTATTGTGGGTGCATCTAAATACTGACTATCCCTTTATCATCAACGGGATTTTGTATTTTCCCAAAATGAAGCCCGATGTAGATGTGACAAAAGGGCAAATCAAACTATTTTGTAATCAAGTTTTTGTCAGTGATAACTGTGAAGAAATTATCCCGCAATTTCTCACGCCGATGCGGGGTGTAATTGACAGCACCGACATTCCTCTAAACGTATCGCGTAGTGCCTTGCAAGGCGATCGCACTGTGCGGAAAATCGGCGATTATATAGCTAAGAAAGTAGGCGATCGCCTCAAAGAACTTTATCGCGACAACCGCGAACAATACATTAGTGCTTGGAAGGATCTTGGCACTTTTGTGAAATTTGGTGTTCTCAACGACGAGAAATTCAAAAAACAAATCGAAGACATCATCATCTTTCGTACCACGGCTAAAGTTGGTGAAAAAGCTGCTGCCGAAACTCCAACAGTTGAGGTACAGTCCCAAGAAGGAGACGTTTGGCAAGATGTCACCTCTACCTCACAGGACTCAACACCCAGCATTCCCTATGCCACTCTGAAAGAATACTTAGAACGCAATAAAGAACGCCACGAGAATCGGGTTTTTTACTGCACTGATGAAGCTACTCAAGCAACTTACGTAGAACTACACAAAAACCAAGGTTTGGAAGTCCTGTTTATGGACTCCTTCATCGACACCCACTTTATCAACTTCCTTGAGCGGGAATACCAGGACGTTAAATTTACGCGGGTAGACTCCGATTTGGATAATACCCTACTGGATAAAGATAAAGCTGGCGAAATTGTCGATCCCAAGACAAATAAAACTCGCAGTGAAATCATCAAAGAGCTATTTGAGAACTCCCTCAACAAACCCAAGGTCAACATTCGCACCGAAGCTTTGAAGTCTGACAATCCCCAAGGGACACCACCTGCGATGGTACTGCTACCAGAGATTCTCCGCCGCCTCAGGGAAATGAACGCTATGATGCAGCAACAATCAGCAGAGTTTCCCGAAGACCACATATTGCTGGTGAATACTGCTCATCCCTTGATTCAAAATTTAGCGAATCTCAATCAAGGCAGTATCATTCAAGGTGATGGTCAATCACCTACAACGCAATTGGTGAACATGATTTGCCAACACGTTTATGATTTGGCGCTGATGTCTCAAAAAGGGTTTGACGCTGAAGGGATGAAATCCTTTGTTGAGCGTTCAAATGAGGTACTAACCAAGTTGACAGAACAAGCTAGTAAATAAGTCAGGAGTTAGGAGAAGAAGACGCAAAGAAGGGGAGACACGGTGAGGCAGTCGCAGTCCTGGCGGTTTCCGTCGGTTGCGGTCTGCCGAACCCGAAGGGGGACGAGGAGAAAGAACTCCCCTCATCTACCTCATCTTCTCCATCTCCTTTCTCTACCTAAGCCCTAAAATAGAAAAGTTGTAATAAAATCCAAGCAAACTGGAGATACTTGCTATGTCTCGTCGCTGTGAACTAACTGGTAAAAAGGCAAATAACGCCTTTGCAATTTCTCACTCTCACCGTCGTACCAAACGCCTGCAACACGCCAATCTGCAAACCAAGCGCGTTTGGTGGGCAGGTGGAAATCGCTGGGTAAAACTGAAGCTGTCTACCAAAGCCATCAAAACCCTAGAAATCAAAGGGTTAGAAGCAATGGCCAAAGAAGCTGGAATTAACTTGAATCATTACTAAATTTCTGAACCTAGGCATGTACTAGCAACCTTAGTACTTGGAAATTTATTTGTAATCGAGAATATTTACCCCATCAGCCTCCCATTTAGGGAGGTTTTTAATTACTTAATATTATTTTGTATCTGGCTGATATGTTTCCTTTAACAAGTGGGCATTATAAGCTTACTCCCCTAACTATATCTTCATGAAGTTGCCTTCAGGTGAGATACATTTTGAAAAAATTCATGTGAAGTTATGGTTTTTAACTACGAATTAATCAAATTCAGAAAAAATCAGTATTTTCCGGAAAATCTAAAAACTTAATAAATGGTATAACTAAAAAAACATTTTTCGTGCATATTTGCTGCATTTTGTAGCAGGTTAAATCCAGTAATTGCATAAATGAAAACCTTTTTTGTCTGTAAATATAATTTCCAGGCATAGTTTTCAATTGCAAAAAAGAATTGGTAATCAAATTACTTGATAGGAAAGCAGCTATGTTTACAAAACGCCAGCTAGCCAAAACAATAAAAAAAATCTCCAAAGAAATTAGTAAAAGTTTTATATCTCCAATTAAAAAGCAAATTATTTGGCTACTACGAACTTTGTTTGTCACTAAGAGACGACGAAGTTCAGTAAATGCTGGTTTTGTGTTGCCAACAGTAGCAATGGTAGCGTTGGTAGTCATACTGCTAACCACAGCAATTTTATTTAGGTCTTTTGAGCGTTCTAAAAATGCTAGTAATGTCCGTGTAAATGAGGCAGTTCTTAGCGCAGCATCACCCGCTCTCGATCGGGCAAGGGCAAAAATTAATAAACTATTTCAAGACCCCAAATTACCACGTTCAACCCCTTCAGACTTTTCACTTTACCAAGTTCTCACCAGTAGCATCGATCAATATACGTTTGGTGATGAGACGCAATTGAAACTGGTTAATGACTTCAATGGTACATCAGGTATTCAAACAAACACAGGTTCTTTAGACACAGAAGAAAGTCTTACTACTGCTTGGAAATATCCTGTAGATACTAACAATGACGGCAAATTTGATAGTTTTACATTGTATGGTGTTTACTTGCGATCGCCTAGTTCAGATCGCCCAAGAAGCCCTCTAGAGGCGAGAACACCACCAATGAATGAAACTGACAAGGGTACTCAATGTGATGAAGGAAGTACTACCAGCGCTCAACTGGTGGGTACCCAAGGTTGGTATAAAAGAGCTGGAACATTGAAAAGAGGTATTTTTGTTTATACAACTACAGTACCTATCACTGAAATACCGACAGGATTAACTTCTACTGAAGCTGCTAAATATCAGATATTTAAAGGTAATAAAGGCTTTGCTGCTCTGGAGTATGAGCAAGACAGGGAGCGTTTTCCTGTTAGCAATAATGCAGTACTGTATAACGATGACTTACAAATTGCACCTGGAGGTGGACTGCGTTTAAATGGACGGATTGCTACAAATGGTAATTTGTTGACTGGAAAAACTTTCGATCCAATCAGGCTTTATCTAGTTAGTAGTCCTAAGTCTTGTTACTACAGCGAAGGAAACAGCAAAATTATTGTTGGTGGCAATGTTGCTAATGGTCGTGTTACAGATAACAATAGCGATCTTGATACTGCTAACAATGATGGCGTACAAGTAGATTTCTTTAAAACAGCAGGACCAGGTGGTAGCGATCGCGACTTTATTAATAGCATCAATAAAAGTGTAACTCTGTTCGGAAGCGATATTGCTTACAACAGTAAAGCATATGAGATGCGGATTGACCTTCTAGTGCGTGCTGCAAAGCTCACTGCTACTCTTCCTCAAGAAGTCACACAAGAGGTTACACGGCAAATAAATGCTGATGCTACTCTCGACTCAAATAAAGTAAAGGAAGAACAATTAAAAATTTACTTTAGAAAGCGTACACGCCGCGTTCCATATGCTGAAGTTCCTTTTGGAGACGAAGTAGCTTTAGCAATCAACAAAAGTCCAAATGTTGACTATACAACCAGCGATGTCCTTCAGGGCAGTAATAGTGATAATCTACGACCACCGGATAATTGGATATATCCGTATGCATCTAGCGATGGCATAACTCATGCAAATTACTCAGGGCTGCCAATTAAACTTAATGGCACGAATAAAATATATTTACCTACAACAGCAACCAAATTGCCAGAACCACAGGGCGATGAAGCAAGAATTGGCGATCGCATTGTAGTAGGCAATAACCTACCAGAAATCTGGTGGAATGGCACTAAATTTGTAAGTCAGTTAGATGGACTAGAAAGTGGTCAGTCAATTTCAAATAAACAATGGGATGCAACAGCTAGTGGTGTTACTAATCCCCGCAAGCGCTTTCCTCAAGTCCATGAGTTAGACGATTTAGGTATTACAGATCGAGATGATTTTTGGGAGAAGAAAGCCGCAGAACAGCCTCAAGGCGAGCTTGATGTGGTTGGCGGGTTACGTGTAATAACAGGTGCAGGCATTTATAAGCGTACTGGCTCTTTTCTGTCTACTCCTCCAACAAGACTTGATAATCCCAGCACTTTAAATATAGATGAATCGCTGTTGCCTGTGGTTTGGCCTGATTCAATACCTATGTGGGATGACACAGATAAGGATGGCATACCTGAAACAACCGATCAAAGTGGTGATTTAATAATGCGGGCTACTGTTGTCTATCACTACAAGGACAACGCCTATAATCCTCAATCAGCAACTACTTATCAAACTCCAATTGCTTGTGTAAGCAGCTACTATGACTCCACTACTAGCCAATCTGCCATTAACCAAAACGGTTATCCTGATGTCCGCTTAAGAGATACTGACCCCAACACAGTTTGGAATACTACAGGATTAACTAATAACCCGAACCTAACTGGACTCGGTACTGTTGCTTCAACAGCTGCTGGCAGGTCTAACAATGGCGTGACCTACCAGTTTTCAGGCGCACAAGCTAGCACCATAAGTGGTATCTCAGTTTCTAATGGAATATTTTCTTATGCCTCTGGTGCAGACAATCCAACAGACTCTACGAAAACGCTAAAAGACCGACTCAGCTATCAAGCCAACTTGGTTTTTCCTAACGGACGCTTTGTAAATGAGCCTCTGCGTAAAGCTCTCACAAAAATATCCCAGAGTAAGC
The DNA here is from genome assembly GCA_003326215.1 of Nostoc minutum NIES-26. Lineage (GTDB taxonomy): Bacteria > Cyanobacteriota > Cyanobacteriia > Cyanobacteriales > Nostocaceae > Dendronalium > Dendronalium minutum. Next base: position 45,659 of record LXQD01000277.1, on the reverse strand, counting down.
CACTCACTTTATCTGAACAATCTGCTGTTGACTCTGCTATCTGTGCTCTGAAACTTGTAGATGGTTCTACTATGACACCAAGTGACAGTGTTATTCCCCACGGGGCTATCAGAGAAACTACCTTTTTGGATGCAAGGCAGATTAAGGCTATTGATAAACCAAACACTTCTAATCCTACATACAACCTGGATGTTGAACAGCGCCAACCTTTAGAAATTCGTGCCACAGTATTAGATTTGAATCTACTGCGAAAAAAATCAATTGGAACAGGCGAATTCCTATTACCTAACAGCGGTATTATTTATGCAACTCGTGATGATGCATCACCAGACGCAAGCGATTCAACATCAGACCTCAGCTCTAATGATTTTAAACTAGACCCTAACCGTCGTCCTAACGGCATCATGCTAATTCATGGCAGTGACTTAAGTCGTAACACTACTTATAAGCCAGAAGAAAAGGGTCTAATTTTGGCAACAAATTTGCCAGTTTATATTAAAGGGAACTTTAATACTCACTCGCAAGAAGAGTTCGATAATACGACTCACAGCGAAAATTTAGATAGCACTTGGAGTAATTTCTACACTCGTACTCATCTTAATAGCAACTTCGCCTGTCGTAAGGATCAATTCACTGCTTGTACCGCTGGTGAAACATGGCGACCTGCCACCGTCATAGCAGATGCCATTACTATCTTGTCTGATAATTTTCTCCTCGGTTTTCGTAACGAAGGTGACTATGATTTAAGAGATAACATAAGTGCTGCTGTAGGGTATGACTATGATGGTGTGGGTGGTATAACAACCAACGCAGTCACACTAAATGAAACCACTCTACAGTTAGACCTAGATGGTGATGGTAACTTAACAGATAATGTCACCACTATGAATGAAACGACTTTAGGAGTCGATTTAAACAGTGACGGTGATACAAGTGACAATGCTGTTAACATAACCGAGCAGAACATACCCAGCTTTATTGCTCTCAAACTAAATGGCTTCTGGGATAACAACTTCGTTACTAGTTTTGGCTGGATAGGTAACGATAATGGTAAGGCTAATAAGTTGACAGATATTAATACTGAAGGTAACGCTGTCAAAAGTTCCTACTTTAACAACTTCGTAACCCCAATTCAACGTCGGATAGAATTTGCAGAGTATGTGATGGAAATCTGTCGTAAACCAACAGTTTCTGCGTGTAAACCCGATGACTGGAGTGTTGGTTATGATGAAACTGGTAGTGGCGTTGATTGGGATTATAAAGCAACTAGCTCTGGTGAAAAGCGTATACGACCAAATTATACAGTTGATAAATTGGGAGCAGGTACCACTGGTAGACCTGCCAAGTACGTAAAAGACCGACACTATCCTCGCCGAGTTGCTTTCTTGCGTGATAGCAATGGTAACTTAATGACCACTGGTACTGCTCCTAATCTCATACCAATTCCTTTAGGAATATCAGGTAATAATGTCTCTACTCTTTATAACACCGACGATAATGCAGGTAAGGTAGCCTATTATCCTTATGGAACTACCAAGCTAATAGGAGGTATCATATACCCGAAGTTCAGTTCTAGCAATCGACCTAGGCGACATAAAAATGCTTTGTGGTTTCAGACAATTAAGACTGCTTCTGATGATTCTACAGACAATTATTTTACAGGCGATTCTGATTATAGCTATAGGCATTTTCTGTCGATTAAAAATATTAGTGGGCTGACTAATACTAGAAAAACAGATCAGCCTTTATTAGTACCCGTGTTGCAAATCCAATATCCTTTTGGAAATTCTTCTGACAGTTCCTTATCTAGCATCACAAACACCGACAATATAAAAGACAAAAGTAATAATTGGTTACAAGTAGTTATTGATAACACTACGGAAACAAATCTTGCATTTGTTCAAGGTGACACCCCAGGACGACCAACAGAATCAAATGGTGGTCTAGAAAACTTTGTACGCTATTTAGAGAACTGGCAAGAAGACAAAAATCACAAGGTAGTTGGAGCATTCATTCAATACAAACGCAGTTCTTATGCTACAGCACCTTGGCAAACATTTACTGAGAGTTATACACAGAGTACAGGTTACAGCACTACACAAACAGCTTTTGGATATCCGCAAGCTTACAGAACTACCGTAAATATGGATGGTACTGCTTTAATCTATGGTCGTACACCCTTCTATGTACAACCTAAGCGTACATGGGGTTTTGATGTAGCCTTACTGACGCAGTTGCCTGATTTATTCTCTCAGCGTTTCACTTCACCAAATGTCGGAGATCCTAACGAGTATTACAGAGAAGTCGGGCGAGACGATCGCTGGGTGCAAACTTTATTATGTGGCGCTACTACTGGTCAAGGATACGACTCTAGCGATGCTTCCTATGGCACTGGCTTTAAATACGCTATTAGCAAAGACCAACGTCCTAGTACCTGCCCTTCCTGATATTAACCCAAGTTGCTGAGATTATGATTCATCACAAACAACAGCAAGCATCTCCATCTAGTGAGTCTGGTTTCACCATCATTGAATCTTTAGTAGCAATTGTAATCGCTGCCATTTTATTAAGTGCGATCGCGCCTGTGATTATCTTATCTGTGGCAACACGAGTACAAGCAAAACGCATTGAAACAGCGACTGATGCTGCTAAAACCTACCTTGATGGTGTTAAATCAGGAACGATTACTGTTCCACCTACAACTGGTGAGTCTTCAGGCACTCCTATTAAAGTAAATGACTACAATGCTCCTTCATTAGGAACTTTGAATTGTAGCACTAACGCTTACTGTTCAGCACCATCAACTGATTTATACTGCATAGATGGTGATGGAGGTGGCTGTAGTATTAGCAGCGTAAATGATTTAGTAATTCAAGCGTTTCGGTATAACAAAGCTACCGTTATTACTGGTGGAGTCACCACTAATATTACCGATCCAGCCCAAGGCTATCAGTTAGGCATTCGTGTTTACAGAGCAGATGGCTTTAAGAGCGACGGGGTGAACTTGAAAAAAGCACCTAGTAAACAGAATACTTTTGCTGCGGGAGTAGGCGATCGCAAATCGCCATTGGTGGAAATGACAACAGAAATTACCAATACAGCAACTACTTTCGAGAATTTTTGTAACCGCCTCAAGGATACAGCCAATACTGACTCTAATACTGCTTGCAACTAATAATTCCAATGCTTGATGCTAGACAACCACAACTTTCAGGGGAAAACGTAGTCACATGAATCCTCTCAAATGGTTCTTAAATCAATATCTAAAACGTTGTCATATAAAACAAAAATCAGGTGGTTTTACGCTTATTGAGTTGCTGGTGGCGATAGTCCTAGCAGCACTTGTAATCACGCCTTTGATGGGATTCATGATTAATGTCATGGACAATGACCGCAAAGAGCAAGCAAAAGCTACATCCGAGCAAGAAATCAAAGCAGCACTTGATTACATTTCACGAGACTTGGAGCAGGCAATTTACATTTACGATGCTGCTGGAATTGAGAAAATTAAGAGTCAATTACCAACGTCTTCTACATCAGATCACTTTCCTGTTATCGTATTTTGGAAACGGCAGTTTCGTCCACAAGTTATTAGCGCTGGTAGTGGTTTTGATGATACTTTTGTGTATTCATTAGTTGCTTATTATTTCATCAAAGGTGACGACCCTGACAATACTTGGTCGAAAGCAGCTCGTATTGGTAGATTTGAAATTCGTGAAGGGCAGGATGGTTTTCAAATATTTGATCCAAATAATCAATACACAACCCTGAAGGATAAGATGGAAAATTGGACAAAAAGTGCTACTGGTTATACTAATAACAGTCCAAATATTTTGCCTTTAGTTGATTACATCGATCAAACTACTGTTAGTGAAAACTTAGCAGTAGCACCGCCCAGTTGCCCCGCAGATTCAGACCCTTCAACTCCAGATATGCAACAAGTGCCAAACTACGCTACTGGTGCAACTACTGCTGTTCCTGATGCCAACCTCAAAACAGGCAGCTTTTATGTCTGTGTCCTGTCTTCACCTACAACAACTTCAACACAAAAAGCAATCACCGTTTCAGAAGTTCATTTACGTGGCAACGCATATGCTCGTATTGAAAACGATGTGAATAAAATTAAATACTCTGATAATAAAAAGAATTATTTTCCTCAATACAGCGCACGTGTTAAAGGGCGTGGATTCTTGTACACCAAATAATTTTGAATTTGTTAGCTGAATCAATTAAGGTAAGCATGTTGTGTTAGCCCTGTTTTATAAAAAATGTTCAATAAATCTCTTATGAAAGTATTGGCTATAAAAGCAAACTTATCTTCCCGTTTTTCTAAACCAACTGCTGGATTTACCCTAGTCGAAGTTTTAGTAGTGGTAATTATGGTTGGAATTTTGGCAACTATTGCTGCTCCAAGTTGGCTTGGTTTTGTTAACAGACAACGGGTAAATAAGGCTAACGACGTTGTTTTAGCCGCATTACAAGAAGCACAAAGAGAAGCTAAAAAGACAAAACTTAGCTACAGTGTCAGTTTTAAAAATGCCGATAACATTGCTCAAATTGCAGTTCATCAAGGTACATCGCCAAGCAACTGGCGTAATTTAGCTGAAGACTTAGGAGTTAAACCAGGACAATTAAAACTTTTGACAAATCTAACTAGTAACAATATAGCTGGCGCTTCTGTTAACCCAAGCTCTAGCTATCTAAATACACCACAAACAATTACCTTTGATTACATGGGTACTTTGATAAATCCAAACTTTGGAACACCAACATTATCTTCAACGGAACCACCTGGTATAAAGGTCGTAGTAGCTTCTAATCATATCAAGCGTTGCGTTATTGTAAAAACTCTTCTAGGCGCAATGCAGACTCAAAAAGATAATAAGTGCAGTTAAATGATTCGATAACAATATAAATTTTAGAAAATGACTCAACGCCTTGATTTTACTATAGCTATACCGACTTATAACGGTGCTAGTCGTTTGCGTGAACTACTACAACGATTGCAAAATCAAATTTGTACTGAAAACTTTTCTTGGGAGATTATTGTTGTAGATAATAATAGTAATGATGACACAGCAAAAATTGTACAAAACTATCAAGAAAATTGGCAATGTCCTTACCCTTTAAAATATTGTTTTGAACTACAACAAGGAGCAGCCTATGCCAGAAAACGAGCAGTTCAAGAAGCTAAAGGTCAATTAATTGGTTTTCTGGATGACGATAATTATCCAGATTTAAATTGGGTAGCAGCAGCTTATGCTTTTGGTCAAAAATATCCGCAAGCTGGAGCTTACGCTAGCCAAATACATCCTCAATGGGAAGTAGAACCACCGGAAAATTTTCAGCGCATTGCTCCATTTTTAGCAATTACAGAGCGAGGTGATTTGCCTTTGCTGTATGAACCATCCAAAAAATTATTACCTCCTTCTGCTGGGCTTGTTGTTCGCCGCCAAGCTTGGTTAGATAGCGTACCAAATCAGTCTATTTTGACTGGTAGAGTTACTGGCAATATGCTGACCAGTGAAGACTTAGAAATGTTGTCTTATCTCCAAAAATCTGGTTGGGAAATTTGGTATAATCCAGAAATGGAAATTTATCATCAAATACCAAAATCGCGGTTACAAAGAGAGTATTTAATTCAATTTTTTCGAGGTATTGGCTTAAGCCGCTATGTTACTCGAATGGTAAATATAAAGTCTTGGATTAAACCGTTCGCTCTATTAGCTTATATGATTAATGATGTAATAAAAATCTTATTACATTTACTAAAATATAGATTTCAGGTAAAAACGGAGTTGGTTGCAGCTTGTGAAATGCAATTATTTTTAAGTAGTTTGATTAGCCCTTTTTATCTTTGGAAAAATGGCTATTTAAACAAATAAAATTACTGCTAACACAAAGCTATTACTATTTCGTTGAATAATTAAGTCGGGTACATAATGCTGTAGGAAAGTACTTTAGTGCGTTTTCTGCTTTTATTTAATACTAAAAAAATCTCGAAGCATGACTCTAGCAGTGGCTTTACACTGGTAGAGATGTTAGTCGTTGTTATATTAATTGGAGTATTAGCTGGACTGGCATTGCCTAACTGGCTAGCTTTTGTAGACGTTCGCCGCCTTATTAATGCTCAAGAAGAAGTTCATCGCGCTATACGACAATCCAAAAGTCAAGCTATTAAAGAAAAAGTAACTTGGCACTTTAGCTTTCGCGAACAAAATGGCATCCTTCAATGGGCAGTTCATCCTGCTACAGTCAACCCATCAGTTGCTAAATGGAATAATTTAGATTCCCATGTGCGCCTTGATCCTGAGACAACCTTACAACTGTCAAATGGCATACGTAAAATTCAATTTGATTACATGGGTAACACTAACGTGCTAAGAAGGATCACGCTATCTAGTAAGTATGGTGGTAAAGCTAAGCGTTGTGTTTACGTCTCCACACTTATAGGGGCCATGCGAACGGCGAAAGAACGTAACAGAGCTAATCGAGACGGTGATTATTGCTATTAAGATGTTTTTAGTTAAGTTCAACAAGGTATTGTGTGCTGAAATCATCAGAAATTCCAAAACAGCACCTGATTATTTTCACTCGCTATCCAGAACCAGGAAAGACAAAAACTCGATTGATACCTACTTTGGGTACTCTTGGCGCTGCTAATTTGCAACGACAGATGACTGAATATACGGTATCTCAAGTTAAAGAATTGCAAAAAGCAACTGACGTATCTTTGGAAGTGCGGTTTACTGGTGGCAATTTACAACTAATGCAAGATTGGCTGGGGCTGAGTTTAGTTTACCAGTCTCAAGGTGAGGGAGATTTAGGTTGGCGAATGAGGCGATCGCTTTTCGATGCCTTTCAATCAGGTATGGAACAAGTAGTTATTATCGGCACAGATTGTCCTAGCGTAAATTCCCAGATTCTTACCAAAGCCTTTGAGCAACTGCATAGTTTTGACCTCGTGCTTGGCCCAGCGATTGACGGTGGTTATTACTTGATCGGTTTGCGTCGCCTCATCCCAGAATTATTCGCTAACATCGACTGGGGAACTTCTCAAGTATTGCAACAGACTGTGGATATTGCTGTAAAACTGAATGTATCACATACATACTTATCTCCTTTAGCTGATATTGATCTTCCAGAGGATCTGCCGATTTGGGAACAAATTGTCAACAGAGAAATCGGGGTATGGGTTAATGGAGAAGCAAAAATATGAGAAAGACAAATTCAAAATGTCTATTTTTTCTCTTCTTTCATCCCTTAACTCCAGCCTACTCTCGTATCTTCAAACACCAAGAATTTTCTGAAGACACTCAAGATGACAGATGCTACTGTGGTGTAGTTCCAAACTAAGAGGCAGGAAGTTTATACCAGTACTACATCTGCCTTTTGTTGCCAAATAACAAATAGGTCGATGGAATAGGCAGGGTCATGGGAACAATATTCCAGTAACTTTAAATAGGACAATCACTCTGATTTATCGCTTTAAAAACTATGACTAACCGTTTTGCCTCTGTGAACGCCGCCCTCACACTAAAAGTAGTGGGGATAATCTTAATTTTGTCCTTTTTTCTTGACTTTGTGATTCTGTTGTTACCATTCCAACCAACCGATCGCACATGGCAAATTAACCTAGCAACAGCACTAGTTGACAGGGGAATTGTGCCTTTGGTGGGTTTGGGCATGTTATTTGTCGGCTATTGGATTGATGATGCTAGTAACGGCGATCGCCCACCATCTGTAGACTTAAGATTTCCAGCGCTGATAATATCTAGCATCTTAGGGTTACTCTTCTTGCTGATTTTTCCTTTGCATCTCAATAATGTGCGTCAAGCTAGCACTCAAACCGTAAATCAAATTAACCAAGATGCAGATCAGGCAGAAAACCAGTTGAAAAGCCAGCTAGCGCAATTTCAAGCCCAATTGAACAACGAACAGGGAAAAGCTCAGCTAGAACAGCTGCGAAATCAAGCTAGAGCTCAATTTACCGAACTACTCAAAGACGATCAAAAATATAAACAAGCAATTGAGAACCCTCAACTTCCCGCAGCTCAGAAAGAATTGCTCAAGAAGTTTAAAGCCAATCCCCAAGAACTTGACAAATTTATCGCCCAGCAAACAGATCCCCAAGGATTAGCAAACCAAAGATTGAGTCAAATTCGCGAACGTAAAGAAGCAGCAGAAAAACAAGCTAAAGATAATGCTTGGAAATCTGGTCTGCGAATTGGTATTAGCAGTTTATTGTTGTCCATCGGTTACATTATCATCGGCTGGACAGGATTACGAAGCATGGGTACTTTACAAGGTAGTGGACGTAAAGCCGCCGCACGTTAATTCTAAAGGGAGCAGGGGGAGAGCAGAGAACGCAAAGAGAAGTTGCGTGCAAAGAGAAGTGCGGTCTTGGGGAGACACTGCGTTGCCGGAATAACCCCGGTTGTAGACGCGCTTTACGCGGTGAACCAGCGTGGTCTTGGGGTTTCCCCCATGAGCGACTGGTGTTAGCGAAGCGCTAGCGACGCAGGAGCGTCACCCGAAGGGCTTCCCGCAGAGTAGCAAGTGTCGTCTTTGCCCAAGTGGAGCAACTTCGGGGGGTTCCCCCCGTTGAGCAAACTTCTCCTATGGTCGACGCTACGCGAACGGAGGACACAAAGATAAAGAGAATAATTCCTGACTCATAACTCCCAAATATCAACTATTAACTAAAACTTAAAAAATGTTCTCAATTTACATACTGACATATAACGAAGAACTAGATATTGCTGCTTGTATTGAGTCGGCAATGCTATCAGATGACATTATTGTTGTAGATTCATGCAGTAGCGATCGCACTGTGGAAATTGCCAGTCGTTATCCTGTTCGCGTCTTTCAACATGCTTTTGAAAGCCACGGTCGCCAACGCACCTGGATGCTAGAGTCCATCCCTCCAAAACACGAGTGGGTCTATATTCTCGAAGCTGACGAGCGCATGACACCACAACTGTTTACTGAATGCGAACAGGCAAGTCAGAATCCAGACTACATTGCTTACTACGTCGCCGAACGTGTCATGTTCATGAATCATTGGATTCGCTACAGCACTCAATATCCCCGTTACCAATTGCGTCTCTTCCGCCATGGTAAAGTTTGGTTCACAGACTACGGTCACACTGAACGGGAAGTTTGTGACGGTGCTACTGGCTTTTTAAAAGAAACCTATCCTCATTACACTTGCAGCAAGGGCCTAAGCCGCTGGATTGAAAAGCATAACCGTTATTCCACAGATGAAGCTAGAGAAACATTGTATCAGTTGCAAAGAGGTACGGTTAACTGGCGAGATTTGTTTGTAGGCAAATCTGAAGTTGAAAGACGGCGTGCCCTCAAGGATTTATCTTTGCGTTTACCCGCTAGACCTTTGCTACGCTTTTTATACATGTATTTCTTTTTAGGTGGCTGCCTAGATGGACAGGCTGGAATGGCTTGGTGTACATTACAAGCGTTCTACGAATATCTAATCTTGCTCAAAGTTTGGGAAATGCAGCATATGCCTACCCCTAGTTTAGAAGCAATAAAAGCTAAGAGTGAAGAAAGCGAACCAGAAGCACATAATCTGGCTTCAGAAACCACAAAGGTTGATGCGGTGTGACTCAACTTGAGTTTTTGTTTGGGCAGGATTGTCTTTAAAAATTTTAGTCAAACATTTTTGCTTAAGTTCTTGGGCTACTTCGTTGAGCCTGAAGTATTCTCAGCGGTTACGATCGGTTAATATTTTTAACATTACTTTTTCACAAAAACATTTCTACCTCATCACAAGATAATAACCCAACAAAACCATTGCTTTAGTTATATTGTGTGCTTTGAGAAGCATAAGCAACTTTTGATAGAGCGCGATACGATTAGAAATATCTCACAGATTAGTAACAATCGTTTACAAGTCGCACAAAGAAAAGTAACATCCTCAAAGATAAACCAGCCGTTATCCTGGTTGGGAATCTCCATAACCACTTTTGTAGGAAAATAGCTGTTTTTCAAGCAACCAGTGCGTGTTTTCATGGCAGTATCCCCGCTGCTTGCAGTTTAAGGCAGTAGCTTGTGGTTCTAAATGCTACATGTAATGGCTTCATAATGTGACAAATCTGCTGGTATGAATACCAATCATAAACGTTCCGCTAGCCTAGAAAAGGAGAATAAGGGCTTGGGAATCGATCGCCTTAAACAGGATTTAAAAAATGACCTGATAGCTGGTTTATTAGTCGTGATTCCGCTAGCAACCACCATCTGGCTAACAATCACTATTGCTAGTTGGGTGGTTAACTTTCTCACCCAAATTCCCAAACAACTGAATCCCTTTGATGGGCTGCACCCTATACTAGTAAATATACTGAATTTGGCAGTAGGACTAGCTGTACCGCTATTGAGTATTCTCTTGATTGGGTTGATGGCTCGGAATATTGGTGGGCGGTGGTTGCTAGATTTCGGTGAACGGTTATTACAGGCGATTCCCTTAGCTGGGCAGGTATACAAAACCCTGAAACAACTATTAGAAACTCTTCTCAAAGATTCCAATGGCAGATTTCGCCGTGTAATTTTAGTAGAGTATCCTAGGCGAGGAGTATGGGCGATCGCCTTCGTTACCGGTGCTATGGACACTGAGATTCAAGCCCATATGTCTCGTACCATGCTGAGTGTATTCATCCCCACTACCCCAAATCCCACCACAGGATGGTATGCAATAGTTCCAGAGGATGAGGTGGTAAACCTATCTATGTCGGTCGAAGATGCCTTTAAAGTAGTAGTCTCCGGTGGTATAGTCGCCCCAAATACACCCTTACCTCCCCTAATTATCTCTCAAGAACACAATTTGGAAGCACCAACTTTAGAAACAAAGCGGTCTGTTATCCCTGTAGAAGAAACTTAAAATCAATCCGCCAAAGTCACAAGCAAATAGATAATATGGTGGTTTGACTCTGCCAGAATTGATTAACTCCTAACTCGTTCATTAGTGCTTAAACACTCAACTTTTATGCAAGACCGAAAACCCCAACAAATTGCTCGCGAACTGGCGCTTTTAAGTCTCAGCCAGTTGCCAGTAAATCCTAAGAAATTGACAGAAGAGCATTTGCCAAAGTTAGTGCTAGCAACTGTACGTACTCTTAGAGCAGAAGTCCAAGATACCCTAGATAATGCGGCTGCTGAACTGCAACGAAGTAACGATCGCATCTTAACTAGCCAAACTCGAGCCTCAGATATAAATACTGCTAGAAATATGCTCCAAGAGGCGATTGAATACACCCAAACGGCAATCAATCAGCTAGGCGCAGCACTTGAGTTTCCAGAATTGATTCAGTTGGCAAATCAAGATAAGGAAGTTGGCAGATATGCTATCCAAATTGTCAAAGTAGTTAACGAAGAGCGAACTACTATCGATGAACGAATCGCCTCTGCCTTAGTAGATTGGCAAGTAAATCGCCTTGCCCAAATCGACCGAGATATTCTGCGAATTGCTGTGGGAGAAATGCTGTTTTTAGGACTTCCAGACAGCGTGGCCATTAACGAAGCTGTAGTGTTAGCCAAACGCTACAGTGGAGATGAAGGCCATCGTTTTATTAATGGTGTTCTGCGCCGAGTCACAGAACAAAAAAAGACCGCTTAAGTAGAAGGCAAGGGAGCAGAGGAACAGGGAAGGGAGATGAGGGGAATTCTTAATAACTCCTAACTCTTGTACAGACGCGATTAATCGCGTCTCCACTCAGCACTGCTGACACCTGACAGATGAGAGGTGAGGATAACCCGGAGGGTTTCACCCCAGGAAAGAGTACAGAGTTAAATTAAACTCATAACTTATAACTCATAACTTACATAACAACTAATAACCCAAGCTGCAATGGTTTTTAATTGGTTCCGTCGTCAATACAACGATTCCTCTGATACCCCCTCTGAAAATAAACAGGGGAAAACTCCTCCAGCAAAAGAACCCCAACCAGAACCAGCCGAAACGTCAACCCCAACGGCAGAAACTGCACAAGACTCAACGGCAGACTTGTTGGCATTTGCTAAAGCTGCTTACAAAAATATCCAGCAAAAACAACAATCCCAAGAAGCAGAAACTCCATCTGATTCAGCAGTTGCACAAGCACCACCAGAAACAACCGAAACTGTAGAAACAGCAACCGCTGAAATAGAAGCTGTACAAACTTCACAAGCAGTTAATACTGTATCTGGAGTAGATGAAACGGCACAATCTTTAAAGACAGACGTAACTGTTGCTCAAACAACTGCTGAGGAACAGCCAACAGAAGAAATCGAAACACCACAGGCAGAGGCAGCAAATGAAACTGTTGCCCCAACAACTACTGAGGAACTGTCTGCATCTGTAACCGAAGTTTCTTCAGTAGCAGAAGTTACCGAGGAGCCTGCAACTCCCAACCCAGAACTGACAGTAGGTGAGGCAGAACCAGCATCTAGTGAATCTGACACGTCAGAAGTATCACAGCCAACAACACCAGCAACTCTATCTTTTTTAGAACGGGCAGCGGCAGAACGGCAAGCCAAGCAAGAACGACTGATAGCTAGTGCCATTGAAATACCACAACCAGAAATAGTGCAGCCATCAGCCACTATTGCTGCATCGACCACTACGCCAGAAACAGCAGAGGAATTTCCTGGACTGGCTTTTGATGAAGGGTTTGTGTGGTCAGCGGAAGTATTAGCAGCCCAAGGTAGGCGGCCAGAAGACGTTTCTCTTGAAGAAATTACTTGGCTGAAAAAGCTACGGCAAGGTTTAGATAAAACCCGTCGTGGCATCTTAAATCAATTGAAGGCAATTGTTGGGCAAGGGCCACTAAACCAAGCAGCAGTAACTGAAATTGAATCTTTGCTTCTGCAAGCTGATGTGGGTGTAGAAGCGACAGATTACATTATCAATGCGCTTCAGAAAAAATTGCGAGAAGAAGTAACTCCACCAGAGGAAGCGATCGCTTACCTCAAAGAAATCTTACGTGGTATGTTGGATGAACCGCTGCAAAAATCCTACAAACCTAGCTTTGCCCCAGCAAAAGAAACCTTAAATATTTGGTTAATTACTGGAGTTAATGGTGCTGGTAAAACCACTACCATCGGCAAAATCTCTCACTTAGCACAAAAATCCGGTTATAAATGCTTGATTGGTGCAGCAGATACCTTCCGCGCTGCCGCCGTAGAACAGGTGAAGGTTTGGGGGACTAGAAGCGGTGTCGAAGTAATTGCCAATCCTGGTAAGAATACAGATCCAGCAGCAGTGGTCTTTGATGCGATCGCCGCCGCTCAAGCCAGGGAGACTGAACTACTTTTAGTCGATACTGCTGGACGTTTGCAAAATAAGAAAAACTTGATGGACGAACTCACTAAAATTCGTCGAATTATTGACAAAAAAGCTCCTAATGCCAAAATAGAATCTCTATTGGTTTTAGATGCCACTTTAGGTCAAAATGGATTGCGCCAAGCTGAAGTTTTCTCCCAAGCAGCCCAACTTAGTGGCGTAGTGTTAACTAAACTGGATGGCACTGCCAAGGGAGGCGTTGCCCTTGCCGTAGTGCAGCAACTAGGTTTACCCATTCGCTTTATTGGTGCTGGTGAAGGAATTGAAGACCTGCGTCCCTTTTCTAGCTACGAGTTTGTTGAAGCTTTATTAAGTGGCTAAGCAGATGTGCTTTTAAGTTGCATAACCTTAGCCTCAGAAAGACGCGGGGACGCAGGGAAGGGATGACGCGGGGATGCAATTTAGACGACGATTAGCTTAATGCCAGGAGGCAGGGGGCAGAAGAGCAGGGAAACAGGGAACTAAGAGGGCATAGGAGCAGAGGGTTAGATAACACTCCTGACTCCTAACTCCACACTCAGCAACGCCAGTTGCTACAACAGAGGGAACCTCCCTTCGGGTGATGCTCGTGACGCTCAAGGACTCACGTTTCGCTGCGTTAAAGCTCTTAGCGTCTCACGCCACTTGCTCTAGGGAAACCCTTAAGACCGGACTGCCGATGCCCTAAGTCGCTACCGCTACGCACTGGTTCTTCAGCACTAAGTATTCCCTACTCCCTGTCATAACCTTAGTTTGTAAACCTGAAAATTGCCGTAAGTAGAATATTGGTAAAAACCTAAAACTGTTAGTTTGCTACAAGGTATGGGTAAACTTTGCTAAAATTTCACTCTAATGCTGTTTTTCTTACACCCAAACGTGGTTATCATATGCAGCACAAATATTGGGTTGCGTCAAAGAGAAATCCCAGCATAAGTTCGGAAAACTTTCCATTCTGTAAGAAGCTTTCGTCTAAGGGTCTCTACCAGTGTTTCCGAAATGCTTGATTAGTGTTAAGTAAGCTAAAACAACACTACCGAGTTAACTCTCAGTATGTACTTGCAAGATTACTTACAAATATTCTCTGTTAGCAAATTATATGTTTAAAAGGTAATCTTCAACTAAAACATTGAGTAGAACTTTTAAGTTAAAGTTTTTTGGATATGAGGTATGGTTTTTCTTAATGGTGTGTTACTAGCTTTCTAGTTGTTTTTTGAGTAAGCTAAAGTGCATCTTAAATTTGTGTATTTTCAGCTTTGAGTATGAGTGATAGCTTTTTTGTTTCCCACTGTTATACTCTTTTAATGCTCCTAGCCTCTCGACTGAGAAGGATATCAGCTCTATCAGGGACTCTAAAAACGTCATAAAATTATTTTGTGTTGAAAGGATTTATTTATGCCTGAGGATGTATGATTTGCTGATTAAGTTATGAAAAAATGAATCACTTTCTAGGGTATGACAGGAATTGCAGACTTTTGCCAAGCAATTTTCAACGACAAATACGCTGCTAAAAGCCAATATATCTAAATAGAAATGCAATAAGCAAATGTAATACTTATACCAAGTTACGTCTTACGTCTTTATACTCTTGCTAAAGTGACAAAGCTTGTCCCAATATGGTTTAGCAATCCTAAAACCAAAGAAGTAATAAGTAATCTAAAATCTACTGCTCTCAAGTGTAATAGTATCGGTACTGTGTCTCAACTGCCCTCTCAACCCACTGATAGTAATAGTAGTGCCGCGACGGATGTCACACCAGTCGTAGCACTAAAAGAACTTGTGTCCAGGCTGCACCGAGAACAGAACAAAATTCAAGATTTGCTGAGTTCTTTGGGATTTGCCCTTAGAAGCTTTAATAATTTAAATCAGTTTTTAGAGCTGATTCCGCTGATGGCAACAAGAGTCACAGACGCGGATGGTAGCGCTCTGTTTCTCTATAAACCAAACGGACAAGTCAGGTTAGAGCAATTACACTGGCAGGATAGTCGTCAGCGCAAAAATATCCGCAAAGCATTAGAAACGGCTAGCAGTCAAATCACCTTTTTACCCAATACAGCTCCTTTAGCAACCGCCACTGGGATGTTGGACGATCAGATGCATCGCTACTTGGGGCCAGATGTACAAATTTTTGGCACGGCGATTCTGGTAAAACATACAGAAAGGGGGTGGCTTTATGTCTTGAGCCGCGATCCGGAATATAGTTGGACAGATACTAGGCAAAAATTAGTCCGGTTAGTAGCAGATCAAACAGCAGTAGCGATTGAAAACGATGAATTGGCTGTAGAACTCAGGAAAAAGGAACGCCTAGACCAAGAGCTAGAAATTGGAGCAGAAATTCAACGACGGCTGCTACCACGTCAATGCCCTAGTATTCCTGGCGCAGTTCTAGCTGCACGCTGTAAACCTGCTAATCGTGTTGGCGGAGACTACTACGACTTTATTCCTACCAATCACAATCAAATTCAATTACATAGCAAAGTTAGTCAAGAAGTTGGTCGCTGGGGTTTGGTAATTGGGGATGTCATGGGTAAAGGTGTCCCCGCAGGGCTCATTATGACGATGATGCGGGGAATGCTCAAGGGAGAAGTATTACATGGCAATTCCCCAGCTGGAATTCTGCAAAACTTGAATAGAGTCATGTATGCGGATTTGGAAAATTCACACCGCTTTGTGACGTTGTTTTACTCAGAATACAACCCCAAGACGCGGATTTTATCTTACAGTAATGCAGCACATAATCCTCCCTTGTGGTGGCACGCAGCAACAAAAACTGTCACCCGATTGGATACATTAGGAATGTTGATTGGCTTAGATGCTAATAGCCAATACGAAGATGCCCAGGCACAGTTAGAGCATGGAGATACAGTAATTTATTATACAGATGGATTAACTGATGCTGCTGCCGCTAGTGGCGATCGCTTCGATGAAGAAAACTTTGTTGCCGCCTTCAGCGTGGCTTGCAGCTACTACAGTGGACCACAGGAGATTGTAGATTACCTATTTGACCAAGTTCAGCAATTCGTCGGTTCTGAGCAGCAAAACACTGATGATATGACACTAGTTGTTTTGCAAATTTTATAGTCCGATACAGTTCAGTTAAGTATTTCTTACGTCGGTATAATACCCAGCGATTGCACATTTGTAAAAATGTAGCTAAAGTGAAAATTTGCAGAAATTAAAAATTTCTCAAATAAAAATGATTATGACAGCAAACAAGGGATAACTAAAGATAGTTCCATATTTGGTGACTATTCTCGTAGTTGTTCTATGACCTATTGCCTCAGAATTGCCGACATACCTACAAATGAGCGTCCACGCGAACGATTAATGACCCACGGCCCAAAAATCTTGGCCACAGCTGAGTTAATTGCAATTCTCCTAGGCACTGGTCAAGGGCCGGGAAAACTTTCCGCTGTAGGCTTGGGACAATATATTTTGCAGGAGTTGAGCAAACATCAGCGTGACCCATTGGCAGTTCTGCGAGAAGTTACCCCAGCCGAATTAATGCAAATTCCTGGTATTGGCCCAGCGAAAGCAACAACTATCCTAGCGGCGATTGAATTGGGCAAACGCACTTTCCAATCCCGTCCTTTAGACCGTACACCCATTGATAGCCCAGTTGCTGCTGCGGCTGCACTCAGTCAGGATTTGATGTGGCAAACACAAGAACGATTTGCTGTAGTACTTTTAGACGTTAAGAATCGCTTGCTGGGCACGCAAGTAATTACGATTGGCACAGCTACCGAAACTTTAGCGTCTCCTCGTGATATTTTTCGGGAAGTCATTCGTCAAGGAGCAACGCGAGTAATAGTTGCCCACAATCATCCTTCGGGTAATCTAGAACCTAGCCAAGAAGATATTGAATTGACGCGCCAACTGCTATCAGGGGCGCAGGTTTTGGGCATTCCACTCCTAGATCATCTGATTTTAGGTAATGGCAATCACCAAAGTTTACGTGAAGTTACAACCTTGTGGGAGGAGTATCCTCAAGGGGATTAGGAGTGCTGAGTTGGAAGTTAGGACAGACGCGATTAATCGCGTCTGTCCAAGAGTTATATCTCCCTGTACTCCCTTGCTCCTCTGCCCCTCATCTCCCCCTGCTCTTGTATTTCAATACAAGATATGTTAATTTAAACGCTCATGGGCGATTAGCACAGGGGTAGCGCGTTCCCTTCACACGGGAGAGGCCACTGGTTCAAATCCAGTATCGCCCATTATTTAGTTGAGAATTTTGAATTTTTACTGGTAGATTTGTGTCGCCTTGAGCATATGGTAGGTGACGATCAACTGGGTAAGAGCAAGAGGATAACTTTGGATTGTCTCCCCTGTTGTGCCAGCAATTTTGCCCAGTTCGGGATTACTTTCGCGATCGCAGATATTTCTTAAGTAGGGCATATCAGAACACATAATATGCTCTAGCTTATTCACCTGTTCTAAGGAGGCATGACCATCAACTTCCAAAACATCTACAGGCTTATTCATATCTCGGTCTAGTCCGAGGCGGATTGCCGAATCAGAATTACCGTTGGTCAAATTGATAATTGGAGTAAAATCTGGATGGGGAATTGTTGGACGCAATACTAGCCGCACATTCAAATGTCCATTGGTTTCATCAGATTCTTCGGTGGAAGGATAAAAACTCACCACTATATCCGACCATTGTCGCTGCGGACGGATAAACTGCTCTGAGTCTGGTTCGCGCTTTTCTAATTCCGCTAACACCTGTTCGGTACTGTAGCCACGTTTTTGGGTATCTCGCTTAACTTTCCATTTAGCCCGTAGTGGTTCGGGAGGTGCAAGGTAAACTTTAACATCGTAAGCATTACGAGCAGCACGGGTAGAATAACCCAGTAATCCTTCAATAATTACAAATTTGTTAGGCTTGATGTACTGTGGCGGCTCAAATGTACCTGTTTTATGGCTGTAAACTGGCTTAAGAATTGGCTGTCCTGTCCGTAGCAACGATAGGTGCTGTTGCATAACATCTAAATAGTTGCAGTCAGGGTGGAGGGCAGTAATTCCGATTTCTGCTCGTTGCTGGCGATCGTAACGATGGTAATCATCTGTACAAATGAGCGTAACATTTTCTGGACCGAGTACCTGAGCAATTCCTCTAGTTAGTGTTGTTTTTCCAGCGGCGCTATCACCAACAATACCAAGAATTATTGGACGGCTCATAAACACTCCCCCCAGGTTTAGCAATTTTAGTAATAAATTTTGCAGATAATGTTTTTATTCTAGAAGGGAATTGCCCAAGTAACTCAAACAAAAAGTCTGTATGCAATATCTCTATACATAAAAATATTTATGTATGCCTTTATTACAGAATTACAAAACTTTTTACAGTTTTAAAGATAAACTGTCCTATGTTGCCAAGATCATCATATTTATAACTTTTTATCTTACTTTAGGTACATAGACAACACATTAATTAAAAAAATACCTACTATGGCAGAAGAGGATTGCTAACGTCCGCAGCCAAAGAAGTCTGTACATTAACCGCATCATAATTTAAATTTTCTTTTTTAGCACATACCAAAGTAGTAAATTAGTGTTGGGATCGTTACAGGGCAAGGATTATGGTGACAATAAATGTTTCCGAGTTAGAGCAGGTTGATAAGTTTCGCCATCTTCAATTAACTTTACGCGCTCGTTGGAAAACCATCGAGCTATTCGACAATAGTGAGGCAGATATAGTTGTCATTCCCTCCCTGAGTATTGACCAGCGCGAACTCCAAAAAATTGAAGGCTGCGAACATTATGAAGAAAGATTACTTTTTTCCTTGATGCGCTTGCGGAATCCTCGCACTAGGTTGATTTATGTCACATCAACACCACTTCATCCCAGTATTATTGATTACTATTTACAACTTTTGCCTGGAATTCCATTTTCCCATGCCCGCAATCGCTTGCTGCTACTTTCGACTTACGATTCTTCCCTCAAGCCCCTCAGCGAAAAGATTTTAGAACGTCCTAGATTGACAGAACGGATTCGCCAAGCTTTGAGGTTAGAGAAATCATTTATGGTGTGCTACAACGCCACCTTTTTGGAAGCAGAATTGTCTTTACAATTAAATGTGCCATTGTATGCGGCTGCACCAGATTTGCAAATTTGGGGGACAAAAAGTGGTAGTCGGCAAATCTTTGCAGAAAGTAGAGTTCCTCATCCAGATGGCAGTACGAGGGTTTGGAATCAGCAAGATTTAGCAACAGCAGCTTGTGATTTGTGGGAACGCCAGCCGACATTACAACGGATGGTGGTAAAACTTAACGAAGGCATATCTGGAGAAGGGAATGCACTGCTAGATTTAAGACCGATTATGGATGTAGCACCAGGTCACGGTTCTCCTGCCCAAAGATTAACAGCAATTAGCGATCGCTTTTCAAGTCTCCGCTTCCAAGCCAAACAAGAGACTTGGACGAATTTTGCCGGACGAATTCCAGAGTTAGGGGCAATTGTAGAAGCATTTGTGGAAGGGGAAATCAAGCGATCGCCCAGCGTGCAGGGACGCATCACACCCACAGGCGAAGTGGAAATACTCTCTACCCACGACCAAATTCTCGGAGGACCAGACGGGCAAATTTATCTAGGTTGCCGATTTCCTGCGGATGAAAGCTATCGGTTGCAATTGCAACAATTGGGATTACAAGTTGGCAGAAAACTGGCAGAAAAAGGGGCATTAGAGCGATTTGGAGTAGATTTTATTACCGTTGACAAAGGTAATAAAGAGTGGGACATTCAGGCGATCGAAATTAACCTGCGTAAAGGCGGCACTACTCATCCTTTCATGACCCTGAAATTATTAACTAACGGTCGCTATGACCTCTCTACGGGGTTATTTTACAGTCAGCAAGGGCGGCCTAAATATTATATTGCCACTGACAACCTGCAAAAAGACCGCTATCGGGGATTGTTACCCAACGATTTGATGGATATCATTGCTCACCACAGGCTACACTTTGACAGCGGGACAGAAACAGGCACGGTGTTTCACCTTATGGGTTGTCTGTCGCAGTTTGGTAAATTGGGATTAACCAGCATCGGTGATTCCCCACAACACGCAGAAGATATTTATAACAAAGTCGTCAAGGTACTGGATGAAGAAACTCGTAGCGATAATTATGATTTACCCTTATTTTCAGATTACACATTCCCCGTTGCCTGGGATGGATATAGCTACTGAGGTTTCGGGTAAAGTTTAGTTAAAGGGAATGGGAACAAGGTGAGACAGCGTTGCGAAGAAAAGTGCCTTGCGTGGGTTCCCCGCGTTGTGGCAACTTTGGAGAGGGAAACCCTCCGCAGGTTAGTCAGCGCGGTCTCAGGGAGCTACTGCATTGGGGAGATAGTATCGTGGTGTTAGCGAGTCCTTGAGCGTTACGAGCGTCAAGCGTTTCCCTACTTGAGGCGACTGTGGTCGGCTTTGCCAACAGTCAGGCAATTAGCTCCTCAGTACTCCTAAACAACCATTAAACTTCGTTGCGAATTGAGAAGCTCAGCAAAACAACGTGATAAGTTTTAACGATGTGAAGAAACGTACAAGATTAGTAAAGGAGAACGCAGTGGCAATGGAATCAAATTTATTAACGGGCACAGTTGCACCAAATGAAGATTTCAGTGAATACGTTGCCCATCTACAGCTTCACATGACTCTACAAGCTCGCAATCTGGTTCCACCCCTAAAGCACACAATTGAAGATAGTCGAGAACAATTACTCCATCAGACCCAAGCCAACTTTGAGAAGCTAATTTCTCGGCAAGGGCTATAGGATATACAAATTTTAATTAAAATTAAAATAAAATAAAAGCAGATATTGTCGTGTCAACGCCAACGGCGTACTCATCAATTCTGCTTTTTCTGGTTTTTTAACGATTAAAGTTACGAAAATCACCCTTTTGGAGCAATAGCAACGAGTGGAAAGCCGTTAAGATGATTGCAGCAGTTCCTCCCAAGAGCAGTTAGTTAGGGCTAAATGGCAGCTCGAATCAAAATGACCTCATTACTTCCTCGAAATCTCAGTGTTGTCATCCGTCCAGTCCAATACCGGGATCTGGATGGACTTGAGCGACTAACTCAAGAGTCATCACAAGCTCCCACTTCTGAAGAGAGGGATAGCTTCGACATACGCCAGATGCAAGGGCTGCGCCGCTGGTATGGGTTACTCAAATTTTTGAGTTGGTTCCCCAACCCATTACAGTATCGTTTCTGTGCCTATGTGGCAGAGCAAGGGCGTGTGCTTCTAGGAATGATTCAAGTGTCGCCGTTTAACCGTACACGCAGTACTTGGCGGGTTGACCAGGTAAAGCTCGATCGTGCTGCCGATAAGCAAGGAATTGGCTCGCAACTTTTACGCTATTGCTTTGAGTCGATTTTAGAAGCTCGGACTTGGTTATTAGAAGTAAATGTTAATGACAAAGAGGCACTGGCACTTTATCGACAAAATGGATTTCAGCGTCTGGCAGAAATGACATATTGGGAAATTGAACCTAAATTGCTGACTGAATTAGCGCAATCAGAGCCAGATTTACCCAATCTACTACCAGTAAGTAATGCTGATGCCCAGTTGCTATATCAACTAGATACAGCCTCAATGCCGCCTTTAGTGCGTCAGGTGTTCGATCGCAACACCCGCGACTTCAAAACCAGTTTGTTTGGTGCTTTAACTGATGCCGTCAAGCAATGGGTAACTAAAACAGAAGTGGTAAGTGGGTACGTGTTTGAACCCCAGCGTAAAGCAGCTATAGGTTACTTTCAGGTGCAACTTGACCGCAAAGGTGAAACTCCTCACGTGGCAACACTGACGGTTCACCCTGCTTATACTTGGTTGTATCCAGAGTTGCTCTCACAACTAGCTCGCATTGCTCAAGATTTTCCCCAGCAAGGGTTGCAATTGGCTTCGTCAGACTACCAAGCAGAAAGAGAAGAGTATTTAGAACGTATTGGGGCAAAACGCATAGAACATACGCTGATTATGTCTCGCTCAGTTTGGCACAAACTGCGAGAGTCGAAATTTGTCTCTCTAGAAGGAATTCAGTGGACTGAGGTACTACAAGGACTGCAACCAGCACGTAAACCGATACCGGGTGGGATGTCATGGACACCACCAAGGCAGCTACCACCATCAGATAGAACTGTGCCAACCAAGCCGGAATCCGTTAGCTTTAGTAAAAACTGTAGTCAGGAAGTATCTTGCCAGTCTGATTCACCAGATGTAAAGCAGGAGAACTAATGTGACATCCCAAGAGCAACCAAAGCCGTTTATTTCAGCGTTGGGGTTAGATGTGGGGCGCAAGCGGGTTGGTGTGGCTGGGTGCGATCGCACTGGTTTGATTGCTACAGGTATTACCACAGTTGAACGCACCACTTTTGAAAGAGATGTCGAGCAAATAAGACAAATAGTTAACGAGCGTCAGGTGCAAGTCCTAGTAATCGGGTTGCCTTATTCGATGGATGGCTCTTTGGGATTTCAAGCCCGTCAAGTGCAAAAATTTGCCACGAGACTTGCTAAAGCTCTGAAACTGCCTGTGGAATATGTCGATGAACGATTAACTTCATTTCAAGCAGAGCAACTGTTAATAGCTGAAAACCGTTCTCCATCACGCAATAAAGGATTGATTGACCGTAAGGCAGCATCTTTAATTTTGCAACAATGGCTGGATACAAGACGAGCCAATTTCCAAAGGCCCGTAGTAGCTATAGAATATTGATACGTTTTAACGTGATATTCTGAAAGCTATTACCCAGTAGTTGTATTTCCGTCTGAAGCTATTTGCTTGGCATAATTTGTCATTAAACAGTAAAGCGATTTTCACATCTGCTGATATTTATAAAGTTTCACAAGTCGGTTATGTTTTCCTCTCCATTTCCTGAAGATAACGATCGCGCTCATGCAGGTACTATCACCTTGAGCGATGATACAGGGCGAACTCTCGAATGTTATATTGAGCATTCGCTTTCAGTTGACGATCAAGAATATGTTTTACTGCTTCCTGTAGATTCACCCATAGAAATTTTTGCTTGGCAAGGTGAAGAAGAGGAAGAAGAAGCAATTCTAGTGGACGATGATGCTGTCATTGAGCGGATTTTTGGCACTGCTCAAGCTGTCTTAGCTGAGCAAAACTTGATCGTCAAGAACACTGCCTATGCTCTCACGGTTGCAGGTGATTTACCATCTGTGGAAGAGTCAGAACTTTTTACCCTCGAAATCGAAGACGAAGAGGCAGATTTGGAGCCAGAGCAATTACAGCTACTTGCTAGCTTCTATTTTGAAGACCAGGAGTATGCCATTTATACTCCCCTCGATCCACTTCTGTTTTTTGCACGGATATCAAAAACAGGTCAACCAGTATTGCTGTCTCCAGAGGAGTTCCGCGAAGTCCAACCACTTTTAGAAGAACACCTTTTTAATGAAGTTGAATAAAATTAATAATTAAAAATTAAAATTTTTAATTATATTTAAATAGGCTTTGGGCAGCTGTCAAATAGCTGCTCAGTCAATGTTGCTTGTGCAGATAAGCTTATGACGTGGAACAAGTTCTTACAGCCTAACTTGATATTAGAGGGTTCAGTGTTGAACCTGACACCAGATATTATCCAACAATACGGGCTGAAGGGACTAGTGTTGGATGTAGATGAAACTTTAGTACCGATGAGAGTAGGGATAGCTTCGCCAGAACTAAAACAATGGGTGGAGCAAATCCGTTCATTTGCAGATCTGTGTTTGGTGAGCAATAATCTCAGTGAAGCACGTATTGGTGGAATTGCCCGCTCTCTTAACCTGCCATATTACTTGGGTGCAGCCAAGCCTTCGCGACGCAAAATTAGAGCAGCACTCCAAGCGATGAATCTGCCAGTGCAGCAAGTAGCGATGGTAGGCGATCGCTTATTTACCGATGTCTTAGCAGGTAATCGCCTAGGGATGTTTACTATTTTGGTCGAACCAATCGTCCATCCGGATGTTGCCCTGCGTTCCCATCCCATAAGGAACTTTGAAGTTTGGATCTCAGAATTCTTGGGAGCGTCTATCACTCCTGAACAAAACAAAATTCACAAACATTGACAAATCGTCAGGAAAGTAAATCTAAAAAAATGATTAAGGAATCCTACTGACATGCAAAAATCGGGGATCATAAGTATTAATAACATGGGGTCAGCCAATAAAAGACCCTAGCTCATACAAAATAAATATAAACACGTAAAGCGTCAGCCTTCACTATAGAGGGACTGGCGCTTTACAATTTTTTAGATAGTTGTCCGTTGCTACTGACCACTGACCACTAACTAATAACCAATGACCAAAACTATTGTCGTCAAAATCGGCACTTCTAGCCTTACTCAACCAGAAACTGGACAACTGGCACTTTCCACGATCGCTACCTTAGCAGAAACACTTTGTTATTTGAGGCAGCAAGGTCATCGAGTAATTTTGGTGTCTTCTGGTGCTGTGGGGGTGGGTTGTGCGCGGTTAGGCTTAACCGAACGTCCAAAAGCGATCGCTCTTAAACAGGCAGTAGCAGCAGTAGGGCAAGGACGATTAATGCGCGTGTATGACGATTTATTTACTACCTTGCAACAGCCAATTGCTCAGGTTTTACTGACTCGCAGCGATTTGGTTCAACGCAGCCGCTATCTCAACGTTTACAACACCTTTCAAGAACTGCTGGGACTGGGAGTAATCCCCGTAGTGAATGAGAATGATACGGTAGCGGTGGACGAACTGAAATTTGGCGACAATGACACCCTCTCAGCCTTGGTAGCCAGCCTAGTACAAGCAGATTGGCTATTTTTGCTCACAGATGTAGATAGGCTGTACTCAGCCGATCCCCGTTGTGTACCGGATGCCCAGCCGATCGCTTTGGTGAGTAGCATTAAAGAATTAGCGCAATTACAGGTACAAACAGGCTCTCAGGGTTCTCAATGGGGTACTGGCGGTATGGTGACAAAAATATCTGCTGCCAGAATTGCGATCGCTGCGGGAGTGAGGACTGTGATCGCGCAAGGACGATTTCCTCGCAACATCGAAAAAATTTTACAAGGAGAACCACTTGGTACTCACTTTCAACCGCAACCCGAACCAACTTCTGCCCGAAAACGTTGGATAGCTTATGGTTTAGTGCCTGCTGGAAAATTATATTTAGATCCAGGCGCAATCGCGGCGATCGCACAGGCTGGAAAATCATTATTGGCAGCTGGGATAAAAGCAGTAGAAGGAGAGTTTGACACGCAAGCCGCTGTGCAATTGTGTGACAGCAGTGGTAACGAAATTGCCAGAGGACTTGTGAACTATAGCAGCGAAGAACTACAAAAGATTCGCGGCTGCCATTCTAGAGAAATTCCTACTATTTTGGGTTATGTCGGTGCGGAAACAGTGGTTCACCGAGATAATTTAGTTTTGACTTAATAAAGAATGAATATAAGACTAATTCGGACGAGTATTTTCTGGTTGTGCTGGCACGAGACTTTGTTCAATATCCCTCAAGGCTTATACCATTTCACGAAATTTTTGATTATCTCCTTATTAGTTCAATAGTTCTCAGCAAAAAGGGAGGGACTAACGAAGTACTACAAACTTAATTTCAGATAATTTCAGCTAATAAATAACCCTTAGCTGTTACTTTTCAGTGACTAAGGGCTTATTATGACTATTTGAACTTACGTAATATAAATAGCCCACACAAGAGAGTTTTCAACCTTTTGGGTTATTTGCACTCAAATTGCATGGGCTATTTCCTGACATTATTATAACTCGTATTTTTAAATTTGAGTAGATTAGTGGCGAAAAAATGTAAAATTTAGTTAGATTCCAGTAAAATATATGGTTTTCAAATAGAATTAACTATTTTATATCCTGGTTGTAAAATGTATTTACCTTCAATTAAGCGATAAACTTCTAAACGTTGACGCTTACACCGTAGCCGCGTCGGTGCATAAATGACATAAGACAAAATGTCTAATTCGGTATGATATGGGTTTTAAACCACATATAGAAAAGAAAAAACCCCTTGCACGACTGGGGTTTTCGCTTCATTAGCCACATGATTTTCCACTGGAGAAATTTACTATTCATCAAGCAAGGTGATGATAGCTTTTGTGAAATAAGTAAAAGGTAGGAAGCCCCACCTTGTTGCAGAGCATATTGTTTAGCCCAAATTAAATATCACACAAGAATTTGACAAAACTATTGCAATTTCATGACGTTAGTATGAACATATGCAAACTGGTTTTTCACCAATCATCTATTTTGGTGTCATCCCAAACTTCTAGTTCTAAGTCATAGAGATAGGTTAGTCCACTCTGAATTTGTGCATCTGTTCCTTGCAACTCAAGATCGAACCAACCATCTCCAACGGCATTGGCTCCCAGAATTGCCGCAGTAATGTTCACAGTCAAACCATACTCGGACACTAGGCGAGAAATGACAGGTTCCTGGTGATAGTCT
Source organism: Nostoc minutum NIES-26 (assembly GCA_003326215.1). Classification (GTDB taxonomy): domain Bacteria; phylum Cyanobacteriota; class Cyanobacteriia; order Cyanobacteriales; family Nostocaceae; genus Dendronalium; species Dendronalium minutum. Next base: position 18,910 of record LXQD01000277.1, on the reverse strand, counting down.
TTGGGAATCCTGACTCGAATTCGTTTATGGGTAAGCGTATTGTCACTAGCCATAATTGTCACTTCCAATGAAAATGGGGAGTAGGGACTGGGGAAGAGTTTTCCCAATAGCCAATACTCAATCTCTTACTTAATCGACATCTTTAATGCGGGTCTTCCGTTCCAGAATCTCCTTCAGCACCAAGGTTACTACTGCTAGCAGTGCCAACAGTACAGCTGCTGAGAAGGCAGCTTCGGTTTCATATTGTTTGTAAGCGTCCTCGACAAACAGTGGTAAGCTCTGGGTTTGATCGGCAATGTTCCCAGATACTACTGAAACCGCCCCGAATTCACCCATTGCTCTGGCGTTAGTCAAAATCAAACCGTATAGTAAGCCCCAGCGAATACTGGGCAAGGTAACCCGCCAAAATACTTGCCAGTCTTTAGCACCTAAAATTCTTGCAGCTTCTTCTTGATCCTTGCCGAACTCTTCCAGAACTGGAATGACTTCGCGGGCTACAAAGGGCATACTTACAAACGCCGTGGCTAGCACCATACCTGGAAAGGCAAAGATAATCTTGATGTCATGTGCCTGGAGCCAAGGGCCAAACCACCCATTCCGTCCATAGAGCAGTACAATCATTAATCCTGCCACTACAGGGGAAATTGAAAAGGGCAGGTCAATAATACTTAAGACTACGGCGCGTCCTGGAAATTTGTGACGGGCGATCGCCCAAGCTGCACACAGTCCGAATACTGTATTTAAAGGCACAGCAATCACAGCCAGGATCAGCGTCAGCCAAGCTGCATGAAGAAATGCAGGTCGGCTCAGGTTGGACAAAAACGGCCCAACTCCCTTGCTGAAAGCTTGGATAAAAACGTTAAGAGCAGGGATATATTGAATCAGGGCTAAATAAGCGATCGCTATCCCAATCAAAAGTGCTGGTATCCAACTCTTCTGTTTGGGTTTGACTGTACTTGTATTCGTCTCAGTTGTTGAGTGAAAACTTGGCTTATCTACTGTCATATCGTCTTGCCCACGCTTGTAAGAAGTTAATTGCTAAAAGCAGTACCAACGAAATTGACAGTAGAACTATGCCAATTACTGTCGCGCCAGAGTAGTCATACTGCTCCAAACGTTGGAAAATCAGTACAGGTGCGATCAAATCTTGGTAAGGCGTATTGGAAGAGATAATCACAGTCGAGCCATACTCCCCCACTGCACGCGAGAAACCCAAGGCAATACCAGTCAAAATTGTAGGAAATAAAGGCGGCAAAATCACTTTCCAAAAGGTTTGCCCTTGAGAAGCACCCAAACACCAGGCAGCTTCTTCAATTTCATGTTCCATTTCTTGAAGTACGGGTTGGACAGTTCTCACTACAAATGGCAGTGAGATAAATATCATTGCTACCGCTACACCAACACGGGTGAAAGATACCTTAATTCCTAAAGGTGCTAATAGTGAACCAATCCAGCCGTTATCGCTGTAAACTGTTGCCAGCGTTAATCCTGCTACTGAAGTTGGTAGGGCAAAGGGTAAATCGACTGTGGCATCAACCAAGCGTTTCAAGGGAAAGTCGTAGCGCACCAAAACCCAAGCAATTAAAGTACCAAATACCCCATTTAGTAGGGCAGCAAATATTGAGGTGACAAAGGTGACATTGTAGGTTGCTAAGGCAATCGGACTAGTAGCGATCGCCCAAAACCTAGCTGGAGGTTCCGTACTTGCTTTCAGGAACATAGCAGCTATGGGGAGAAATAACATCACTGTTAGATATATCAATGTAATTCGCCAAGTCCAAGGAAGCCGTACCAACTGGCGCAAGAAAGCTTTCCAAGCCGGAGTTTTACCTTCAACTTCTACAGTAGGGGATATGGTCATAGCTAAAAATTCAAGCTTGAAAATTCAAAAGAAGTTTTTGTTAGTTGTTAGTTGTTAGTTGTCAGTTGTTTCTTTGTCTACTGGCCACTCACTGTAAGGGCGCAAGGTCTTGCGCCCCTACTGGCTAATTAACGTTTGATTTTGGCTTGAACTTGGTCAAAAATACCGCCATCTGCGAAAAACTTCTTATCAACTTCACTCCATCCACCAAAGTCTTGTACTATACCCAGAGTTTTCACCTTGGGATATTTGTCTGTAACTTCCTTTGTTTGGGCTAATTTCTCATCCACTGGTCGGAATCCCAATTTTACAAATTCCTGCTGTGCTTCTGGACTATAGAGGAATTTGACAAAACCTTCAGCAACTTCACGAGTACCGTGCTTATCGACGTTCTTATCCACTACGGCAATTGGATTATCGATAGAAATGTTCACCTCAGGAACAACATAGTCAACTTTCTCGCCCTTTTGTTGTGCCAGAATCACTTCGTTTTCGTAGTTGATCAATACATCTCCCTGACCTTGCTTGGCAAATGCATCAGTCGCTTCGCGCGCATCTTTAGTCAGTATTGGTACATTCTTGTAAACTTTGGTGACAAATTCAGTAGCTTTTGCCTCATCGCCACCAGTTTTGATTACTGAGTTCCAAAGTGCTAAAAAATTCCACTTAGCAATGCCCGAGGTTTTGGGATCGGCGGTAATTAGCTTTACCCCGTCTTTCTCTAAATCTGCCCAGGTCTTGATATTTTTAGGGTTGCCTGAACGAGTTATTATTGCTGCTACAGATTTAGAAACGATGCCATTATTGGGAACTTCTTTTTCCCATCCTGACTCAATCAGTCCAGCTTTCTGAATCTTTTCGGTGTCTCCAGCCAATGCCAAGTGAACAACATCCGCTTCCAAACCATCGATGACAGCACGAGTTTGAGAACCAGATCCGCCATAGCTTTGCTTGAAGGTGACAGTCTGGTTATGTTCTTTCTTCCACTGTTCCACAAATTTGGGAATGATGGCTTCGTGAGCAGCTTTGGTAACGGCAAAGGAAACCAGCGTTAATTCAACATTCTGCTTGCTAGCAGAAACAGGACTAGCATTAGGTGTTTCAGTAGAAGAATTAGCTTCATTGCCACCACAGGCGGCAAGCGCCACACTCAAAATAACTCCTACCAGTGCAAGTGATACAAAGCCTTTGAATGAGTTGAGTCTGAATCTATACGATCTCTGCTGAGCTATCGCTTGTAATATTTTCAGTGAGCGGTGCCACAAAGTCATTCCGTTTTCTCCTCTTTATTTACTGTTCATCGATAGGAATAGTGTTATATATAGTTTACGGTAATAGATGATTGCTGGTATCAAATAGCAAACAAAAGATAATAACTTCATATTCTTTATCGAGAATATGGAGATTTTACCAGTTTGCTGGGCAATGAAAAATACTTTTACTTACAAGTATCAAGTTGTCATCACAATTGAGCTATTGTGCATTTCAATAACTTACTGGGAAATAGCTACTGTCCTAATTGTTAAAGACAGACTATTTTTACTGGAATATCTTGACTTAAAATCCAAGCAATAGTTTTACCAAGGTAGCTTAAGCATCATATTTGCCTGCTAGTACGATCGCTTATTTATCATTTATAAGCTCAAAAAAATTGTCAATTATTTTATCTTTTGATACATTCATGTAGTTAAATAAATAGTAACTATCAATATCAAAATCTTAGTATTACTATGTTTATTGGTGGAATAGTTGGTTCGCGCATTGCCATTAAAGTAAGTAATATGTGGTTGTGCCGGATTTTTCTAATTACAGTAATAGCTCTAGCATTCAAGTCATTGTTTGATTTAAAGTGAAAAGAAAAAAGCGTAGGTTGGATAAAGAAACTCTAGCCAACCTACACTCATTATTAAGTGAACGCATATTTTAGCGGCAAACCATCTTGAAAAACTAGCAATTCTCCTGGTTGAATCTGAGTCCAAACTTCATTATCAGTGAGAGGGGTAGTGGCAATGACAGCGACGCGATCGCGTTCAGTAGTGACCTCTCGAAAATCCACAGTCATGTCTTGGTCAATCAAATGGGCAGCAGCAAAAGGTGCTTGACGCACAATATAGCTCAGTTTAGTTGAACAATAGGCAAAAAAGTGTTCTCCATCCGATAGTAAGTAATTAAAAATACCTAGTAATGCTAGCTTATCAGTTACTTTACGCAGGACAGAATATAGTTTATCGAGGGTAGGCTTACCTTCAGGAAATTGTTCTCGCAAGGTTTCTAGCATCATGCAGAATGCTTTTTCGCTATCAGTGTTACCCACAGCTTGATAGAAACCCATATTTTCTGGCTCAAACTCAGGTAAATTGCCATTGTGGGCAAATACCCAATACCTTCCCCAAAGTTCTCTGCGGAAGGGATGGCAGTTGTGTAAGGCAACTTCTCCTTGGGTGGCTTTGCGGATATGAGCAATCACATGGGTAGAGTGGATGGCATAGCATCGCACCAACTCTGCGATCGGAGAAGTAATAGAGGGTTTTTCATCTAAAAATAACCTACACCCCTTTCCTTCAAAAAAAGCAATGCCCCAACCATCACTATGATGATCGGTTTTTCCTCCCCGTGCAGAAAACCCTTCAAAAGAAAAGCAAATGTCCGTTGGAACATTGCAATTCATTCCTAGTAATTGGCACATGGATTTTGCAACTCTGAATTTAGACTAATCCCTGAGGATTAACATACTTCAGATTGCTGCATCGATTCTGGAGCGATCGCTTCAATATTAAGATTTTAGATGGAAGGAGGCAGCAGATAGGAGGCAATTATATGGGATTTATTCTGACTCCTAAATTGTTCTTAGTCAATTTTGCACTATGCCAAAAGATGGTAACGGCGAATGTCCGGTGCAGCAGCCACCAAACCTTCTAGTTTGGCTGCTCCCGCTTGGAGATGAGGTGAGTCTAGATGAGCATGTAGGGCTTCATTGGAAGTCCATTCCTCCACAAAAGTGAAGTCTGTTGGATCGGACTGGTTTTGTAGAAGTTCATACTTAATCGCACCTACTTCCTGTCGGGTTGGTTCAATCAGTTCTATAAGTACAGCTTTGAGTTCTTCTACTTTTTCAGGTAAAGCAATTAAACGAGCGACCACACGAATAGTTTGGTTAGTCATTTAAACATCGGTTGATAGTTTAGTTGTCAGTTGTCAAGAGTTATTCTCCCTTATCACCCTGAAGATGTGTGGAATCACCACACTGAGATGGAGGTAAGAGAAGACGCGAGCAATAGAACTATCAACCCTAGCAAATTCACGATTGATTTTGAGTGTGGTAATCCAAGTTTCGCCCAGTCCGCCGTATTCCTTGAAAATCAGGAGTTTCATTAGGGTACTTTAACACAAGCGATCGCGCTCCGACTTTGGCGTTCCCCCTTTAGCATCTCTTTCCACCGCTGTCTGAGCAAACTCCTGTGCTAAAGACTTAGCAAGGCAATGTAGTCAAAAGGCTCACTAGTTTCAAATAGTTGCATATAATTCCAAGATATCTTATCCCAAATTAGGAAAGAATGTATTGTCTTCTGTATGTATAAGCATTTTTTGTAGTATGAATTACGAATTAGTTTGTAGTGTTCTTTGAGGAACTTCAGCATTCAACCAACCTAGAAATCCTTGATTGATAGCTGAGGGTGAAATCTCTGCAATAAAGTTAGTGTAGTTAATGTGTTGCCTAATCAGTTCTTCAATCTCAGCACCATAGCCATCTTGAGTTTTCACAATTAGCACTATTTCTAGTTCCTCTGTAATTTCTCCTTGCCAACTATAAGCACAGGTAATAGGAAACCAGTTGACACACACTGCTAGCTTTTGCTCAAGCAATGCTCGACCAATTTGACGGGCTTCATCTGTATTATTTAAAGTTACGTAGTAGAGCTTCATAAAAAATCTCCAGTAAGTGTGGAAATCTAATACCAATTCATAATTCCTAAGGCAATCCGGTGAGGTAGTCTCCGTCTTGGCAGTTCCTGTCATTAGCGAGTTTCTCACAAGGGGAGCTACTGCGGTGAGACACTCTGTTGCGAGGGTTTCCTCCGTTGTAGGCGGAACGCCTTCCCGCAGAGTAGGAAGTGTCGTTAGCGCTAGCAGTAGCGACGACTGAGTTTCACCTGTAAGGGTCTTGGGATTTCTCCAAGTGGAGCTTATAGTTAAACTGAAATATTAGTAGCCCAGTTTTTACTCTGTCTGTCAGCTTATGCCGCTTTAGATGCAATAAATGCTACATTAACTTGACGCAACTGGTACTGCCCATAACTACGGATTGTTTGAACCTGGAAGCCTAACTGACTAAGTTCTTGTACCACATATATACGTTTATACAATAGCAGGGGCTGTAATTCGTCGTCCCTTCTATAGTGTTCACCTACCTTCCGAAAACTAATAATCTGACGGGTTAACGTTTCTTGCTCTCGATCCTCTTCTTTTTCAAGCAGTACTATCCAGTCTTCTCCTTCAGTGAATCCCCTAGTTGGGGTTGCCGCTGAGACTTGTTCCGTCTCCGCAATATCGAAGATAAGTACACCCCCAACCTTTAATGTCCTATGTATGCGATAGAAAAGTTGAATAAGCGTTTGGCGATCGCATCAGCCATCTCTTTAGTTATTACTCAGGGATTGCAATGGGAATATCTATTGTCAGTAGTTGTAACTGCAAGTATTGCGATTTCATCTATCCAGGGCGGCAGGCTGAAGTTGGGTATTCAGCGGTTAACTGGAACGGTAGACAACTTATTCTATGGAAGTCGCTAAACTTTATTTTTAACTCTTGACTAATCAGTGAGGAATTTTCTCGAAATCCAACCGATCAGACCACTAAGAATAGCACCACCCATAAGAATGCCAATAGCCGGGTTAAATACAGGTTGCCAGAGTTGATGCCATAAATCCAGACCTAGGTTTATTCCGGCAGCATCACCAATCGCCGCGATCGCTAACCAGCCAAAACCGAACAAAACTAAGAATACATCAGCAACTAAAACTAGATTGAGCCAGCTTAAAAATTTATCTTTCATAAAGAGACTAAAAATCCGGAAATAGGGAGTTGGGATTGGGAAAAGGGTAAGGGGGAAAGCTTCGCCTTAGGTAAGAGCTAAAGGGTAAGGGGAAAAAGAATTAAACAGAGTTCTTCCCCTTTTCCTTTAACCACTCCGGGATGAAGCTCTTACGTTGCTAGCGCTTCGCTAACGCCAATCGTTCATGGGAAGCCACTGCGGTGAGACACTCCGTTGCGGGGGTTCTCTCATGAAGGAAGTGGAGCATAAACCACCTGCTGTGGTTTATGCCGGGGAAACCGTTCACCGCACTGCCTCCCCAAGACCGTGCTGGCTTACCTTTCCCCCATCTTACTTAGTCCCCAATTACTCTTCAAATATCCAGTTTTTGACTTTCGCTAAACTCTGCCAATCTGGTTTTCTGCTTAAACCATCTTCAATACTGTTTTGTATTTCATCCCGCCATTCGGGGTTAACAAAAATTAACTGCTTGACAAAATCAATGTGTTGTCGTATACCTTTTTGACTTGTTTCTAGCATAGCTACAGCAAGATTAACCCTAGCCTGTGGGTCTTGTGGATTTAACTTTACAGCTTTCTGTGCAGCTTTGTAAGCCAAGTTAGATTGGTTGTCGAGCATATACAGCCACGCCAAACAAATCCAAGCGGAACTAGTTTTAGGAGCACGATCGCATACTTCTTTAAACACAGGGATTAAAACATCCGCTGCTTCACCAGCTTTATAACGTTCCAAACCTGTGTCAAACAGGGATTCAACTGTTTGAGTCATAAAATATTAGCTAATGGTCAATAGTCAGTGGTCAGTAGTCAGTGGTCAACAGCAAATAACAACTGACAACTAACAACTGACAATATTACACCCCAAATGACTTGCCGCAACCACAAGTTTGAGCAGCATTGGGGTTAGTGAATTGGAAGCCGCCACCAATCATGGCATCGTTATAATCGAGCATTAAGCCATAGAGATAAAGTAAGCTTTTGCGATCGCAAACGATTTTGAAGCCATCATAGTCAAAAACTTCATCTTGAGGAGCGATCTTGCTGGCATCCTCAAAGTCCATCATATAAGACATTCCAGAGCAGCCACCTTGTCGCACTCCTACTCGTAAGCAGAAGTCTGTGCCTTGCTTGTCCCGGAGGAACTTTACTTGGCGTAAAGCTGCTTCGCTCAACTGAATACCGCGTTGTTGAGGCTGAGTTGCTTGTGTCATCTGCTTTTTCAACTCCTTAAGTAGTTTAACCAGTAGCTAATTTAAGCATATCAATGTCCCGAGGTTGCCCTTGGGTTTTTGTTTTCATTCTAGCGACATTGATGTTGCTAATTGCCAAATTGTAAACACTCCGTTAAAAGCAGCCAAAGATTTTTATTCTAGAATTGAGAGACTCGGTGTGTTTAGAGATTCGGTATTTTCGGAGTTCCAGCCTGAGGTGCAACCACTCTTCAGGTGCAGTCAGGCAAATTTCATCCGAGGCTAGCCATTCCCAAAGCTCTACTTCCAAAATTGCTTCTTTTGGTTAACTTACTCTATGACAAGTTTTAATCGCTCTACCAGTCGTCGGTTGAAGAAACTTACTCAAATTCCTTCTGTATGGGAGGGCGATCGTCGTCCAATGTCATCATCGCACACCCAGCATTCCGACTCAGAGGCAAAGGGTGAATGTATTCTTTGGGTGGATGGCTCACAAGGCATCGTCCGAGGAATGGACGTGGTAGCTCCAGAAACAGGACCAGAAGCAATTGTTCGCACCTTAATGCGAGCGATGGAACATCCCCACAGTCCGGCCAAACCCGCCAGACCCCAAAAAATTGTGGTCAAAGACCGCGAGATTCAATTCTACTTGCGTGGGGTGCTGCAAGATTTGGACATTGCTATTGACTACACACCAGAATTGCCCTTGATTGATGAACTGTTTCGTGGGTTTGCCGAAATCATCGATAGTCAAATCCCCGATTTACCACCACAGTATGCACAAGCTTTACGAGATAAAGCCTATACAATTTGGCAAGCAGCGCCTTGGGAATTTTTGGAAGAACACCAAATCCTGTCAATTGAGATTAATAAGTGGGATGTTGGTACGCTCTACGCCTCGGTAATGGGAATGTTGGGGATGGAACACGGGATTTTGTTTTATCGCTCAGAAGATTCCCTTAAGCAGTTTCGAGCAGCGGTTTTACGGGATGACGAACCCCAAGGGCGTTTAGAAGAAGCTTTCTTGAAACAAGATTGCTTGTTTCTTACCTTTGAGCGTGCAGATGACACTGACGAAGATGAAGATGCAGTTAGCGATTTAGCAGATCTGCCATTGTCGGAAATTGAGCCAACCTTTGGCAATATCCACCCTTTAGAAGGACTCAGGTCTGTTTTATATGACGAAGAAGCGCTGGTTGTCTTCGTGGCGCTAGAAAGCCTTAGTCGCTTTATCCGCGATCGTCGCCGCCAACTTTTTGAAGGCACTTTCCCTAGCCTTAGTCGTCGCTATCGCATTTCTCTGCCTGAATTACATGAAGCCACCAAGTCAGTTTCTGTGACTGTCTCTACCATGCCGCAATTGGCAACAGAATTAGAAGAAATGGCAGGCTTTGGTGTCCGAGAACCAGAATTGGGCGAGCAAGTCTCCCCGAAGTTCCGTTCCCTGCGAGATGATTTGATACCCGAAGATTCTTTCCTCAGTCTGGGAGTGGTGTCTTGGGAAATGCTGGAGTACTTGCGTCAAGGAGTAACTTATCATCAAGTCTGTGAAATCCAACATGCGGGTGACGGATTGCCTGTAATTTTGATTCAAACTTCCCGTCCCAAAGCTAAAACTGTAATTGAAAATATTGAGGCCGCTGGTGGACTGAAAGCAATTTGCTTTAATCCAGGTGCCGATCCTTTTGATGGCGATCGCTACGACTTAGGGTTGTTGCAAACTCAAAATGGCGAATTATTTCTATTCGGTGAATTTTTAGATGATGACCCAATTCACGTAGAAGCCCGCAAAAAATGGAATCAGCGGTGTAAAAATACCAAAGGATACTGTGGCTTAATTATCGCTAAAGGACTTACAGGATCTGCTCGTGGTAATCCTCAGCCACGCGATATGATGGCTTTGTTTGAGGCGCGATCGCTTTCACCTAAAGACTTAGGGATAGGTACTCTCCAACTTATGCCCCAGCTTCAATTGGAATAAAAGTCTGCATAATCACCACAGATTTACTCAAATCGCCCTTATTTGTTATCGATCTGTGGTTTTTTAGCATTAACCGACGCTGTGACAAATCTTAAACTCAAAGATTTGCCAAAAAAAGCTTTTGTCAAACCGCGCAGCACACATCTACAAGTCGGCAGAGCCGACGAGACTTGCTGTCGGGAAGCCGCGCAAAGCGTGCCAACGCTCTTAACCCGTGCAATGCAGTGTCTCCCCATGAGCGACTGGCATGATTAGAAATCGCTTTAGTGCATCTGGATTATGTAAATCTATGTGTCGCAATCATTTTTCAAATTGGTGTCACTTTACCGAAACTTCATGAAGTAAGTATATTTTCATGCTTTTCCCATAACTGTCTAGTTAAATTAAAGTGAATAGAAGGCTGCACAATAGCCAACATAAAACTAATAAAAGGTTAGTTTTTCTATAGTAATCGAGTTAACTGAAATATTTTCTCGTTATGCCAAGCATTTTTTGCTGATTATGTTTGTTGTTTGTCAAAAATTTTAATCAAAATTTTAGTTTGATAACTTTTTCTTTATGTTTTTTTTATAAAGAACAATAACCATATTAAATAACTCCTGAATAAAGATTATTTAAAGCATGTAAATCGTGGTTATAATAGCCGTACACATAAAAATTACAGCAAATACTTCTAGAGAAGGAAAGTTGCTAATTGCTAATATTTTTCATAATTAAGGAGTTTGAGACAATAAGTTTGAAGAGATTTTAGATATAGAAATTCAAGATAAAGACAAAGTTATACATTAGCAATGTCCGAAAAAATATTTACACAGAAAGCATGTGAATGAATACGATAAAAATAGGAATGATCCCTTGAGTTTAAAAGCCTTAATATTCCCAATGAAAAGATAAAAATAATCCAAAATATCATCAAATATTTTAGGAGAATTTTTATAAAAATCGATAATATAGCTAAACCATGCCTATTTTGTGGCAGTTCAGAAGCAAGGTATTCACCTCAAATTAATTAATATGCGGCAAATAGCAGGTAATTATTTGAAGATATACCAAAAACATTGGATATCTACATCTAAACACTTGGATCTAATAAAAAGAATAGCCAAGGAAAGCGATGTGCTTGAGCAAATAGCAACAGCAGTCTATACAGAACAGGTGTTTCCTAACCTATGAACTAGAGTAAGCAGTGCAGATGTGGAGACAATAGGAAAAAATAACCAAGGCTTGACGGTACGCCATAACCATTGGTGTGGTTGTTATCCAGTTCTATGACACTAATCAGATGAAAGCAAAAATACTTTCCTCTCTGGAGATCGTGTTCACAGGTAGGTACTTTAAGGTGATTGCTCACCATATATATACCACGTTGGTATGCCTACCAAGTAGCACTCTCAAGTCTTGGGATAGAATATGTTTCCTCTGGAGGTGTTAGGTAACCTTAGATGGTAAACAAGGTGAAATGCCTTTGATAAAGAAGAATTTGGGAAATCTTGTTTGAGTGAATAGGAGGTATCTCAAATTCATTTATAAAATTTAAATGTCAACCTTTGGTGAATTAATGCGGAGGTCAATGTATTTATAGTGTGAAAGTTGAGTATCTTTCCTGTCACAATAGTAATCCCATCCTTATATTTTCTTGGAAAATGATGAACAATTAGACAAAGCAGGCGTTTTTAGTATTAGTGGCGTTGCTTGTTTCTTGACACAAACTCTGATAATCTTATCGTCTTCATCTGGAGTTAGTTGTCTTTTTTGATGATGTTAACACACAGCACATAACATGATAATGACTAATAAAAAATGGGCCGTGAAACGTATAACTGTGAACTTAGCAGCACAGGAAGCAGAGAAACTGGAAAAATATTGTCAGCAGACAGGTAGACCCGCAACCGATGTGATTCGTGAATTGATTAGAGGATTACCTGTATCCGATGATAGCAAGGAAGCCAGTAGATAAGGAGGTGTTTTTATAGCGTCACAACTCATTGTTTTTACAAACAAAGAAATACCGATAATCCTTTTTTAGTTCACCGTCATAGGCTAAAGTTTGTGTAGGCAAATACAACTGCATAAGTAATAAGCCCATCCATTCATCAGGATTAAAAAGCCAATTTATTACCAAAAGGTATAGCACTGTTGTGCATCTACACATCCCCAATATTGTGCATCTACATAATGGTGGGCTAGATATAAGTAGCAAATTCCGACACTAACCCAGTTACAATCTGTAAAGAAACTGAAAAGGAAGGACGGAATGCGCGTTGCAATCGTAGGTGCGGGACTGGCTGGGCTAGCAACCGCTGTAGATTTAGCTGATGCTGGCTGTGAAGTCCAGATTTTTGAGTCCCGTCCGTTTATTGGTGGTAAAGTCGGCAGTTGGATTGATGGAGATGGCAACCATATTGAAATGGGGTTGCACGTATTTTTTGGGTGCTACTACGAACTGTTCGACTTGATGAATAAAGTGGGAGGGTTGTCGAATTTACGGCTTAAAGAACATACCCACACTTTTATCAACAAAGGGGGACGTACTGGTGCTTTAGATTTTCGCTTCTTCACAGGTGCGCCTTTTAATGGGTTAAAAGCATTTTTTACGACTTCTCAACTCTCTTTACAGGATAAATTGCAAAATGCGATCGCCTTGGGTACCAGCCCCATCGTTCATGGGTTGGTAGATTTCAAAGGAGCAATGAAAACCATCCGCGACTTAGATAGAATCAGCTTTGCTGACTGGTTCCGCAGTCACGGTGGTAGTGAAGGTAGCATCAAACGGATGTGGAACCCCATTGCTTACGCCCTAGGATTTATTGATTGCAACAATATTTCTGCTCGTTGTATGTTGACAATTTTCCAGTTTTTCGCAGTTAGAACTGAAGCTTCAATACTGCGGATGCTGGAAGGTTCTCCTGATAAATACCTGCACAAGCCCATCCTAGAATATTTGGCAGCCAGGGGCACAAAAATTTATACTCGTCGGCAAGTGCGAGAAATTCAGTTTACTGAAGAAAGCGAAAAAACTCGCGTGACTGGCATAGTAGTTGCGGAAGGTGACACAGCAGAAATTATTACTGCTGACGCTTATGTTTTTGCTTGTGATGTGCCAGGAATTCAGCGTGTGTTACCGCAAGAGTGGCGTAAGTGGTTAGAATTTGACAATATTTACAAATTGGATGCAGTGCCGGTCGCCACAGTGCAACTGAGATTCGATGGTTGGGTGACAGAACTGCAAGATGAAGAAAAACGCAAACAGCTAGATCGTGCGGTGGGTATAGATAATTTGCTGTATACCGCCGATGCTGATTTTTCTTGTTTTGCGGATCTGGCTTTGACTAGCCCTAGTGATTATTATCGTCCAGGACAGGGGTCATTATTGCAGTTAGTGCTGACACCAGGAGATCCATTTATTAAACAAAGTAATGAAGCGATCGCTCAGCATGTCCTCAAGCAAGTCCATGAACTCTTCCCCTCGTCACGGGAGCTAAATATGACTTGGTATAGCGTGGTGAAATTGGCTCAATCTCTCTACCGAGAAGCGCCAGGGATGGATGTGTACCGTCCCGACCAAAAGACACCAGTGCCTAATTTATTTCTAGCGGGTAGTTATACTCAGCAAGACTACATCGATAGTATGGAAGGTGCAACAATTTCCGGACGACGTGCAGCAAAAGCGGTTCTGGAAAATGTCAAGCAATAGCAGTCAGTGCTGCGATCTCTCTATACAGTCCAAAATCTCAAATTTCAAATCCCATGGCAGATTGGCTAGAACATAGCGTACAGGTAGAAGTAGAAGCTCCCATAGAGTTAGTATGGAGTCTCTGGTCTGACTTGGAGCAAATGCCCCGCTGGATGAAATGGATTGATTCAGTCAAGGTTCCGCCTGATAATCCAGATATATCTCTTTGGAAACTGAATACTGGCGGTCTGGAATTTACCTGGAAATCCCGCATACTAAAAGTTATACCCAACCAAATTATTCAATGGGAATCGGTTGATGGTTTGCCAAATCAGGGAGCGATTCGCTTTTACGATCGCCACGGTAGTAGTATCGTCAAAATGACAGTTTCCTATGCTATCCCCGGTATTCTTGGCAAAATCATGGATAACTTGTTTTTGGGACGGGTAGTTGAATCAACGATTCAAGCTGATTTGCAAAGGTTTAAACAATACGCTTTAAATCTTAAAGAAAATTAAGTTGACAAGTTAGTTTCGCTTGAAAAAGCGCTTACTGAAACTACACCCTTTGCCTCTAGAACTGCTGCAACCTGTAAAATCAATGCTTCATTATAGGGTGCAGCTATCAATTGCACACCTAGAGGTAGGGCATTGTGACGCTGAATTGGTACAGATAATACGGGTAAGCCAATAAAAGATAATGGCTGAGTGAATAAACCTAAATGAGGACGGACGAGAATTTCTTGCCCATCTAAAATCATAGTTTGTTGTCCAATTAGTGGTGCTGAAATTGGTGTTGTTGGGGCAAGAATTACATCCACATTTTGAAAGACTTCCCGGACGCGATCGCGATACCATTTTCTAAACCGTTGTGTTTGCAAATACCAATTACTCGGAATTAATGCCCCCGCCAAAAAGCGATCGCGTGTAGCTGGATCGAAATCTTGAGGACGCGATCGCAATTTTTCTAGATGCAGATTTGCGCCCTCGCTAGCTGTAATCACAAACGCGGCTGCACGGGCGCGGTGTGCTTCTGGTATTGTCACATACTCAGTTACATTCAATGCTGCTGCCACTTTTTGCACTGCTGCTAATGCTTCTGGTTCTGCACCTTTGAGAAAGTAATCACCAGCGATCGCAATTCTGATACCAGAGATATCTCGATTGAGTTGTGGTAAACATAATTCAGGAGGACGTTTTGTACAAACTAGATCGCGATCGTCTTCACCCTGAAGCACATCAAACACCGTAGCGATATCCCGTACCGAACTTGCAAAAGGGCCAATGTGGTCAAAACTACTGGAAAATAAAGCTACGCCAGCACGAGATAACCGTCCGTAAGTCGGTTTCAAACCAAAAACCCCACACAAAGCCGCCGGAACCCGAATTGAACCATTAGTATCAGAACCCAATGTTAGCGGTACTAACCCAGCAGCAACAGCCGCAGCCGAACCACCCGATGAACCGCCAGCAACCCGCTGTAAATCATGTGGATTGTGAGTAGCACCGTAATGGGAGTTTTCCGTTACAAACCCGTAGGCGTACTCATCCATATTTAAAGCACCAACCAACACAGCACCCACTTGTTTCAGCTTGGTTACTGCTGTTGCATCTTGAGTTGCTGGGGGGTTTTCTGCATTAATTTTCGATCCCGCCAGAGTTGTCAAACCAGCAATATCGAAGAGATTTTTGACAGCAAAAGGCACACCAGCCAACGCACCAACATTATTACCAACAGCTATTTCTTTATCAATTTGTGCTGCATTTGCCAAAGCCGTTTCCGCAGTTACAGTTGTAAAACAATTGAGTTCATTATTTCTTGCTACTATTTTCGCTAACGCAGCCTTGGTAACTTCCACCGCGCTAACCTTACCTTCACGCACAGCAGTTGCTATTGATACAGCATCATTCATGGTTCAAAAACTGGTGCAGCTTCAACATCTTCAGGTAAGGGAAAAGAATTTACTAATTGTGCGATCGCTTTAATTCTCTCAAAATTCGTTACCACCCCATCCCGGTACTCATCTCTTAATTGCAAATCCAATAACAACGACATTTGGTCAACATACTCACCCACATTAAATTCCTGACTTTCCATTTCTTCTCCGTGTTCTCTGTGTCTCTGTGGTTCGTCATTCTAAATCTGTAGCTTCTTGTGGCAACTCAAAAAAACCATCTTCTCCAGGTTCAAAGTCAATCACCTTATAGACAGCATCAACATTTAACTCACCATAAATGTGTGGAAATAGTTCACCTATCTCAGCCTCTTCATAGCGAATTTCAGCTTTAACGCGATCGGAGTCAATAAAAAGCAATACCAATCCTTTTTGATTAAAGAAAAAACTATTTGCAACTTTGATTATTTGGATTGACTTTGAACAATGGATAAAGCCTTCACTATCGAGCGTCTCACTGCGATAACTACCAATACTTTTTGCTTGTTGCCATTGTTTAAGTTGGGTTATGTGGAGGATAGTATTTATAAAATATTTAGGAATCGTTGCTGTTTCTAATATTTTAGTAAAATAGTTTAAATTAGTAAAATCTTTAATTACTTTTGTAGCACCTGCATTAAGTAAGGTGTTAGCTACTTTACCACTACCTATGCCAATCATAGGAATACTTAACTGATAAGCTATTTTTACGTCCCAAACACCATCACCTACAAAAACAATTTTTTCAAAGCTTTCAATTTGATAAATATTCTGAGATTTTACAATAGCTGCCTTAACAATATCTGTTCGTGAAATTCCATCATCGGCTGAAGCCAAAGGAACACCTTCTATTTGTAAATTTGCTTTTTGCAGCTTCAGTTTAGCAGACTCATACCATCCACCAGTTGCGATCGCAAGACACCAATCATGATTTAAACGTAATTCAGCTAATAAATTTGCAGAACCAGGAATTTCGCTAAATAAATCTTGGTTATTATTACATGCTTCCTGGAGTAAATTGACAAAATTTATTTTGATTTTTGCTAATTCTTCATTTGAAGGAATACGTCCTAATCTTTCAAGAAAAATTTGCTGAGTAATTCCAGAATCTGTAACATGTGTGTATTCAGCCCAGTTTCTATTTATCCCAAAAATTTGTAATTCTGACTCAAAAGCATGTACAAAACAATCTTCATCAATTTGGTTGGTATTGGTCAGTGTGCCGTCAATATCAAAAATTACTAATTGCATAAATTTATTTGAATTTATAGAGCATACTAAAGCTTGAAAATTTATCAAGCTGCTCAACAACATGTTTATTGAAAATCTTATGCACAGACGCAGGGTAACAGAGTTTTCCTTTGCGCCTTTGCCTTAAATAATCATTCTATAAATTAGGCGGAATACAAACATCTGGCGCACACAAACTAGGAAATTGTAAAGTCGTAAGCTCAAACGTATTTAAATCTACACAGCGGATAGCATGGTTATTAGTATCAGCAATATATAAATATAAACCTATTGCACTCAATCCAGAAGGTTCAAAAAAACGAGTATTCTTTCCTTGACCATCTTGCAAACCAGCAGAACCATCTCCTAAAACTGTTTGACAATTGCCTGTGCTGGGACTCACTAATTTAATTTTGTGGTTGTAAGTATCAGCTATCCATAGAAAATTCTGAGCAGATTCTACTCCTAAACAATGCTGTAACCGCACATCTTCACGTTGTCCATCTACGTCACCAAAACCGAATAACTGTCCACTACCACAAACGGTTCGTACTTGGAACGGTTCCACCAAACTTACGCCACGAATTGAACTTACTTCGCTGTCAGCAATATATAATTCTTGCCCATCAGTAACAATCCCACTAGGTTGGGCAAAGGCAGATTCGGTGAGAGAACCATCCACACAACCTTCTGCACCAGTGCCAGCAAAAGTTTTGACGATACTTGTTTCTAAGTCCATCTGCCAGATTTGATGCGGCCCTGCCATTGCAATGAACAAAGTATTTTCAACTTTCACTAAATCCCAAGGAGAATTAAGTGCAGTTTCTAAACCAGCACCACTATGCGGTCGGATATTGCGGCTTTGTTCGCCTATTCCGGCGATAGTTTCTACAACTTGGCGCTTTAAATCAACTCGCCGCAAAGCATGATTTTCTGTATCTGCAATATAGAGAATCTGATTTTCTGCATCAAATGCCATTCCCTGTGGTGCAAAAAATTGCGCTTCGCTAAAAGTACCGTCAGTTAAACCAGATTTTCCCGTACCAATTAAATGTAGAATTTCCCCATCGAAGCTACTCATTACCAAACGGTGATGTCCAGAGTCAGCGATGAACAAACCCTCTGAAGTAGCTAAGACTTTACCAGGAAAAGCTAAGGGTGTAATTAATGGTTGATGCTGTTTTTCTAAAGTCAAGCTAAGTTCTTGAAAATTAATAGTGCCTTTCTCGGAGTGTTGGCTAATTAACTGTTGAATTAGCTGGTCTAAAGCGTCACGATTACCTTCCCCAGATACGTGACCAATTACGTAGCCTTGCGGGTCAATGACCATTAAAGTAGGCCAAGCACGCACTGTATACTCTTGCCAAACCCGAAAACCAACGTCAACTAAAACTGGATGTTCGATGTCGTAGCGCAGGATAGCTTGGCGGATGTTTTCGGTTTCCTTTTCGTTGTCAAATTTAGCAGAGTGGACACCGATAACAGTAAGGCTATCTTTATATTTCTGTTCTAAATATTTCAGGTCTGGGAGAACGTGCAAACAGTTAATACAGCAGTATGTCCAAAAGTCTAAAATTACGACTCTACCTTTGAGTTGCTTTAGAGACAAGGGTTTGTCTGTATTGAGCCAAGAGTAATTTTGCGGCAATTCTGGCGCTCTGACACGAGGAGTCATAAGATATTTCTAGCTTTTAAGTAGAACAAGGCGAAAAAACAAAACTGTGTAAAGATAAGTAAATACGTAGAATGTGTATACCAAGGTAACAGGGATATGGGCAGCCGTTTAAGGGTATTTCTGACTCCTGAACAAGATAAAACATTGTTTCACCTAAGAACGGCAGATGTACCCCAGAAAGTGAAAGATCGAGCAGAAGTCATTAGATTGAGCGCACATGGATGGTATGTAGAGAAAATAGCGGCTCATTTTCATTGGACTGCACAAACAGTACGAGAAGTATTGCATAGATGGGAGCATCTTGGCTTAGAGGGA
>LXQD01000276.1 GCA_003326215.1 Nostoc minutum NIES-26 | reverse complement strand
AAATGGTCAAATGCTTTGAATTTACCGCATTTTTCCAGGGTGGTTAGGTCAAGGATGACTTGTAGTTGAGGTCTACGGCCTTTGGGACAAAAAGATAGAATTGCTTGCAGTATGTGTTTCCGGGTAGTACGAATGATCTGACGGGTTGGCCAATCATATATATTTAGGAAGCGACTGATAGCACTAGCCGACTTGGTTTGACTGTGCTGTGGTAGGGGATAGCCCTTTGCTTCCAAGAATAATCCCAGCATGGTATTGAAAGTTTCTCGCTGGTAAGCAGAAGGCATAAAAGATTCCAAAGTGTAAACTAGCTCTTGGGCGTGAGCAAGAAGATATTTCATTGTTCTTGCTAAGAAATTCAGTTAATACGCCCTTTTCTCTCATATTTTGGTTACTTTGAGCAATAGAAGCAGATTTACTGTCTTTGAAAGCAATATAGTTTCTCATGAAAATGATAATCGCTCTTAGGGGGTGAGTTGGCGAGCGGCGCTCGCCAACTCACCCCCTCCCCCTTGAATGATTATCATTATCTATAAAAATATTTGCGTAGATACTCAATATTTAATCCTTAAGTAAGTACTTTTGATAACTTTATTTTCAGTAGTTAACTATTTAGAAGCGAGGTAATACTTTGTACCTCTAAATTACGCATCTAGTGTTTATCCGGTTAGGTGCAAGATATCAG
>LXQD01000275.1 GCA_003326215.1 Nostoc minutum NIES-26 | reverse complement strand
AAATGGTCAAATGCTTTGAATTTACCGCATTTTTCCAGGGTGGTTAGGTCAAGGATGACTTGTAGTTGAGGTCTACGGCCTTTGGGACAAAAAGATAGAATTGCTTGCAGTATGTGTTTCCGGGTAGTACGAATGATCTGACGGGTTGGCCAATCATATATATTTAGGAAGCGACTGATAGCACTAGCCGACTTGGTTTGACTGTGCTGTGGTAGGGGATAGCCCTTTGCTTCCAAGAATAATCCCAGCATGGTATTGAAAGTTTCTCGCTGGTAAGCAGAAGGCATAAAAGATTCCAAGGTGTAAACTAGCTCTTGGGCGTGAGCAAGAAGATATTTCATTGTTCTTGCTAAGAAATTCAGTTAATACGCCCTTTTCTCTCATATTTTGGTTACTTTGAGCAATAGAAGCAGATTTACTGTCTTTGAAAGCAATATAGTTTCTCATGAAAATGATAATCGCTTTTAGGGGGTGAGTTGGCGAGCGGCGCTCGCCAACTCACCCCCTCCCCCTTGAATGATTATCATTATCTATAAAAATATTTGCGTAGATACTCAATATTTAATCCTTAAGTAAGTACTTTTGATAACTTTATTTTCAGTAGTTAACTATTTAGAAGCGAGGTAATACTTTGTACCTCTAAATTACGCATCTAGTGTTTATCCGGTTAGGTGCAAGATATCAGTTA
>LXQD01000274.1 GCA_003326215.1 Nostoc minutum NIES-26 | reverse complement strand
GTTTTTAGATGTCTTAAATCTAGTTCAACATCCCACCGTTTACCGTAAAGTCCAACAATATCCAGAGTAGAATAAGTTGCTTTATCTAAAAGAGTAGTAATTAAGCTAACTCGTTGAGTGCGAAAACCAGGAATAACAATGTAATAATAAATCTCTCGCACAGTTATACTTTTAGGTAGAGCATCAAATTCATCTTTACTCAAACCTTTTGGACAACTTTTAGGCTTATACCAAGTAACTAATTTGTCACAATCTCCAACAATTTTACCTTTTCGCATGGTTGTTGTGCGAGATTGATGCTTACGAAATAGAGCATCACAATCAAGCTTTTTGATAGTGAACATATCGGCATAAGCACAAAAAGCTCTATCCCCTACAAGCACATCATTGGGTTTAAGAAAACCGTACAATTTTCTCGCTAATTTAATATCATGAGTGTTCATAACATCTATGCACAGAGCAACAGCGGCTCCCGTGACTAAACTGAATATCACACCAATTTTGGCAATTGGGAATCCACATCCTTCTTTTTGGGTACTAGGTTGGGGGTATTCTTTTTGGTTCTCTACAGTGTCAGGCATCGAGACAGTTGACCCATCTATTACTTTTACATTGCGACCACACCATAAATATTCTGTTGTCACTTTCTCTTCTAAGCTTTGTGCTGAGAAATTGAAAAGTTTTTCTA
>LXQD01000273.1 GCA_003326215.1 Nostoc minutum NIES-26 | reverse complement strand
TCGTTTATCAAACCCCAAACTGCCTAATAAATTTTATACTTCAATTCGGCATTCAATTGATTTCCTGCCATAATTGATACTAAGTCTTAAAGACTTATTGCAGATATATTTGGAAATAATCGTCAAATAATTTACTAGCAATCTTTTTGAGATATCTCATCAAGATAATTTATCGTGCAATTACGTATATTAATTGCAAATAAATTACCTCATACAGAAATGAAAGTTTTAGCGATACCTGCGGCACACTGCGTGAACGCACTTTTTTTACCCGACCTCACAAAATCGCGTTGCTCCCGGTGTGGGTTAACTTTGGGGACGGTTGTCGGTCTGTGGGGTGCGATTGGTTAGTGGGGGTGTAGGTCACAAAGCTCTATATAAAAGCTTGAAATTAACAATACCTTAGCCAATTTACGAGAGGTCAAAATCTGTGTAAACGGCATGAATCCGTCCTAAAGAAGTAAGCTTGGCAAAAATTTGAGCTAACAAAATAGGGTCAGGCTGTTGGGGAAGCATTTTTAATATTTCATGGACATATCGAAAACCACGGTAATAAGCTTTCAGGTCAATAATGCCAGAGTTAGGATTATGTTTACGGAAATCAGCGAGAAGATGATGGGATAAATTGACCATAAAGAATGCGAGATTAGCGGCATTAGTCACAGCAGTTTGGCTCAGATTCATAAAATCTTC
>LXQD01000272.1 GCA_003326215.1 Nostoc minutum NIES-26 | reverse complement strand
ACTTCAGGTGAAATATGTGCGTGGCTTGGCTATAAAGCAATTAGCTTACATGACAATAGAATGGTTGGAACCTCCTTTCAAGATAATCAGGCTGTGATTGATTGGGTGAACGATCAACCACTAGCTAGTACAGTTACTTGTATCGGTGATGGACATGATGGCATTTGGAATATCATTGACCAACTAGCGCCTGATGTACAACGTCGAGAAGTGCTTGATTGGTTCCATTTGATAGAAAACCTTCACAAAGTTGGAGGTTCGCTAAAACGCTTGAAACAAGCAGAAGCTCTCCTATGGAAGGGTCAAGTTGAGCCGACTAAAGCTTTATTTGCTAATTGTAAGGGGAAACAAGCACAAAATTTTTGTCATTATCTCGATAAACATAGTGAGCGCATTAAGTAGGTCAACCTAATTAAACATAAAACGTTCAACTTGGTACTGAGCTTGCACGGCTCTATTTTCTATACCCTCAATAATAGCGATCGCTAATTCATATTCATCGTCAAAAACTCGGCCTGCAAGCTGATCACGTTTGAGATGCAACCATTCATCTTCAATGCGATTCATTTGTGGGCTATAGGGAGGTAGAAAAAAGATGTACAACCCTTGCTGTTGCCAACGTTGATGCTGCTGGCGAGCCAAAAGACTTTTGTGAACAGAGGCATTATCGTGAATGATTACGGTAATTTGTCCA
>LXQD01000271.1 GCA_003326215.1 Nostoc minutum NIES-26 | reverse complement strand
ATAGTAGTTGTATACCGTTGAGCTTGGTGGGAAGTCTCCTGGAAGCATATTCCATTGGCATCCAGTTTTCAAGTGATAGTAGATTGCATTGCATACTGCTCGCATATCAGTTGTACGGGGATGTCCTCCAAATTTCGCTGGTGGAATCAAGGGAGCTAGGATTTCCCACTCCATATCAGTTAAGTCTGTGGGGTAAGACTTTCGCGCCATGACTAACTATGTAAATACACTGTGCATGAGGTGTTTTATACTTTACGTAACACCTTTCTTCTCGCTTTTAGATTTACTTTATAAATAACTTCTTAGTAGCATCAGAATAGAAAACCGAGATAAGCAGCATTACATAAATACTACAAAAGTTTTTAGGCACTAAAATCCTTAATTGACTGTTAAGCGGTTACTTAGTCGTCCCTGAAAAATAGATGAAAGCCAGTATTAAGAGGGATTTTAGAAAGAGAAACTGTGTGTAAGATTGCCAGAAAATCTTCCAAAGCTTAAAAAAGCAGGTGAACATGAGCGGTAATTTTGGGGAACATAGGACACCAGTAGAAGGAATAAAACAATCTTTACTGGAGAGTCAACTAAATCTACAACATCCGTTAGTAAAACTGGCTAAGGCTTTGGATTGGCAGTACTTTGAGCAAGAGTTGAGAACAGCAACCACAACAGATGTAGGCCGCCCAGCATTGTCGAGT
>LXQD01000270.1 GCA_003326215.1 Nostoc minutum NIES-26 | reverse complement strand
TTTGAAACACTCAGTTACTACCTCAGTAGTCTCAAGACATCTGCTATCAACTTTGCTCATGCTATTCGTGGACACCGGGACATTGAAAACGGACTGCATTGGATCAAAGATGTTGTGTTTGGTGAAGACACTGCACCTTTTTGTGCCTATAATGCTGCTACTAACTGGTCTATTATTCGGACTTTTGTGATTAATCTGCTCCGTGCAAAGGGTTATCGCTCATTGACCAAAGCACAGAGATTTCTGTGTCATGATCTGGAACAACTTTTTTCTCTCCTTACAATGAATTAGCCCTACCCCGTTGAGCAAACTTTTCATAAGGGATTAATAGAAGTTGCTCAAGCAATGGGGTGTAATTATTGGCAAATCGTTCTCAAAGTATTGATACCGGAAGCTTTGCCTTCGTTGGTATTAGAGGATGTTTGAAAAGTTTTGAGGGGTTAAATTTTATGCTAATCGCCTAACCATAATTCGGATCATGGCAAGGTAGATAAACGTCTCGGATGTTTCTGGTAATAACTCATAATCTCGGACTAATCGCCGACACCCCATAAGCCAACCAAAAGTACGCTCGACAACCCAACGTTTTTTGAGTAATATAAAGCCCTTGGTTTGCTGTGGTCGCAGAACCACAAGGACAATCAAACGGCAAAAGTCCATAACCCACTGCATGAACGCCTCGCCATCAAAGCCGCCATCCACCCAAATGG
>LXQD01000269.1 GCA_003326215.1 Nostoc minutum NIES-26 | reverse complement strand
TTTCAATGTCCCGGTGTCCACGAATAGCATGAGCAAAGTTGATAGCAGATGTCTTGAGACTACTGAGGTAGTAACTGAGTGTTTCAAAAGATTGCCCATCTCTTATACCCTGACGCTGAACAACAATCAAGCTTTGCGCCTTTTCCCAACTGGGGTCGATACCATCTATGAGTTCATAAACTTTAACAGTACGTTGAACAACGCGTCCGCGTGTGCGTTCGGTTTGAATGTCGATAGTATTTGGGAGAAGTTGTTGTGCGAGTTTTTGTGCATAACTCAAGAGTTTGGGTTGATTACCCTTGATACCAACTAAGTAATCATTGCCACTATTAACAATTAACTGCACAGTTTTTTTTGACAATGCAAAGCATCAAAGGTAAACACCACACCTGTGAGGTTTAAAGCCTGGAGTAGTTGTTCTACAACTTTGATTTCACTTTGTTCATGGTTCTGGAATTGCTTTAAGGCTATGACTACTCCTTGCTGATGACTATATACTGAAACGACATTGACAAAGTTTTGGTAGGACTGATTGTGTCCAGTGACTGTACTCTTGATTCCTTTGCCATCTACTGCTAACCACTCTCCCACTTGGATGTTAGTATCGACTTGCGCCCATCCCACAAAGCAGTCTGTGAGTTTTTCAAAGTCTAATTGCTCAAACAGTCTACGAAATGTCGAATCACTGGGTAAACGCTTGTATGTGACCCC
>LXQD01000268.1 GCA_003326215.1 Nostoc minutum NIES-26 | reverse complement strand
TTGGAGCCATTAGTATCAAAAAAGTTGTGGCATTAATGACAATGAATAACTCAATGGATAGCACAGCATTTGATGTATTTATTGAGAAATTTTTAGTGCCTCAATTGTGGTCAGGGGCAGTAGTAGTTATGGATAATTTACCTGCCCATAAACTAGCATCAATTGAACCTATGATTGAAGCTGTAGGTGCTAAAGTTATTTGTTTATCTCCATACTCTCCGGATTTTAATCCCATTGAGTTATGGTGGTCACAACTCAAATCTTTTTTACGCAGTTTTGCTCCAACTACAACAGAAATGATTGATAAACTCATCTCAGTTGCACTCAACTTAATGAATCCTCAACATTTAAAAAACTGGTTTACTAATTGCTGTTATTGTACCTCATAACATCGGTAAGTGCTGTAAAGGCTACCAGGGGAAACGCATCTTATTTCCTAATAAAAACTGAAGAAGATTTCAAAATGACATAGATAATTGTAAAAATTACAAGAACAATCAACAAAATAAATCAATAAAGCTTCAAAACTGTGAATTGACTTATCTAAATCTGAATTACTATCTGTTAATACTAAAATCAACTCATTAATTAGGTAGATAAATTTATGTTTATCTGGAGAGAAAGTGGAACTTTCACATCCAAGGCTGAATCAAAGTTTTAATATACTACTTTAAGCTAACTCTAAAACTCTTGCTAAATAGTTGTTATCCAT
>LXQD01000267.1 GCA_003326215.1 Nostoc minutum NIES-26 | reverse complement strand
TAACCTGAGTTCGGGATAAGGAAAGGGACAGGAAGTAAGCTGAAAATAGCGTTAAATCCAGCAACCTGTCCTATGTTTAGTTTAGAAGCTTTGTTTTGTCATGTAGATGATTTGTGTAAAGCATTTGAATCCCAATGGCACAAGAAGCTATTAAATCGGGGAGGAATCAAACGTAACCGAGCCAGAAGTCTATGTCTGAGTGAGATGATGACGATACTGATTGCTTTGCATCAAAATCACTACCGGAATTTCAAGCATTTTTATTTGAATCATGTGAAAGAACACTGGAGTAGTGCATTTCCCTTGCTGCCGAGTTATCAAAGATTTATTGAGTGGATACCATCAACCTTGATACCTTTGTGTGTCTACCTCAAGCATTGTTTTGGTCAGTGTACGGGTATCGGCTTTATCGATTCAACCAGCCTCCAAGTCTGCCATAATCGTCGGATTTCTCGCCATAAAGTATTTGAAGGTTTAGCTGCTCGTGGCAAAACTTCCGTGGATTGGTTCTTTGGTTTTAAGCTTCATCTTGTCGTCAATGAACTTGGTCAACTTTTAAATGTGACTCTTACTCCTGGTAACATTGATGACCGTAAACCAGTACCGGATTTACTGCATGAGCTTTTTGGCAAAATATTTGGCGATCGCGCATATGTTTGTGAAAAACTTGCTTCTCAGCTTTTGCAAGACTTCGGAATTCAGTTTTTTGCTAAACCCCGCCG
>LXQD01000266.1 GCA_003326215.1 Nostoc minutum NIES-26 | reverse complement strand
CGGGAAGACACAGATTTTTTAGTTCCCCATCAAGGGGAAAACGAACTTCAACCGAGTATTACACGGCAGAGGGAGTTTCATCAGACATCTGATAAGGCAGTAAAACAGTCTGTTGGGTTGGCGATAGAGGAACTTGAAATTTTACGTGACCATGTTTTGTCTAAACTGAAGTTAGGTACGCAAGCTTCTGGGTATAAAACTGCTCAGAAAGCTCTCAATCGTTTCATCACTGAACTAATCGGTTCAGTTTAGCTGTTTGGGTAATTCGCCAACGGTATCCGTATTTCGTCATGACCCCTAATTGGCTGTCTCGAAAATACTTTTAAACAAAAAGAGGTGGAATGCCGAAAAAGCTATCCTCTAGGCGAAAAAAGGATATCTCTGCTCAATCCACTGACAGAACTTTGCCAGCTAACTCTGCGGACTTCAAGGGGCGACAATCAGCGCAAAAGCAAACCAGATAAAGGTTTTGGAGGCAAATACTCCTTGAAAAAATTAGGTGCTTATTGAGAATGAACTGTGCAGCTATTAAGCGTTTATCTAAGGGGTACAGTTTGATGGTAAAAAAGAACGGTCTCATCCATTAAACAAGACCGTCACATAATGTTGCCCTCATTCTATCAAGAGTTCATAGAAAAGTATCTAAATAAATCGCAGTTAATTACGCTAAAAATGTTGGTGTGGTTGCTACAGAATCAAAAGCAAGTAAGGCTGGAAAGACTTG
>LXQD01000265.1 GCA_003326215.1 Nostoc minutum NIES-26 | reverse complement strand
CCAATACGCGAGTTTCAACAACAGCCGTTCTCTGCACTTCTTCCTAGCTGCTTGGCCCGTAATCGGTATCTGGTTCACTGCGTTGGGTGTTAGCACAATGGCGTTCAACTTGAACGGTTTCAACTTCAACCAGTCTGTGATTGATTCTCAGGGTCGCGTCATCAACACCTGGGCTGATATCATCAACCGCGCTAACCTGGGTATGGAAGTGATGCACGAGCGCAATGCTCACAACTTCCCTCTCGATTTGGCAGCAGGTGATGTTGCTCCTGTGGCTCTTACTGCTCCTGCTATCAACGCTTAAGAATAACCACCTCGAATAAATAAAAGGCGCTCTCCAAATGGGGGGGCGCTTTTTAGTGTTAATAGTTTGAACTAATATAACTGAGCTATATAATACTGAAACTGCGATCGCATTCAGTTATTAAAGGGAGCATCTCACTTTTTGAAGTTGCTCAAACCGACAATAAACCATTGAGGTAAGCAGTGCGATGAGCAAGGACTTGAGATACATTTTCTCGTTTCCATTGTGCGCCTGAAATCTTGGTTCGACGGTCAATTTGCTTAACGGCAGATTCAACCGAACCAGAACCAATCGAACAAATTTGTTCAGCTTGATGGTATTCGTAGTTAATAATGCGCTCACTATGTTTATCGAGATAATGACAAAAATTTTGTGCTTGTTTCCCCTTACAATTAGCAAATAAAGCTTTAGTCGGCTCAACT
>LXQD01000264.1 GCA_003326215.1 Nostoc minutum NIES-26 | reverse complement strand
TTTATAATCAATGCCGAACCTTTAATCCCCATCCCCCTTGATTCAGTTCTATAATCTGCCATGCTAAAACTTTTGTTGGGCGACCCCAACGCTCGTAAGCTTAAACAATACCCACCTTCTGTTACTGACATTAACCTTTTAGAGGAAGAAATTAAGGTTCTTTCCGATGAGGAGCTAAAAGGTAAAACCGTCGAATTTAAACAACGACTCGCCAAAGGTGAAGCCCTGGATGACCTTTTGCCAGAAGCTTACGCCGTTGTTCGGGAAGCAGGACGGCGAGTGTTAGGCTTGCGGCACTTTGATGTCCAACTCCTTGGCGGTATCATTTTGCACGTAGGGCAAATTGCCGAAATGAAAACTGGTGAGGGTAAAACGCTCGTAGCAACCTTACCAAGTTATTTAAATGCCTTGACTGGTAAAGGTGTACACGTCATTACCGTGAACGATTACCTGGCTCGTCGGGATGCTGAATGGATGGGACAGGTGCATCGGTTCTTGGGGTTGAGTGTGGGGCTAATCCAGTCAAGCATGACTCCCAGTGAACGCCAGAAAAACTACGATTGCGATATCACTTATGTCACCAACAGCGAAGTCGGCTTTGACTACCTGCGGGATAACATGGCGACATCAATGGCAGATGTGGTGCAACGTCCGTTCAATTATTGCGTAATTGACGAGGTAGACTCGATTTTAATTGATGAGGCGCGGACACCTCTGATTATTTCTGG
>LXQD01000263.1 GCA_003326215.1 Nostoc minutum NIES-26 | reverse complement strand
ACCCCAGACACGTATAACTTAGCCAAACTCAGGAGCATTTGCTGCCAGTCTGAATGCTTGGGATGCAGGCTAGTCAGCCAAATTCCTTCTTTTTGTGGTAGACACTGGCGACCCATTGCCAACAATGTCGGCTTGGGGCCAATTTCCACAAAGATTTCATATCCCAGCTGATCAAGGGTTTCCATGCCGACGGCAAACCTTACTGGCTGTTGTAGGTGACGACACCAGTATTGTGCTGTGGCAATTTCCTGTGTAATCAGTTTCCCGGTAACATTCGAGACTATATTTAATTGTGGTAGTGAGTAAGTTACTTGCTGGGCAATCTGCTCAAACTCAGCGCTTATTGGTTGCATTAATGGTGAGTGGAAGGCATGAGAAACTGGCAGTTTTTTTGTTTCAATGTTTTGAGAAAGCAAACTGGCTACTACTGCCGCAACTGCCGAGGATTTCCCAGAAATCACCAGATTGTTGGGAGCATTAATGGCTGCGATCGCCACATCTTTGCTGTAAGGTTGAATGGCGGCGCGGACTTTGTTCTCATTGGCAAACACTGCCACCATTTCTCCGTCTTTTGGCAGCGCTTGCATTAAACGTCCCCGTGCAGCAATCAGCTTGATTCCATCTTCTAAGCTAAAAACTCCAGCCACGCAAGCAGCTACATACTCACCTACACTATGACCCATGACAGTTTTGGGAGTGATGCCCCAAGATGTCCATAACTGGTAGAGTGCGTATTCTAGG
>LXQD01000262.1 GCA_003326215.1 Nostoc minutum NIES-26 | reverse complement strand
GATTTTATTAATTGCTATTGCCTATACTTGTGCTATTTTAGCTGGTCGTAACTCTTGCAAAATGGGATTACAAAAATATGTTGGTCGTCTCAAAGAACTCAAGCGATTGCACCGTCGGCATAGTGCCTTTTGGGTTGGTTTATATGGCCATTTATGGGTAGGTGCAATGGAATTTTGGGCTGATTTAGCCTATGAATTCATGCGTTTAAAGCCTGGTAAATTACCTTATTTTCATAAAGGTTTACGTGCTATGGCTCTTATCCAGTCTGCTCTATAGCCTTTGTGTCACCCCTTCAGGTCAGCCTGTTTGATTTGCTGTACTACCGGGTCTTGTTTTCCTTTGTGGCTTTTTCTAGTTCGTTTCCAAATGATCCCCTTTTTTTAAGTACCTGTCTTAACCATTCAGGACTTAATTTAACGGAGCGTTCTTGTTCTAATTTTTGGRCTAACTGAACGCTGTTATATGTACGTGGTTCTTGCTCCAAGCATTTTTCTAAGAACACCATATCCGCTTCCGCCCACCTTGATTTTCCTCCTCGCCCTGGTTTCTCCCAAAGTCCCTCTAAGCCAAGATGCTCCCATCTATGCAATACTTCTCGTACTGTTTGTGCAGTCCAATGAAAATGAGCCGCTATTTTCTCTACATACCATCCATGTGCGCTCAATCTAATGACTTCTGCTCGATCTTTCACTTTCTGGGGTACATCTGCCGTTCTTAGGTGAAACAATGTTTTATCTTGTTCA
>LXQD01000261.1 GCA_003326215.1 Nostoc minutum NIES-26 | reverse complement strand
AAATTTTCTTTGGACTAGAATCAGTCGTAAAAGGAAAGGAAGTCGATTAATTTATCGCACACTTTTTACACTTAAACAGATGTTAGCCTTTTTATCTCAAGCCTTACAGCGTAAATATCAAGTAGTTGAAAGCATTTATCTTCCATCAGGTTAATATTGATAATTTCTCAAGCAACTAATCATAAGTCATCATAATCTATACTATGTCTGCTCGTTAAAGGCTTCTGTATAAAAAAGTATTAAAAAATATAAGTATTTTAGTGATCGCTCTTTAGAGAAAAACTTTTTGGTTTACTGAATAGGTAGTTTTTTATTTATTGCTTTATCGTAATTTAAACGCCCTTTACGATAAGCATCTAAAATATAATTCCGCTTAACTACCATAATCTTACACCGCTCTCCAGTAGCGACGGCAATCAACTCATCCATCTGGGTGATTAAAGATTTAGCGTAAGGATTCAGGTGGCAGAGTATTGACAAAGGGGCTAGTTGAGGAGGAATATCACAAATATGAACCAAAACCTGCCTCAAGATTTAGATCGAGAAAGTTTGAGCCAGTTGTCCAAAGAAGAACTGGTAGAGATAATTATTGAGCAGAACAAGGTAATACGTGAATTACAAAAAATAATCCTAGAACTACAGCAAGAAATAGAGCGTTTAAAAGTTAGTAGAGATTTAGATAGTTCTAATTCATCGAAACCCCCGTCTGGAGATATCCACAAAAAAAGCGAAACCAAAAAAGCACCAC
>LXQD01000260.1 GCA_003326215.1 Nostoc minutum NIES-26 | reverse complement strand
TCATAAACAGGATTTAGTTTCATGACTTTTTCTCCAGTTCTAGATAGTAGCCTATTCCCGTGTTTGTAACTTTGGCTATGTTCTTGGTTATTAAGGACTGAATTATATCTCTGCTAAAAGTTAGCTCTGATAATTTAGCTCGTCCACCTCTGTTCTTGAGAAACAACAAACAGGCATTGGAGTTATCAGCAGAAATTCTGTTGCTCTTTTTGGTTTTCATATTTCTGATGGCTGAAATTGTTTGAAGTAATAATTCAGGAGTTGTGAGACTAAAAACTCCTAAATTATTAAGATTTAATTGTAAACTTTTAGTGATGGGGCTTTTCTATTGAGGTTCCCTTGACCGTCATCACCATTGGTCGTGATAGTGGGACTTTTACATTCCGATTGATTGCAAGTAAAATCCCAATGGTTGATTTGTTCTCTGTGCCTATGCTCTACCAGTACAATTTGGTTTTTGTACATGTGGTTTTTACTGCTGATTATTTTTGAGTTGTTGAATATTTTTGATAGTCCGATAAACTATCTTTTGTGAATTTCCTCTCTGAACCTTAATCGGGTATTTGACAACTGGTGGCTTATGTATTGACATCACAAAAACCCCATCTGTATAACATTTTGGTTTTTTGGAGGCTGACAGGTCATTCCTTCGACTGACTGACATTTGATACTCAGTTTTGTATTGTTGAGGCTGATATTAGATGTCTTTCTTTGATTTGGCAGTGGTGAAAACACATATTTAGCATTCTTACCATTACCT
>LXQD01000259.1 GCA_003326215.1 Nostoc minutum NIES-26 | reverse complement strand
CGATCAAGAAACCGCATACTATATTAGTTCACTCACCATTCCAGCATCGGATTTTGCTCAAGGCATTCGTGGTCACTGGGGTGTGGAAAATCGTCTTCATTGGGTAAAACATGTTGTGTTTGATGAAGACTCTGCCCAAATGGTTGATGGCTATGCTGCTGCTAATTTCTCGATTATTCGTAGTTTTGTGATTAATCTCTTGCCTCACAATGGTTTTGATTCCCTAACAAGAGCAATACGACATTGCGCCCATGATATTAAATTACTTTTTTCCTTTTTAGAATGAAACAGCCCTGCCCCTTAAAAAGGGGGGTTAGGGGGGATCGATAAGTGCCTAAAATCACAGCCAACCACTTTTCAAACAACCTCTCAGGTTCTCCAAAGAAATACGCTGCATAAAACCTTTTGGATATGGCTTTGCTTAGTGCAATGACATTGTGTCATTAATTATGTTTCCCTACTTACTGGAGTTTAGACTAGTTCGCGGTGTGACGACGAAAAAATAAGGGGTGTGCTTGAACACAGGCCCCCTATTAGCAGAAGCTGAGAAAAGAACCACCAATTCTCATCTGCCAATATGAACCGTGCCAAATTAGAGGAGTTTCGTCAAGCAGCGTACAGTTATTTAGGAAGAGCGCATGATGCAACATTTGAATTAATGGATGCAGTATTGCTGACTCGGAACGCATACAGTTTGGCAGATTTATCGCTATCACCAGCATTTAGACGTAAGTGGCCAAGCATCTACGAAGCATTACAA
>LXQD01000258.1 GCA_003326215.1 Nostoc minutum NIES-26 | reverse complement strand
TCTCCCAAAATACTTTTCAGTCGTCGTTGATATCCTGCGCTTGTGCCTGTAATCGTTTCGATAAAAAAACCCCTACTTCTGGCATGACGTGCTTCTGCATTTGACTTCGCACTGCCTCTTCAATTCCTCCAAGGTTTGTTAGTCTTTCTAGTGACGTATCTTCGTACAGTAGTTTAGCGATCGCTTGAATATGTTCTTGAAGAGCTTGCTTTTGTTCTGGGGTCATCGGTAGTTAAATACACTCGTCTTACCTAGACTGACTGATTTTCGCCCTCTTTGCAAAAAACTGGGATGCTCCCAAAAGAGAATCCCTTTGGACTTCGCGGACGCATTACCGACCCTACTAAGTTTTTTAACCGTGAAGAGTTAATCCGTCAGATTTTTGAGGAACTGAGCAAAGGCTCTAACCTTTCGCTGGTGGGAGAAACGCAGATTGGGAAGTCTTCTATTTTATCGATGATTTGTCAGTGGGGAGCAGAACGCTTACAACTTCCATCTGAGGCATTTATCTATATAGATATGCAAATTATTCACAACGAACTAGAATTTTTTGAAGCGTTATGTGAGAAATTGAAAATTGATAACTGTCGAGGATATAAATTAGCGCGTAATTTACGGGGCAAACGCCACATTCTTTGCATAGATGAAATTGAGAAAATGACTTGCAAGGAAAGCTTTACTTGGAATTTGCGTAGCGAATTGCGAGGACTGGCTGGAGATTCTGATTCACCTCTGTCATTAGTGATTGCCAGCCGTTCTCCCCTCAAAGATTTGTTTGATGATTGCTCTAATGAAACATCTCCTCTAGCAGGTATTTGCAATCAACCCGCATTTCACTGCTACCTGTACCAAGCTGCACCAGAATGCTATCAACTGTGGGGAGTGAGTAAAATTCGTCGCACTTGGGGTATTTCTGCTTACCGCAGTCTTTATCTTATGACACCCGTAGCGGTTTTTTTGCTGGCACTGTTCCTGGCGGCTTTGGGTGGATTTTACTTTCTTTGGACTTTACAAAGTCATACAAGCTCGGTTGAGTCTGTAGCTGTAACATCCGACGGACAACAAGTGGTTTCTGCGTCATCGGACAAAACCCTGAAAGTATGGGAATTAAAAAGCGGCAAATTACTACGTACTTTATCAGGTCATACTGAGCTGATTTGGGGAGTAGTAGTTACACCCAACGGACAGCAGGTAATTTCTGCTTCACGGGACAAAACCCTGAAAGTATGGGAGTTGAAAAGCGGCAAGTTACTACACAACTTGTCCGGTCATACTGACTGGGTAACTGGTTTAGCAGTTACACCCAATGGACAGCAAGTAGTTTCTGGTTCAGCTGACAATACTCTGAAAATATGGGAATTGAAAAGTAGTAAATTATTGCATACCATAAACGGACATACTGACATAGTATGGGCTGTAGCAATAACACCCAATGGACAGCGAGTAGTTTCTGGTTCAGCTGACAAAACCCTGAAAGTATGGGAGTTGAAAAGCAGTAAATTACTATATACCTTGTCTGGTCATACGCAATCGGTTGTGGCTGTAGCGGTGACACCCGATGGACAGCAAGTAATTTCTGCCTCACGTGATAAAACCCTGAAAGTATGGGAATTGAAAAGTGGTAAATTACTACGTACCTTATCAGGTCATAATGACAGGGTTGTGGCTGTAGCGGTGACACCCGATGGACAGCAAGTAATTTCTGCTTCACGTGATAAAACCCTAAAAGTATGGGAATTTAAAAGTGGTAAATTACTACACACCTTTTCTGGTCATACTAACTGGGTAAATGCTGTAGCGGTGACACCCGATGGACAGCAAGTAGTTTCTGGTTCACAAGATAAAACCTTGAAAGTATGGGAGTTGAACAAAGGGAAGGTAGTGGTTCTACAGTGGGCAAGAATCAGGTTAATACAGCACTTACCGATGTTATTGTACCTCATAACATCGGTAAGTGCTGTAATGCGGCGTTGGGTTGCTAAAACCCAGAAAAACCAGCTATAAAACGAGGTTAAGATAGGCATCTGGATTATCTTGATATTCAGCAGAGAAACTGGGCAAGACTGTACGAACATTCCAGCGTCTAGTCAAAATATCAACAAGAATGGTAAAGCGTCAGAAACGCCTTCCAAGCTAGCTTGTAAGCTGTTGCGCCTAGTAAGTTGCCTCATAATCTTTGAGGTAAAACCTGCAAACCCTCTACTCTGCTCCTCTGCCTTTGGAGCGGTCTTAATGAAATGTTTAAGTCTGTTAACAAGCATCCTAGCTAGAGGTGGGTTAAAAGCTGATTAGCCAAGAAAATACACAATGATGATTGCGATCGCCCAAAATCAATAGCGCGGCACTTGTCCCTTTTTCAATCCGTCGAACTTACATTAATTTTTGTTAGGAAATAAGATGCATTTCCCCTGCGCTATATCTGCCCCATATTGAGGGACAGTTAATGGCAATCCATCTGGATAAAAGCTTGTTAACCTCCTCAGCACGTTCATGCTGCATCCAATGACCCGAATCGATCTGATTAATTGTCAGGCGACGACATTTTTTTTTCATCGGGTTTATAAGATTGGTTCTTACCGTATCGTTGATGTAGTCGTAAGTACCCGCCAGGAAAAGAACTGGCATTTTGAGTACGCCATTGTTCATAGCTTCATTGGCATACACTAGATTGTTCGCATCGTTCATGTATAGAGAATTCACACTGACAAAACCAGTGCGTTGATATGCGTCAACATAGATAGCGAGATCGGATGGTGTGAGAATAGAAGTGTCCAGAGGTACATCTGGTGCTACGCGAGTAGGGCCAAACCACCCGCCTTGCAGTCGAACGAAGGCCGTCGGGAAAGGCTTGCCAGCTTGTGCTGGGTCGCCCCGACGCAATAGGATTTTAAACGTATTCTCGATATTTGCTTCAAAATCTTGCGTTGCGATATCAAAGTTCTCTTGATAAAACTTGTAGTATTCATATTGTCCATACGGGAATTGAATTTCGGGGTAAACTGTTCGGTCAATAAACTCTCTTAATCTTTCAACCCCACGTTCAAGCGTGTCATACGGAACAGTGAGAGCGACAACGCCATGACAACGGTTGGGATGATGGCTAGCGATGTTCCAAACTACGGGTGCGCCCCAATCATGCCCAACCCAGATCGCGCGATCGATGTCTAGAGAATCAACCAATTCGAGCATGTCTTGAACGATCTCGCGTTGTGCATAAGCGGAATGGGTACTGTAGAGGTTCGACTGACCGCACCCACGAAGGTCTGGCGCAACAACGCGGAAACCAAGTGACGAGAATGCCAGGAGCTGATTCCGCCAAGCCCAAGAAATTTCGGGCCACCCATGAACAAAGACGATCGCCGACCTATGTTTTCTTGGCCCAGCCTCAAGATAAAAACTCTTGTGCCGCGTTGTGCGTACATACCCTGTCCTGATGTACTGCTTCATGCGACCAAAATGCTGGTTTTGGTTTTCTATTTTTTCATGGGCTTTCAGTTGCGAGTCCAGTAAGAAAGTCGCACCCATCGTTGCGAATGCGCCAGCACTCATGAGAATATTTCTGCGTTTCATTGTCTATCTCTTCAGTATTGCGGTTAAAACCCACGGATAAGACCTCATACCAATTCGTAATTCGTAATTCGTAATTAAGAAAGTCCCATTTAGTCTAGGTTCCTGGGTTTGGATCTGTATCATTATTTTGGGAAATGGTATGAGCCATCCATGTATGAAAACGATGTTGCGTTATTCAATAACCCTTGTATAAACGTTGCAGTGCCACGTCTCTACGCCCAGATTCATACTTCGTGACACTAAAAGGACTTAAACATTTTTGAGCAAAAAATAAGCCTCAAACCCATGCAGAGCAAGGAAAATACACCAAATGCCCAAAAACACCTGAAACCTAGATGTATCAAGAAACTAGGCTTAACTATGTCAAAGTCTTTCTATATATACATTTGAGTGATTTTCATTGGGATTTTTTGTCTAAGTCCCAATAACAACATTTTTAGCTAAATACTCATATAGTAAATGTGTAATTTACTACATAAAATTTCTTGTCCCTACACCTCTACTACCAATTTTCAAGACATTCAACCTTTTCCCAGTCCAAGATTATTGTCCCTTCGCTGATGCTTGGTCATACCGTCCATCACCCCACCCATAATCCGCACCCGCGCCCACCGAGGTAACGTGGAGAGGGAGTATATCAGTAGCTTTGATAGTCGCCCTGGCAATATTGTGGACTTGCGACCCAAGGCATTTAACGTTGGTTGAGCCACGTCCGCAGGGTTCATTGCCATCCCCATCCGCATACCAGCGCGGCTAGCGAAGCCGCTGTTTGTTGGGGCTGGGGCAGAAGCGAGGACATCAACTCCCATAGGCGCAAGTTCAACATACAGTGCCTCGGCTAGCGTCTGCACGTAGGCCTTGGTTGCTGCGTAGTGGGCAGCGAAGGGCATACCCTGGAATCCCACGATAGAACTCATCAGCACCATACCGCCGCCACCACGCTTTGCGAACCGCCGCCCAAAGTACCAGCTCAACTCCAAAAGCGCACGGCAGTTAACGTTGAGCATTTCTATCTCTTGTTCCAGTTGGGAATTGAGAAACGATCCCGAAGTCCCAAAACCAGCAGATGCGATTAGCAAACCGACATCTAAATTCTGGGTAGCATTTTCTAAAGTTTCGACTCCTGTCTCCAGAGCCAAGTCGAGTCTAACAACCCGAACCTCTATACTATACCGAGTGGTGAGATCGGTTGCCATTTGCTCTAGTACTTCTTGGCTGCGCGCGCTCAAAACGAGATTTAGCCCTGCCTCAGCCAGCTTGAGTGCTATCTCACGACCGATGCCTGAGGATGCACCAGTTACTACCGCCCAAGGGCCATAGCGGGTGTATAATCGCTTTTGCCATCTTGCGCCCATATTTAGCTCCATTTATTTTTAAGTTGTTTCTGGAGTTTCGCACCGGAAACTCTTCTAAATCCAGTCATGATATTAAGCGACCATCTTCCATCTCAACAATGCGATCGGCGATATCCAAAATGCGATTGTCGTGAGTCACCAGTAAGATGGTACATCCTTGTTCTTTTGCTAAACGCTGCATGAGGTTAACAACGTCTCGACCAGTTTTTTTGTCTAATGCAGCAGTTGGTTCGTCAGCTAAAACTAACTTGGGATGACTAACTAATGCACGAGCGATCGCTACCCGTTGTTTTTGTCCGCCAGAGAGATTTTCGGGGTAATAATTGATTCTTTCTTCCAGTCCCACTTCTGCAAGTATTGCTTCAGATTTAATTCTGGCTTCTTCTTTATTAACATCTTCATGTAGTTCAATTGACATTTGGACATTTTGTCTTGCTGTCATAAATGGCAATAAATTATGAGCTTGGAAAATATAACCAATAAAACGTCGAGTTTGCACCATTTGCTCCTCATTAGCACCATTAATTTCTTTATTGAAAATGTTGAGACTTCCTTTTTGAACTGACCGTAAAGCACCAATTAATGATAGTAAAGTGGTTTTTCCCGACCCCGAAGGCCCAGTCATAATTATAATTTCTCCAGGATTTATATATAATTTAATATCAAATAATACTTGCTTCTTTAAATTACCATTACCAAAATAATGATTGAGATTACGAATAGAAATTACAGATTCCATAGATATATATTATTAAAAAATATCAGCAGGATCTGCTGATTTGAGTTTACCTACCGCAGTTGCACCGGAAATAAAACACATAATAATAGTTGCTAGAATGACAAAGATAGCCCGATTAAATGTCATTTCTACAGGAAGAAGCGTAGCTTTTTTGGTGATTTCATACTGAAGTATAGAAATTAGAAAACCTGGAATATAACCTAAAATGCCAATAAATAAACCTTGTTGTAAAACCATCGATAATAAATATTTATGTTGATATCCCATTGCCTTGAGTGTTGCGTATTCAGGTAAATGCTCAGAAACATTTGTATAGAGAATTTGATAGACAACTACCATCCCGACAATTAGTCCTAAACCTACTCCTAAATTAAAGATAAATCCAATAGCTGTACTACTCTGCCAATAGTTTTTCTCAAATTGGATAAACTGTTGTTTGGAAAGAACTTTAACATCTGGAGGTAAGTAATTTTCAACCTGCTTGATAAAAATTTGAATATCTGTTCCTGGTTTTAATTTAATTAAGCCAACATCAATGAAACCTTTTTGACGGTTACTAAAAATTCTTAAGAAATTTACATGACTCACCATTAAATTACCATCAGAACCAAAAGATGTTCCCAACTCAAACAAACCTACTACATCAATTTTGCGATTATTACCCCTGCTATTAACTTCTGTAGTTACAGTCTTTTTTTGCTTAAAATCTGAAACAATAGGGCCAAATTCAGAGCGAGAATTGCGGTCAAATAGAACTGTATCAGGTATTTTGAGAGCTTCAATATTCTCATTAACTCCTGGCAAATTGAATATGCGATAACGTAAATCAAAACCAATTACATAGAGATTTCGCCAATAATTTCTAGTTTCAGGGTTTTTCCACTGAGCAAAGTCTAAATATATAGGAGCGACAAAATCAACTTCTGCAAACGCCAATACTTGATCTAAACGTCTTTCCGAAAATGTTTCCATAGCAATTAAAGAAGTAGAACGGGGACTGATTAAAAAACAATCTCCCTCTAATCCTTTATGCAGACGGACGGCACTATCAAATAAGGCATCGCGGATACCAAGCTGCATAAAGATAATCACAACAGCAAAAATTACTCCCGAAAGCGCAACTATCAGCCTAACTTTTTGATATCTCAGTTGTAACCAGGCTGTAGGTATTTTACTAAACATAGTATTTGATTAAAATTAAGTAGGCGTGAATTGTGATTATTTGGAGCAGTTAGGAGAGTGCAAACTTATTTTGTTTTTCTTGAAATAGTACTGTTTTTCCATATTCTTCTACTAAGATTGCTAAATTAATTACTCTTACTGGTCTGAGAATCAACTGTGTTGATGATTACATTCACTTGTAAATTAGTTAAGCTGGCAACTTGTTGACTAGATTCTGGATTTAAGCGAATTTTTACTTCTACTACTCTGGCATCTGCATCTGCAACTGGGTCAGTACCTAGGGCATTTTTAGTGCTAATCTTCCACCCAATTTCCTCGACTGTTCCTTTTAATTCCTCTATGACTCCCTGCGCTTTAATAGTTGCTATTTGATCGACGCGGACTCTAGTGATATCTGTTTCATACACTTCTGCTTTTACATACATTTGGTCAGTTTTACCTAATTCTAAAATTCCGTCACTACCAATTAGTTCGCCAGGCCAAGTATGAATTTTAATAATCCGACTATTTCGAGGCGATCGCACATAAGCTAAATCTAATTCAGCCTGCGCTTGTTCCACAGCTGCTTGTGCTGCTTCAAGTTCCGACTGGGCCAGTTTTACGTCCACCGGACGGACTTCTGCTACTGAATTAAGAGTCGCTTGTGCTTCCTTGATTTGTTTGCGATTCGTGGCTATGGTGCGATTTAAATTGGCTTGAGCTTCCACGATCTGCTCTTGATTTGTGCTAACAATGCGATCGAGATTTGCTTGTGCTTCCTTGAGAGTTTCTTGTGTGGTGTTTTGTTGTAAGCAAAAACTATCTCGCTGTTGAGTTGCAACCGCCCCTTGTTGATATAAGCTTTGATAGCGATCGCAATCGATCCGAGCATTTTCTAATTCAGCCTTAATGCGTTCAATAGTTGCTTTTTGAGCGTTTCTTTCCCCTGCTAACTTTGCCTCTAAGCTAGCAATAGTCGCTCTCTGGGTGGCAATTTGCCCTTCTAATTCTGCTTGAGTACCCTCAAACTTGGCATCTTGAGCGTTTATATCACCTTTTTTTGCTCCCGCTTTGACTTGCAAAAGACGAGCTTCGGCAACTTTAACTTGTGATTGCGCTTGTTTGAGAGCAGCCAGTAAGCGATCGCGATTATCCAAAATCGCCAACACCTGTCCTGACTTGACTTGAGATCCTTGTTTAACAAGCAGTTGTTGAACTTTTGCACCTTCCATAAAAGCTGGAGCTGAGATTTTAATCACTTCTCCTTGAGGTTCTAAATATCCTGTCGCAGCCACAGCATTAGGGGTAATTACAGCAGCTTGGGAAATAACTGGGGGGCTGGAAGTTACTGACTGGAAATGCAGTACAGAGTAAGTAGCTACAGCACCAGTTACTAACGCAGCAGTAATTAAAACACCAGTTTTTGCCCATCCTGTTGGTTTGAAAGCTAGCTGTATTTTCATGGAGCTATCCTGTAAGAGTCGAAAAAATTTCTACGATCGCTTCAGTCTACTGGTAGTTATATACGTTAAATAAGCATTGCGGCGGCAGATTGGCTTTGACGTTTTTAAATTCCCAACCCTACTTATTAAATTCACATTTTTTGCAACAGTCCTTTTCTACCAATGTATTGACCGTGAATGCTAACCATATAAGGAACAATGTAAGTCAAACCTCCAGAAATCCAACGCTCAGATGTCATATGACCAGTCAAAATTGCCCAACCATGATTGATTGTGAATAGGAGAGATCCGATAAATAGCGCTACTTTAAAAGCAGTTGGCATCAACTGACGAGCGAATAAACTCGATAGATATTCTCTTACAAAGTTCCTATGCCTCATTCTGTAACTTTCCTTGAAATGAAGATATCACAATCATGGAGTTGCATTTATTGACTAAAGAAAGGCAGAGGGCGGGAGGCAGGAGGCAGGAGGAATAAATTATATTTTTGCTGCTCTGTGTCACAGGGTTCCAAGCTCCTAAATTTATTTATGAACAAAGGTAAAAAGATTTTTTAAGGAGACACGAAGTACAAGAAAAAAGGTGTCTTTGCTTAAACCTAAACCGCCACGATCCGCTTGCGGTGCTGCGCGATTTGATTTATTTATGGAGTTTTCCTTCTGCCTTCTGCCCTCTGCCTCCTGCCTTCTCATCCAACTTTTCTGATGGTAGGAGCATTTAAATAAGCTTGAGGATTTTGAGGATCGAATTCCAAACCATTAAAAAATTTCTCCACGCCTCGTGATGTGCTTGGTGGAATTGCTTTTTCCTGACCAATTAATTTTGCTGCTTCCCGCCATAAATCTTCACGATTGACAGCCTCAATTAAAGGTTTAGTTTCAAATTCTGGTGAGCGATATCCCCAGCGCATATCCTCAATTAGAAACCACAGGTCATGACTTTTGTACGGGTAGGAAGCACTGTCACGCCAGAATTTAATCGCATGAGGACTGTTTTCTACCACCCGCCCGTTTCCGTAATCAAACTTACCCAGTAAGCGATCGCGAAGTAGATCGCTTTTGACTCCCATCCATTGGCGCTGTGAGAGAATACTTACCATTTCCTCCTTATTTTCAGGGCGATCGCACCACATCTGAGCTTCCAAGACTGCTGCAAGCATTGCTTTTGCTGCCTTGGGATGCTTATCTACCCAGTCACCACGCATTACCAGCGCTTTTTCAGGGTGATTGTTCCACAATTCTCCAGTAGTTACAGTTGAATATCCAAACCCCTTTTTGATCAGTCGTTGATGCCAAGGATCTACACAAGAGAAGGCATCCATACTACCTGCTCGCATGTTAGCTACCATTTGCGGAGGTGGCATTGTAACCAATGATAAATCCCTACTAGGATCGATACCACCGTAAGCTAGCCACCAACGCATGAAAAAGTCCCCTGTACATCTGGGAAAAGGAACAGCACAACGCACAGTTTCTCCAACCCTAGTCTTCTGCTCAAATATTGATTTGAGAGCGGAGCTATCCAAACCAACGTTTAACTCCTTATAAGCCTTAGCAAGTGAAACCCCTTGTCCATTCACATTCAGGCGAGCCAAGATATACATCGGAATTTTCCGACGATAGCTAATCTCTCCCGTGGCAATCAGATATGCCATATTAAAAAGTAAATGAGCGCCATCCAAGCCACCATCAGATGAGCCTAACATCAGTTTGTCCCGTTGAACAGCCCAAGATGGCTGCTTCTTTACCTGAACATCAGGCATACCATACTTAGCAAAAAAGCCCTTAGCTTTGGCAATGATTAAAGGAGAACAACTAGTCACAGGGACGAAGCCCAGTGTGACTTTTTGCACCTCAGGAGTATCGCTTTCACCAGCATATACACCTGAACTTAATTGAGTAAAAGTAGAGCCAGAAGTGGGGCGATGGGTTATGGTTTGAGTCAGTAGAGCTGCTGCACTTGTTGTTACTAAAAACTTGCGTCTGGAAAACTTTGTCATATTAATTCACCTTTTGAAAGTGAATAAAACAACTATATATATCTACTTGATTTACCAAAGAAACTTTGATGGATTAGTCATCTCTAAAAATTAAGTTTTCACCTAGACAGGAGCAGAGGTTGAAATTATTTTTCGGAGATACCTATTAAATAAAAAACCACAGAAGATGCAGAGTCATAAAAGTGAAGAATGAGTCTCAAAATTGGTTTACCGCTCAAAGTTCCTGTGGCAAAATATTAAACAGCTTTGGGTAAAGTTTTGACAATTTGACTTTCTATATACTTAACTTGCTGCTGATGATGCAGAAATTGCATGAGTTTATGATGTAGGTGATGATAGTTACTGCTATCCATAATCTCTATTGGGAGTCGAGGATATGGAAATGGCACTGCTAAAATTTGCTCAATGGTAGCACCAGGGCCGTTGTTCAACATCACTACACGATTGGAAAGCAACAGTGCTTCATTCACATCATGAGTAACCATCATCGTAGTAATATTGTTTGTACTACAGATATACATCAATTCAGCTTGCAAATTACTACGGGTGAGTGCATCCAATGCTCCAAACGGTTCATCTAACAATAGCAACTTAGGCTTAATAGCTAAGGCACGGGCTAACGCCACTCGTTGCTTCATCCCCCCAGAAAGTTGTGTGGGTTTTTTGTGAATGGCATCTTTGAGTCCGACCATTTCCAGGGTATGGGCAATCAACTGATGGCGTTCTTTCTTGGATTTATGACGCATGACCTTATTGACAGCTAAGGCCACATTATCCCAAGCACTTAACCAAGGTAAGAGAGAATAATTCTGAAACACCATCATCCGGTCTGAACCAGGTCTAAGTATCAGTTGACCATCAATTTGTACATAGCCTTGTGTTGGTTTATCTAATCCAGCCACAATATTAAGTAAGGTAGATTTACCACAACCTGAATGACCGATCAAGGAAACAAATTCTCCTGGTCTGATTTCCAAATCTATGTTTTTCAGGACAAGATTTTTATTACCATTGGGTAGTTTAAATTCCTTCGCTACCCCTCTAATTTCCACAAAACTAGACATATTTGAGGCTCCTTACTGTAATGAATTGAGTGTTTTTTTCTTTGAATTTATGGGTTTGCTTTCTAGCCTCTGCCTTCTCATAACTTACTCTTGTGGAGTTAATTTGAAGGATAAATAACCCATAATCTTATCTAGGAATAAACCTACTCCACCTAAGTAAATAATTGCCAAAATGATTTCACTAATGTTTGAATTGTTGTAGGCATCTACAATGAAAAAACCGATGCCATCGTCAGAAAGCAACATCTCAGCTGCAACAACAGCTAACCAAGACAAACCAAGCGCAATTCTTAATCCTGTAAAAATGTAGGGAAGTGTGGCAGGTAATTGAATTTTCAGAAAGTTTTCAAAACTTGTCAGTCCTAAAATCTTAGAGACATTGGTGTAATCTCTAGGAATCAGTTGTACGCCCAAAGCAGTGTTCAGGATAATCGGCCAAATTGCCGTTATAAAGATGACAAAG
The DNA here is from genome assembly GCA_003326215.1 of Nostoc minutum NIES-26. Taxonomy (GTDB): domain Bacteria; phylum Cyanobacteriota; class Cyanobacteriia; order Cyanobacteriales; family Nostocaceae; genus Dendronalium; species Dendronalium minutum. The sequence continues at coordinate 88,038 of LXQD01000258.1, read as the reverse complement.
ATAGCGGAAGGATTTGGTTTTAGAAAGATAGCTTGAGCCAGAGGGAGCCAAGCCAGAGGCGCGACTGGACGCAATATTTGAATGATTGGGTCGATCGCGTCTTTAGTAAATTTATTGAGACTAATGATAAAACCAATAGAAATGCCTACGATTGCAGCTAGGGAGTAGCCAAAAGCCACTCGTTCTAAGCTAGCAAGAATCAGCCAGAAGAATCCTTTGTTATTGCCTCCTTTGTTAAAAAAGGGATCGATAATTAAACCCCAAGTATCGGTTGTCACCTGAAATGGAGAAGGCAGTGATGTTTGAGGATTTAAGCTGAGTAAATGCCACACACATAACATGACTGCAATACCAACAACAGGTGCAATAATTGACTGAAACTGCCGATGGAAAATTAATTTTTTAGTGTTGATGAACATTGAGGGATATCCTCTGATTTTTGACGTTTTTGCGCTGATGTCCTGCATCAATTTTATACAATCTTACTTTGTCAGGCTATAGCTAATTCTGTTGTCCACTTGCAGGAATGTTTACCACCTGCGGGAATGTTTACCTATGTCATTGAGAAAGCGATCCATACTGCGTTCCGCTAAAGCCGCTATAGTGAGTGAGGGATTAGCACAAGCTGAGGAGGCTGGAATCAGAGAACCATCAACAATAAACAAGTTACGATACCCGTAAACTTGCCCATAGGTGTCGCATACTTGTCCAATGACTGCACCGCCCAGGGGGTGGCCTGTGGAACTAAAGTCAGGTGGCCCGGCCAAACTTGTACCGTTTGCTTGATTAATCAGTTGGTATGTATACTCAATAGCCTTAGCCAGTTTTTGATTGTTAGGGGAGGTAGAAGGCCAGAATAAATCCGTTGATTTAGTAGAAGCATTGTAACTAAAATAACCCTCTGGCTTAGTGATTCCCTGACCGAGAATAATAGCAGCACCTTGAGGTACTGAGGGAATAGGAAATGGTTCAAGTAGTACTGGAGCAATCGGGTTATCAAAATGCTCAATCGCTACCACTCCTGGAGTTCCAAAAGTCGGATTAGTTTGTTTGTTGCTAATCACGGTAGTCACTGAATCGGCATTAGTTCCCCATCCGAACCCAATTTGATAACTGAGGCGGGGTAAAGTCCGTTCTTCTCTGGCACGTACCAATAACTCTGTAGTGCCAATTGAACCAGCTGCTAAAAACAAGTACCGACAAATAAAATGCTTTTGGGCAAGCACTTCTCCTTTCTCGTTAATTTGATTGCAAACAACCCGGTAGAGCTTATCTCTGAATTCGCTGATTTCAGTTACGACGTGCAAGGGTCGGATTTCGACATAACCCGTTTTCTCTGCCATTTTCAGATAGTTGCGGTCTACGCTGTTTTTTGCGCCACTTTCAGCACCGTAGTAATATTGACCTGAAATAATTGAAGGTTTCTTTTTACCTGTGATTTCCTGCCGAACGATATCCCAATCAAAGGCAATAGGAATTTTTCGGGCTTTTAAACCTGCTTTGGCTGCCTGCTCTAGAAAAATGCGGCTGGATAAGTAGTAAGGAGTTTGAAGAATATCATCTGGAATGGGAGTTGCCTTCAGGATGGAGCGTACTCGTGGATAATAGATAGAATCCAGTTCCGAATACTTGATTGAACGTGGAAAAACCTCGTAAAACAACCTTTCTGTTGGCTGAGAGGTGATACCGCCGTATACAAGTGAAGTCCCGCCAACACCAGCTCCATTCAACGCACCAATACTATTTCCTACTCCCAACTTCCCACTCAGAATGCCAGTGTAAATGTCGATAGGAGTGCCAGCATTAAAGAACAAGGCCGTTGGACTTAAAAAAGCCGCGCGACCATCAACCTTGTCGTAGGGGCTAAAAGTATTGCCAGCGTCAGTGATTGTCCATCGTCGGCCGCGCTCCAATACAATAGTTTCAATTCCGGCCTCACCCAAGCGCAATGATGCTACCCCTCCACCAAAACCACTACCAATAACGAGTGCTTCAATGTATTCATTAGACCCATGAAACTTATGAGCCTGCACTCTCAGGTTAGATAAACCTATGCTGGCAGCCGCACCTATCGTACCTTGAATAAACTGACGACGCTTCAGCAACTGGGTCATATTCTATTTCCTCTAATTTTTATCCACAAAGTCACGAGAGTACTCTTTCTCATTGATTACAGGCATTAATTGGGTATATTTTGTATCTATTATGTTGCAAGGTTGCGATCGCAGTTAGCAGTAGCCAAGCGTTGCTGATTTATCTTTTGCAGACGCTGTAATAGCAATTCAACTTCTGCTGCTAGACGTAGAAACTTAACTTGCTGCTCGACTTGATATGGTATTTTTTTTAACCCGTTCCAGTGTGAATTAGAGATCGATGTTATATCAACGTCACTCATCGACTGGAGATTATCCACTAAAGTTTGGTAACGGGATACACTAGATGACATGAAAGACTCAATACTGTGGTGGGTGTTTGAGGATGTTGAGCAATTACACACAATTTGACAGCAGAGACATGGGATTATATTCTTGAAGCCCTGCGTATAGCCGGAATTTTATAAAATGCTAGCAGAGTCAAATTTACTATTTCTCAAACATCCTCAGAGAACTACATTATTCCAAACGCTGTAGAAAATGTCGCATTTAGATAAATCTAGAAGTATCTAGATTTCCATACCTTAAAACCAAGGTTGTAGTTGAGGCTTATATTGGTAATTTTTAAAGTCTTGCCTCATTTGATTAATGAAGGTGTTATCTGGAAGATTACGGGTTTTAAACAAATAAATTTGTTCGCCCATGCCAACGTATATATACAATGCAAGTAATTGCAATACCCGGAATATGCAACGTGGAGCTAGAACGCCTAAAATTCCAAATCCTTTGAAGCGTAGTTTTAGATAATAAAAAATCAGGAAGAAGAAAGTTGCTTTCATCCCTGCAAACACATTACAACGCAGAGCCTCAAACTTTGTATTTGGTAGAAAATCATCAAAGGTTTTGGTAGGGGCATAATTCCAGAACAATTGATCGGCTCGTGTATAATCTATAACGCCAATATTAATTTTTCTCTCAACCAATTGGTCAAATAACCGATATAGTTCAGTAAAAATACTGTTTTTACCAAAGAAGATAAAATCAGCAATTTTTTGGTACTGCGAAACAAAATCAAAGTCCAAAAACCACTTACCTATATACATGGGAACTAATATGCCAAACCAGAACATATTTTCCATGTAAATTCGCCAACTCATCACACTAGCATCTCCTAAATGCTTATCATGTTTCTGATAAATTTGGTTATACGTGCGAGCATTTGTCAGCAAAAAACGATTGTAAAATTCTTGCTTTTGCTCAACATCAGGTTCGCCAGCAAGTTTACCACAAATGATTTCCGTGGTACTTTCAATTGCCAGAGCTGTTAGGGTTAAGCCAGGAGAATAAAAAGGATCGAACATGTGAGCTGCATCACCTAACACATACCAATTATCTTGCGAGATAATTTGCTTACTGTTATGTGCCAATCTTGGTAAGTGATTAAAATCAACCAGTTCGCCACTTTCAATGAGATTAGAGACAACAGTATGGTTAGCTTTTAAGAAATTGGTGAACTTCTCTAAAGTATTGATCTCTTGGCTAGGAATGACATTTTTGTGATAAACAATTCCAATCGATAACTCTTTATCATGTTTGTCGATAGGAATCATCCAAATCCAATGACCGTGACCAAACCAGTGATGAGTAGCATAGTAACGGCTAGCTGCGGAAGTTGCGGGATGATAGCCATTGTCAATAATGCTGCGGTCTATATTCTTCACACGCAGCCACGCAGAACCAGTATTAATCCCATAAAGTTGTTCGGGGTCGAAGATTAAATTATCAGTTTTTTTACCAATAATAAAGCGACGACCGGCAGCATCAACTAGGTGCTTAGCTTTCAGGTTAATTTGATTTTTCTCAAGTTTAACCTGAACTGTATGCAGTTCATCTTTGGGTGTTAATTCTACATCTACAACTCGACCATTATAGAAAATTGCCCCCATTTCTCGATTCATTTGGAGTAAATCTTGCTCTAATTTCGCTCGGTTGAGTTGAAATGTATCAATAGCAACTGTGCGATTTCCGACATGATAATAGTCATCTATATTTTTGGTATGATTGGGGTCTTTTGCCCAATGAAAATTCAATCCATGTTTAGGAGAATGATTTTCAATCAGATATTCATGCAGACCCAATTCTTTGCTTAAGAAAGTTGCACCAATTTCTACAGTAGACTCACCCACTTTTAAATCTTTTGTAGTCCTTTCTGGAGAACGGGGATCGATAATTGCTATCTTGATACTGGGATTTTTTAGTAATAGGTGTCTAGCTTGACAGTTACCTGCAAAACCGGCTCCCATAATCACGACATCATAAACTAATTCTTCAGTAGAGTTCATGAACTGTTTCTCCTTTTTATTGTACAAATTCTGGCGATCGCTGTCTGATGAAAATCAGACAGCAAATATTTTTAAGCTTTGATTGCTTCCTTCCAAGAACGTAGCTGAGGTTGATGTTGGTAGTTTTTGAACTCTTTCCTCATACTGTCAACAGCAGTGTTAGCTGGCACGTTACGCATCTTGAACAGGTAAATTCGTTCGCCAATAGATACGTAGAGATATAAAGCTAATAATTGGATTGTAAAGAAAATGTTACGTGGAGATAACACTCCTAAAATGCCAAAGGCAGCGAAGCGTAATTTCGCAGAGGCAAGGATAAAGAACAGGAAAGTTCCCTTAATTCCAGCAAAAACATTACAACGCAAAGGCTCAAATTTGGTCTTTTTCAAGTAATCATCAAAAAATTGCAAAGGCCCGTACTTGAAGAATAATTGGTCGTTGCGAGTAAAGTCCATTAGACCAATATTGAGTTGGCGATCGACAACTTCGTCTAAAATCTTATAAAAACCAGCAAACAGACTATTCTTTTTGAAGAAAAGAAAATTAGCTATGCTCTCATATTGAGAAATAAATTCAAAATCAAGAAACCACTTACCGATATACATTGGCAGCAAAACACCAAACCATAACATATCCTCTAGGTAAGTACGCCAACTCATTGCACAAGCATTACCCAAATGCTTTTCATGCCTTTGATAAATGTAGTTATATGAGTTAGAGTTGGTCACTAAAAATCGATTGTAGAAAGCTTGCTTTTTCTCGGCATCAGCTTCTTGGGCAAGTTTAGCACGAATGCACTCAGTAACGCTTTCAATATCAAGAGCTGTGAGGCTTAACCCAGGAGAATAAAAAGGGTCAAACATGTGAGCCGCATCACCTAACACATACCAGTTATCTTCAGAAATCATTTTGCGACTTTTATGTGCTAACCTTGGTAGGTTATTAAAGTCAATAAATTCACCACTTTCAATGAGATGATAAAGAAGCGTATGATTCTCTTTTAAGAAAGCTTTGAATTTCTCAAATGTGTTGATGTCCTTAGTAGGAATCACATTTTGATGATAGACAACCCCAATTGATAACTCTTTACCAGATTTACCAAGAGGAATCATCCAAATCCAATGACCGTGACCAAACCAATGATTTGTAGTGTAATAATGACTGGCGATTGAAGTATCGGGATGATAGCCATTATCAATTATGCTCCGGTCTATTCCCTTGACATGAACCCACGATGACCCGGTATTAATTCCATATAATTCCTCCGGGTCTAAAATTACATTATCTATCTTTTTACCAATTAGAAAACGGCGACCAGCAGCATCAACTACATGCTTGGCTTTGAGGTTAATTTTACCATCTTCAAGTTTTACCTCAACAGTATGAAGTTCATCTTTGGAAGTTAAGTCTAAATCTACAACTCTACCGTTGTAGAAAGTTGCTCCCATATTGCGATTCATTTGGAGTAAATCTTGCTCAAATTTTGCCCGATTTAGTTGAAAGCTTTCCGTGGGAGGAAGCCCATTTGTCCAAATATTATAGTAGTCATCTGTGCTATTTGTTTGATTGGGATCTTTCGGCCAGTGGAAACTAAGTCCATGTTTAGGTGCTTGGTTTTCAATTAGATATTCATAAAGTCCCAATTCTTTACTTAAGAAAGTTGCAGCAATTTCTACTGTGGATTCGCCCACTTTTAAATCTTTTGTAGTCCTTTCTGGAGGACGAGGATCGACGATCGCTATCTTGATATTGGGAACCTTTAATAACAGGTGTCTAGCTTGACAGTTACCTGCAAAACCTGCTCCCATAATCACGACATCATAAACTAGTTCTTGAGTAGAATTCATTTACTTAGCATCCTTTTTCTGTTTAATGAATTGAGTGAATGCTGTCTGATGGCAGTAAAATATGAGAAATTTTTACTTATACATGAGACAGCAGATGGTTATACCGTTTCTTTGTGAAGCTGGGCCAAATCTGAGCTTTTTTTCAACGCATAGGCGCTTCGCCTTCCCGCAGGGTAGGTACGCGGAGGTTAGCGCAAAGGTACGTAGAGGTTTTTAAAGATAATTCGCTATTTACCAGAATAATTAGGCGCATCTTCATAGAGAATTGGTATTAGTAAATTAGCTAAGCCGCAACTGGCACTTCTATGAATTGACGGCGAATAGTTTCTCGATAGGTTTCGTAGATTGGTTGTTCTACAAACACCTTTTCATTCGCATTAATATTTAGCCTTTCCATCACTCCGATACTGAGTTTGGCAGCACTTTCAGCAGACATACCGCAGTGTATTGAGCAAGCTAAATCGTTATGTTCAACAATATTGTTGGCAAAGTAACGAGCATTTGCAGCCTGAGTAGAACCTAGAGACACGTAAGACGCATAAGAACCAGCTGCCGCTTTTAAATTCCGTAAAGTTTCTTCGCTAACTCCGCCAGCGTAAGTACTAGCTACACCAATACCACTCCAAATATCTCTCCTACGGGATTCTGGAAACTTCTGCAATTCTTTCACAATTGTATTGATATCGGCACTGAAGAGAAACCAAATACTTCTGCCCAATCCCCGATCGAATGCTCGCAAGGCATAGCCATTAACTTTCTTGGGAACAATTTGTTTTTGTACGGATTGCTTCCACTTAAAGATCCCGTTATAAAAACCATAGCCATCCATAGCCCACCACCGTTGCATAGGAGTCATGGGTGCTAAGGATTTTTCGATATCTCTATTGAGTACGGAAATAGCAAAACCAGCGCCGATGTGAGCCAAACTTGTGTGGTTAGGATTCTGATCTACAAATTTTTGGAATTTGCTTTCCTTACCAAAACTAGTGTAATCGATCATAATCAAGCCCATGCCAACTCCCTCGTAGGCAAAGCCACGCAGATTAATATCAAAAGCTTGGAGTTCGCTGAGTATGATATGTGATAAACCAACTTCCAGGGCTGTATTATAACCGCTAATAAAAGCGTTACTAGACAATCTCAATAGCTTTCTCGCTTCTGTTTCAGGCCCTGGAAACTCTTTCCAAAATTGATCCATTCCTTCTATAGGAAGACCAAATAAGAATCGGCGCAAAAATCCAATGGTAAAAATCATAATTTACTCCCGTTTTAGTTGATGAAATTAAGTCAATTTATCCCAGAAATGCTGGCAATTGAGTTGACATTTACACAGCAACTGTATTTTTGAGGAATTCTCTACGAACGCCTTCTCGGTAGGTTTCATAGATTGGTTGAGCTACGAAAACTGCTTCTTGTTCATCAATAGTTAGCCCTTGGATAATTCTCAATGTCAGTTGTGCTGCATCTGCTGCTGACATGTCACAAAAAATTGAACAAGCAAGGTTAGTGTGGTCGAAAATGTTGTTAGTCAGGTAACAAGGATGTGCTGCTAATGCAGCACCCAAGCCTAAATAAGATGCTTTATCACCTGCTGCTATTTTGAGATGTTGCAAAGTCTCTTCATTAACTCCGCAAGTATGGGTGCAAGCTAAAGCAATTCCACTCCAAAGATCCCCATGACGGTTTTCAGGAAAGGATTGTATTTGCTTGATAATTCTGCGGACATCTCCACCGTATACAAACCAAATACCCCGCCCTAACCCTCGATCGAATGCCCGAATGGCATAGCCTGCAAGCCTCTGAGGAACAATTTGCTTATGTACAGAATTTTTCCAGTTAAGGATGCCAGCATGGAAACCAAAGCCATCAATTGCCCACCACCTTTGCAAGGGAATCATTTGAGATAAAGACTTTTGTACATCCCGCTTTAAAACTGCGATCGCAAAGCCTGCACCAATATGAGCCGAACTTGTATACTCAGGATTTTCATGCACAAATTGTTGCACTCTATGCTGGTTTCCGGGAGGAATATAGTCTAGGATCGCCAAGCCCATAGCTGCTCCGGTATAAGCAAACCCAAGCAAATCGCCATCAAAGGCTTTTAATTTGGTACTTAAATTTTCTGACAAACCAGTTTCTAAGGCGATGTTATAGCCATTGATAAAAGCACCACTTGATTTCCTTAATTCCTGACGAGTCGGGCTATCAGGAACGTTCAACTTTTGCCAACAGCTATCCATTACTTCTGTTGAGATCCCAAATATTGAGCGGCGTAAATATCCGAAATTGGGAATCATACTCTGTCTTTATCTCCTTGAAATTCCTGATTTTTGTTGTCTTAATAATTGTTAAGTGGGCATTGCCCACCTCAGGCTCTATTTTTTATTGACGATCGCAGCAACCATTCTCTGTGAATCCTTTGTAAAGCTCACTGGAAAAGTCATTACGTATAGCTCTTTACCAGCAGCTTGTCCCTGGAACAAGATTGTATCTTCTTGTTGAGAGTCAATGCTCAGACTAATGTCTTTAGTATCAAAAGCTTTACGCAGAGCTTCTATGGCAGCCCATAGACGTGTACCTGCAATATCTAGGGACTCATAACCAGTTGCGATTAATTGATTGAGCAGAAATTGGCGATCGCTACTAAACAGAGACATCCAATCTGCTTGGGAGCGATGATTGACAGCAACAATGTCACAACCTTGGGGGCCGCGACCGACAACGCATAGGCAAAACCTATCATCATGGGAAAGGGATACTTCTACTTGTTGGCTTTCTAGTCCTTCAAGTATCGGTTTTCCGGAATCGAGCCATTTGATTTGTACTTTTTGTGTGCTTTCTGAACTAAACAGTGGTGTTGAACTGGGTTCAGTTTTAGTAGACTTGTTTGCTTCTTTCTGGGATCTGACGGATTGTACAATAGTTGTCATTGCTTTTTACCGTTTGTCTCTAACTATTCAAAAGTGTTCAAAAATTTTCCAACAGTCTGACAAACAACTCCTTTGCTGTGACTGTGAATATCAGAAGCAAAACTAACAAGTTTAAAAATTTACCAACAGTCTTAGAAAAAACTGGTAATTGCCGTTGGTGACGTTCTTGGGCAGATAGGTTGTGCATACCAGGAATCTCTACCAAAGATATTTGCGGTACGCTAACATCAAAGGCTGCGGCTCGCTGAACCAATTCTTGGTGTAAAAGTTGTTCGTGGCGATCGCCGCGATTTGCCAATTCTTCCGCAGTTGGATGATCGGGATGATGGTCAATTATGCGTAACTGATAACCTTCTAGCTTTTCAATTACCCGTCCGTCTGCATCGACACTGAAAACTGTGGTATCGTAATGCTTGCCTTTTCTGCTTTCTCCTTGAGCCACACCAATACAAGACTCTACACCTTGGCTATAAATTTGATAAATCTGAATGCCTTTGATACCGATGGGTAAACCTAAATCCTGGGGAACCATCGGCTGCACTGACTGTAGTAGTGAATCCCGGTAATAAGGATCTCCTAACAAGAAAGGCCCATCAGCTCGATCCCCAGACCCTTGCACTTCCTCCCCTGCATCCCTTTGAGTGCGGAAGACCATTTTTGTGGAGTTAAGGGTGTAAATCTGTTGCAACCGTTGGAAACGCGGCCCTTGGAATAACAACCAGCTGTAGAGGTCTTCCTTGGGTGCGATCGCCAGAGGTTCTGTCGGCAGTTCCACCTTTTGAATCGGCGCTTCCACTTTTTGGCCCAAGACAAAGGTAGCAGCAAAATGAGCCACAGTAAACCCAGTCTGCTCGGTTCTAATTTCTGCCAAGACTCGTAGGGGAGCATTGCTAGATTCCCGTTCAAATACCTCTGCACGCAGTTCAATTTCTACGCCGTTTTGAGGATCTACTACAATGGGTCGTTCTAGACGAATATCTTCAATACGCAGAGTATAGAAGCGTTCTTGAGCTACAGTATAGGCAACGATTTGTGCCATTGCTTCTAGACCAAATACCGTGGGGAATAGGTAAGAACCTTTGTATACGTGGTCTTTGACGTAGGAATCTTTTTCTAAACTGAGGTGGGTACGAGCAGTGACTTCAATCCCTGGATCGATAATTTGTAGCTGCTCGATAAATTTAGATGTTTCTGGAGGCGGAACCCGTTTAATTCGCCAAGTATCAAAACCACGTCCTAATGTCTGCACGCCGCCGAGACTCGAAGTAATCACAACTTGAGCGTCACCTGGATCTTTTTGCATCAGTTGGACAAAACGATTCACACCCTCATTTTTAGGAATGGCTTTGATTCCCATCCGACGGAGGTTGTGAACAGTTCCCATGCGCGCTCCCATACCTACTTCAGCCCAAACGCTATAGGCAGTGGAAATAACTGAAGTTTCTGGGTGTTCCTGACCGAAGCGGCGCAGAATTAGATCGAGCACTTCGTTGGAAAAACTATACCAAGAATTACCGGGTAAACCAACCACCGCACCGATGGATGAAATACCTGCAAATATCTTGGGTGGCTTGTTCTGGAGTGCTTGACAGAGGTTGATTGCACCCATTACTTTTGGTGCGATTTCGGCTTCAGCTTCTGCCAAAGAACAATTTTCTACCCGTCGTGCCTTATTAACTGCGGCTCCGTGAATAATCCCTGTAATACTACCTAAATCTTTCTGAACTCGCCCCACTAATTCTACTACAGCTTGAGCATCAGCAACATTACACTGGTAATATTGACAAGTTAACTCTTCATCGCGGAATCTTCTCAAAATCCGAGCAATTTCGGGACTGCTCTTACCCATCGGATTATCCTGGGGATGAGGCGAACTACCCACTAAAGCCATTTTTACACCAGTTACTCTGGCTAAAGCTAAAGCACACTCAGCTGTGATCCCCTTTGCTCCTCCTGTAACCAAAAATACATCTTCAGACGACCAAGTGAGATTACGGTTTTCATATAGCGATCTGTCTTGGATTTTAGGACGAGGAATGCGGCGAATCAATTGCGAATCATAACCTACTGCCAAGAAGGCATCCGGTTTAGCAATCTCTTCAATTACACGTTCTACAACAGCACTCGGCTCTACTTCAGCAGGCAAATCGATGATTCTCACCTTCAGGTCTGGACGCTCAAGATGGAGTGTAGATACAAAACCAATAGTGCAACCTTGTTCAATATCGCCGATTTGTTGTAACTTGCCAAAATAACCGCCGTTAAACTGGATATAGCTGACACTGGTATACTCTCGTTGTCCTTGAGATGATGGCGGTGGAGTCGCTACAGCGTGAAGCCGAGCCATAGCTCGTTTCAGCTGTGTTTCTGGTGATGTCTCACCTTTGACATTGCGGGGTAGTACGGCGATGAAGTGAGTAAACTCCACTTTTTGAATTAGGGAGTTTGCCAGGATTTCTTCAAAGTTAGTCACCTCTACTTGAGCGCCTATCAGCTGAAGTTTTTGAGTAACTACTGGGACGAAATCTGCTGCTTCTGATTCTGCAACTATTAAGACTCTGGCAGTTTTCCAGTCATCGACTGCAAACAAATGAGTATTTTGCCAATTCTCCTCCTGACGGGAGATAGAGGCGGCTGACTCTGCAACGTATTCAACGACAAAGTTACGCGTCCAGGAGGTTAATTCTTCACTTACAGTAGGCGCGCTTTCCGTAGATGTTTGCTGTTGTGAGTGTTGGGGTTGAGATAGCTCTTTTAAAGCCTCTATAATTTCGGTGAGGCTAGCATTGGCAAAATGTGATGGATCTACCTGTCCTTGAACTCCTACTTGTTTAGCTGCTTGAGCAACTAATTCTGCGGATTTAATCGAGTCCAGATTTAAATCGTCCAGTAATCTTGCTTGCAGGTTAATACTATCTCGCGGATATCCAGTATGCTCGACAACTAAATTAACGAGAATATCTTGTATGGAAGTTGTCTGCTGTTGATTTCCGTTATCAACTGGATGAGTTGGTTGATGTCCGTTATCAACTGAATGAGTCGCCAGAGGTGCGGAAACCTTAACTTCAAGCTTTTGTGTGCTGTTAGATGTACTCTTTTTGGAATTTTTCGGCTTGCTAGTTAAAAATGGCGAGCTTTGGAGGTCAGCTCGAATAACTTGAGCTAAAAAGTGACCTCGGTGGGAAAAGTAGCTAGACAGTAACTCGATCAGTTCCTCGTTGTTGGATGAATTCATAGAATTATTTAACGATCTTGAGTGATAGTTGATAGCAAAGGTAAGCTTTCCAAGTCAGCCCGAATTAACTCGGCTAAGAAAAGACCGCGTTCTGAGAAGTACTCAGTTAAAGCTTCCACTAGTTCTTCTGAGTCTACAAATTGATGTAATAAGTTAGTCTGAGTTCCGTTTTCCACCAAGCCATTTCCAACCGGAGCGATCGCAGCTATTTCTGCATCGGACACTTGAAAAGGTCGTTCGCACTGGTTCTCAATAAAGATGCGTTGTGATGCTCTAACAAAAGGACGGACTAAGCGATTGCCATAGACAACTTGCCAGTTAATTTCACCGCCACGGACAAAGAAACTACCTAAAACTGTGTTGAGGTCGCGATCGCGTCCTGGTTTTGATTCTAAGGGAAGACATACAAGATTTGGCGAGGCGGTAGTTGCTTCTACTAAACCAGCTAGCACTTTTCCCGGCCCTACTTCTACCATCAGATCGCACTCGCTCTCCATTGTTTTCACTAAGGAGATAAAGTCAACTTGCGAGAGCATCTGATGAGCAAAGTGCTGTCGTAATTCTAATCCTTCTGTTGCCCGTTTTCCATCGCCGCTGAGAAATAAGGGTATGGAAGTTGCGGTGAGTTTTTGTGGTATCTGAGCTTGCTCCTGCAAAAATGCTGCTGCTGAGGACATCATTTGCGAATGGAAAGCGTTAGCAACTGGTAGTTGACGACTCTGGATATTTTGCGACTGAGCTTTTTGCACTACCTCTGCGATACTTGCACTCTCGCCAGAGATTACAGTCTGTGTAGGACTGTTGATATTGGCAATAACTACATAACCAGATACTCCAGCTAATAGTTGCTCGGCTGTTTGATAATCACAACCTAGACTAGCCATTGCACCAACGCGATCCCCAGAAGCAGACATGGCTTTCCCGCGCATGGCTGCTAGACAGATGAGGGTTTTCTCATCATAGGCACCGGCGGCACAAAATGCCGTCAGTTCACCTAAGCTGTGACCACCTACGGCAACAGGCTTAATCCCCAGATATTCCAGGTATTTTTGCCACAACAAAGAAACAAAACAGATAGCTGGTGAAGCTATATCCGCTTTGGTTAAATTTTCTGACCATGCTTGTATTTCCTCTGCATCAGCAGCCCGTTCTAGAGGACGATATATATATTTACTGATGGGTTCACATCCAGCTTCTTCTAACCAACTATCGGCTTGCTCCAAAAATTGTTTTGCCCAGGAATGGCGTTCTACTAGGGTGCGAGCCATGTTCAATTTTTGTGAACCTTGTCCGGGGAATAGAAAAGCCACTCTACAGCCTGGGAGATTGTTGCCAATCCAGATATCCCCTTCTGGAGACGCGATCGCGTCTCCAACAGCGGGAGGCTTGTCATGAAGCATTTGCTCTAACACATATAAACGCTCCAGTAAAGCTTTAGGAGTGTCAGCAACCAATGCAGCGCGTATTCGTTGTGATGAGTCTATCTCCTGTGTTAACTGCACCGCCAAGTCAACCATCTCTGCAATACTTACCCCTTGTGCCATTACCCTAACGATTTGGGCGCGTTTTATTAAATCTGTAATCGATTTGGCACTGAGAACAAACAACTCTGTATCCTGATTGGAAACTAAGAGTGCTTCTTCTTGAAGAGAAGGTTTCAGCTGGGGTGCAGGTGCATCCCCAGATTCTAGGGTGATGTGGGAATTAATCCCACCAAATCCCATAGCGGAAACTCCCGCTCGAAGAATATCCGTTGGCTGACGCACCTCTCCAGAAAGTACTGGGTAAAGAGACTTAGCAGTAGTTTCAAATATGGGATTAAGTTCTTTGCAACCAGCAGTAGGGGGAATAACCCTTTGGTTAACAGCCATGACAGCTTTAATAAAGCCACCGATTCCTGCTGCTGCTTTTGTATGTCCCACTAGAGATTTAAAAGAAGTCACCCCTACAGAACGAGGATTAACTTCTCCATCCTTGGCGATCGCTAAAGCAATGCCTTCTAATTCCGTGCGATCGCCTACTGGCGTTCCCGTACCATGTCCCTCGATAAAGTCTAGAGCGTGACTGCTGTAATAGGCCTTATCATAAGCACGACGTAGGGCTTTTGATTGACCGATTTTGGATGGAGCTGTAATTCCGCCTTTACCATCGGATGAGATTCCCCAACCTTGGATAACTGCATATACATAATCTCCATCTGCTCTAGCATCCTCTAAACGCTTGAGAACCACAAAGCCACATCCTTCGCCAGGAATAAAGCCACTAGCTTGGCGATCGTAGACATTCATATCTCCCTCTGTGAGCGCGCCTGCTTTCGCAAAGCCAATCAATTCAAAAGTATCTAGACTAATGTCTACCCCTCCAGCTAAAGCAATATCTAGTTCTTGGGTTGCTAGTTGAGTGCAAGCAGTAGCTACAGAAATTAGAGAAGAAGAACAGGCCCCGTCTACTACATAGCCACCACCGTCAAAATTAAAGTAGTTGCAGATTCTACCAGCAACTGTATTCGCCAGATTACCTGCCAAGGTATCCTCTGTAATTGGCGCAAACACAGACTTGTAGTACTTTTCCATTGTTTCTACAAGCACTTCTGTGTTCTGTACAGTCATACCTTTTGCATTCGCAGCTGCCTGGAGAGCCTTGCGGACAAAGGGCCAACGCAGTCGCATATATTGAGAACGACTTTGTTCTCCAGTTAAGGTATTTCCTAAAATCACCCCTGTGCGTTCTGTAGGAACATTTCCACGGGTATATCCGGCATTCTCTAGAGCTTGTAAGGCGACTTCTAGAGCTAACCAGTGAACAATGTCAGACGATTCAAAAGCTGTTTTTGGAATCCTCTGATTAGCCCAGTCAAACTCAAAGCCATCTATAACAGCAGCACGACTTCCATAAGTCTTATCTGGTGCTTTTCGGTCTGGATCGTAATATTCAGATACTGGCAATCTGATGTCTGGAAATTGTCTAAACTCGCGTCTTCTTGCAAGTATATTTTCCCAAAGTTGTTTTAAGTTATTGGCACCAGGATAGTAGCAACCCATGCCAACAATCGCAACAGCAGGCGTGTTTGCTTTAGCAAACATACTTATGCTTCTCCCGTTTTATTAGACATCTGCGAAAATTTTTCAAGTCCGACTAAACAACACAGTCAGTTCACTGCCAGAATCATCAGTCCTAAAACCTTATGTCCTCAAGCTTAGCCCGATACTGATAGTTTTTGAACTCTTGCTACGTCTTGGTCATTTAACTGTTGGTGAGTGGATTTCTGGTTCTGCACTGGGAAATTAACTACGCCCTCGTCCCAAGGCTGTAGCTCAGACTGGTAGCGGTAACTTGTGAAGTCTTGGCGCATCTTGGCCACTTGGCTATTGGTCGGCACGCCCTTGATCTTGTATTTATAGACCAACTCACTTATAGAAATGTAGCCTGCCAATATCAACAATCGGAAGAAGTGGTAGAGGTGTCGTGGAGCCAGCAAGCCAGGAAGGCCAAAGCCTTTCCACTGCAACTTCATGTACCAGATGGCAAAGTAGAAGTGGGTGTACTTCAGACTAGCAAAGACATTGCACCGCCAAGGCTCAAACTTGGCGTTCTCTAAGAAATGATCGAAGTGCATAAGCGTGTTGTAATCACCAAGCAACTGATCCGCCCGATAGCAGTCCATAAATCCAATGTTGGCTCCCCGATCTACTAATTGATTGAACTGTTTGTACACATCAACGAACAGTCCGGTTACAGTGTCGCGATAGACCTTCATGAAACTGTTGATGAACGTCAGATTCAAATGCCATTTACCAACATACAAAGGTACCACTATCCCGAACCACAACATATATTCAAAGTAAATCCGCCAGCTCATAACGCTAGCATTACCTAGCTGCTTGGCATGATTACTCATGAGTTGGTTGATGCCTCCCGTTTGTATGAGATTGAACTCGTTGTAAGCAGACCGCTTCGCTTCTGCATCAGCTTCCCCTGCCAGCTTGGCACGAATAATCTCTGTTACGCTCTCAATAGCAAACGCAGTCATCGACGATCCCATTGAGTAAAAAGCATCAAAGATACAGGCAGCATCGCCAATCACGTACCAGTTGTCTGGAGAGAACATCGTTTTACTGGTGTGTGCCAGCCTCGGCCAATAGTGGAAGTCGATGTTTTCACCACTAGCGATCAGCTCGTAGAGCATATTATGGTTCGCCTTCAGGAAAGCGTAGAACTTTTCCTGGGTGTTGATACTTTCAGCAGGAATCACATCATGATGTTGGACGATCCCAATTGACAACTCCATCGATTGGGTGTCGGTTGGAATCATCCACAGCCAGTGGCCATGCCCAAACCAGTGATTCGTAGCATAGTAATGACTGCATGAAGCACCAGCTGGGTCATAACCATTGTGGAAGATGGTGCGGTCTACGTTTTTAACACGCACCCATGCTGAGCCAGTGTTGATCCCGCAGAGATTATCCGGCCCAAACAAGACATTATCTGTCTTGCGACCAATAATAAACTTACGACCGGCAGCATCAACCACGTGTTTAGCCTTGAGTTCCACAGACTCAGTGCCGACCTTGACTTTGACGGTCTTGAGAGCATCACCTGGTGTCAGATCCACGTCAACCACACGACCGTTATAAAAGACAGCACCCATATCTTTATTCATCTTCAGCAAATCCCGCTCGAATTTGGCCCGGTTTAGCTGAGTGGCGGTCATCGGAGGTTGTCGGTTAGTCCAGATGTGATAGTAGTCGTCGATAGTCCCGGTTTTTGCTGGGTCTTTAGGCCAATGGAAATTCAGTCCAAATTTAGGTGGATGGTTCTCGATTATGTATTCATAGAGACCCAATTCCTTACAAATGAACAGAGCGGCAACTTCGACTGTTGACTCACCAATTTTTAGGTCTTTTTCTGTGCGTTCTTCGGGGCGTGGGTCGATCAAGGCGATCTTGATATTTGGAACGTTGAGCAGTAAGTGTCGAGCCTGGCAGTTGCCAGCAAGGCCCGCACCCATGATTACAACATCGTACTCTTGTGTCTGGATACTGTACATTTGTAACTCCTTACTGAGTCTCTTGCAAAAGTCAGTTTTTACATATCACTTACTACTTCTTACGCTTTTGTTTACTATTTATGCAAGAAGTCTACTAACTTGCTTAAGTTTTTGCTAGAAAACATGGTCTTACTAAATGCATGTGAGCCTTGGTTAGTAGTACAAGTCAATGCAACAAAGTCCTCTTGATTGCAGATTTACATAGTGAAACCTCACACTAGATGGACAGGTTAATATGCGGTTATGTGTATGTTTCTAACCCCAAAATGCAGATTCAAACAGGCGAAGTCTACGAATCAAAGTGGCGATTCTAAGAGGTTTATGAGAACTTGAAAAGACTAATCACCAAGTCAAGCAATAATCCAAGTTGCACAAGGCAAAGAATAAAGCGGATATTGTGACGTGGGGAGACCGGGACGCAGAAGATTTTAAGTCATCAAAGTTGCTTTAGCAGACTACTATCGCATTCAATTTATCTGAGCGTTGAACTTTCACTACCGCACGACGAACGATTAGTAATGCTTTCATTGCTATTGTGCCTAGTCTATATGTGGGTCTGTGGGATTCCTAATATATGTCTTCCTTGTAGTTGTAAACAGCAGTGGTTTTTTAGGCTTCAGATCTATTCCTTTTTTGACCAGCTGAAATTCTGCCGGACCACAACAATCAGGATTTGTGTAATATTTACACGAATTGTTGATGTATGAGACAGCTAGTATGGATAAAAAGGAAAATTTAACTGTAATGTGAATTGAGTGTTAGAATCCTTGCAATTTCATCGATAGTGCCAAAACCACGATTTTTAACAAGTCTTGAGACGCTTATGGTACAAGAGACATTTTTAATTCACATCAGGCGTAACTAACCAATTAATACGCTAATTGGGAACAGATTAATTAAATGATGCCATTTTTTATTTGGCAACTTTAACGATCTGATTAACTTATCCCGCACTTATCTAGATCGTAGATGATGACCGTAATGGTATATGTTTGTCACCTTACAAGTCAATACATTTACATCCCAAATTTTGAATATGATACAAAACTTTATTTAAAAAAGTACACTTTAATTAAGTGTGTAATATTTATTTAATTGATTAACAAGTATGCAAGATTGATTTAAGAAAAAGGTAAATGTCACAGAATTTTAACTAGATAAGAGGAGTTTTAAAAGTGAGGGGTTGTTGTAAAAAAACTCACAATGCTCAAGCTGAAATATTTAAGAAATCAGTGCCTCGTGAGCAAATGACTAAAGCATATCTGCACCTATTTGACTTGGAAACAGTGGGAAATTATTACACATCTATTTCCAGAAGCAAAACCAGATGGATGTACTTGCATTGAGTATTAATTTATGCTGGTAAATTAAGTATAAAACGTAAGCTATGAGCATAATCTAAAGCTCAAGTTTTATTATCTACACTTAGTACATCTAGAATATATTGAATTATTAATGTCTAATTAAATATTCCTTAATCTGAAAGAAATAAAGAATATCTATTGTTTTGATATATTATTTCAACTCTAGTAATACCAATTCTTTATGAAGCTAGCAAAAACAATCACTAATACTCTTGCTCAGTCGGGTAGGGCGGAGGATTTCTACTTCTTTTCCCCTTATAAGCGTCCAAGCGCTTTACATTGCACATCGCTTAAACAAATAATGAAACTACCACTTAGGTAGCTCTTAATTTACAAGTAAAAGCACTTTTAAATGGGAGTTTATCTGTTGATAGCAGTAGTAATCTACCAATTGGAGATTAGTGTAACTATTTTTGCCTTGTAGATGTCGAGAGATGATGTGGGGAGAATATAATGTTTCTCCATTAAACAGAGATTTACTATAGATTAGACATTAATATTCTTGCTTAAAAGCTATCTTCTGATAACTGGGAATTAACGCTTTTGATTTTGCTTTTTTCCTGTTCTTCCAATTGCTTGGCAATAATTCTGATGTAGGTGCGCTCGTCGTTCATCAATCTGATTACTCTGTAACCAATTCTGTAAAGCTATATTTTGAGTGATAATTTTACAGTTAACTTGACACAAAATATCTAAATCTTCTCTCAGAATGCCAGAGGCGATCGCTTATATAAATAATCTCAGTATAAGAGGTGAAGTAACACATAAAAATGTATAAATCAAAACTAATAGTAATAAAAATTACTCGCATTTACGACAATAGGTTAAGGAATGGTTATAGGATAATTGTCTGCCTCTAGGTTAATCTAGCAAATATAAATTGATTTACAGGCTTAGTGTAATTTTGTGTTAAAACAAATACATGTAATTTTTATTTTGACAATTGTAACTTTAGGGTTTGCATCTACGGCTACTGCTGCAACTCCTCGTCAAAGTTGGGTAGAAAATGAAATTTACCAATACAATCATCCGTTTGCCTCTCAATTACCTCAAGAACTAGCAACAAAAATGCAAAAGATGGCGGCTAGTCCTTTCGCGTTTTATCGGGGGACTGCTCATATCTTTTATCGTGATATGCAGACATTACCAAGTTCATCATTTGTCAATTCTTCAACCTCAGCTATTTGGTTAGAAGGTGATATGCATATGCAGAATCTTGGAGGAATGAGGGATAGCAATGGTAACAATGTGTTTGATACCACCGATTTTGATGAAGGCTATCTTGGCTTTTACGTTTGGGACTTGCGACGTATGGCGGTTTCGATTCTTTTAGCAGCTAAAGAAAATGGCCTTAGCTCTAATGATGCTCAGGATGTTGTTCGGAATTTTCTGGATACTTACCTTAACAAGATGAGCGACTTCAAGGGAAATAATGACGAATCATCTTATCGTTTAGAATCCAGTAATACAAACGGTGTCGTTAACGATCTAATTCAACAGGCTGCCAGTAAAAGTCGTTCAGGCTTATTAAGCAAGTATACGCTGCTCAACAGCAGTGGCGATCGCGTTTTCCAGACAACCTCTGAACTCCAAGCTCTATCTAGCAGTACCTATTCAAGTATTAGTACTGCTATGAGTAGCTATATAGCTTCAATTCCTAGCAGTAAGCGCTACAGCAATAGTTATTACAATCTCAAAGATATTCGTCTTAAATTAGGATCGGGAACTGGTAGTCTTGGTAGATATCGATATTACTTGCTAATTGAAGGCCCCAGTTCTGCAACCGACGACGATCGCATTTTAGAAATGAAGCAAGAAACCAGCAGTACTGTGGCGATCGCTGTTCCAGGTTTGTTATCGAGTTCTGTATATGGGAACAATCAAGGCACAAGAGTGACAATCGCCACGAAGGCAATGCTTGCCAATACCGATCCTTTAGTTGGCTATACTACGGTCAACAATCTCTTCTTCATGCTGCATGAAAAATCGCCTTACCAAGAAGACTTTGATTATACCTTGCTAACAACCAAAACAAAATTCATGGATGCGATGGGATATGCAGGGAAAGTCGTAGCGAAAAACCATGCTATCTCTGACAAAGATTATAATGATGCGATCGTTCCCTATAGTGTGGATAAAGAAGTAACAGATATTGTCAGCGGTAATAAAGCTGCATTTAAAAACGAGATTGTCAACTTTGCTTTAGACTATGCAACTCAAGTTGAGTATGACTATGCAAGTTTTGTAGATGCTTTAAACCGAGGTGTACCACTCTACTAATAACTTTATTTTAACACAATATCCCTGTGTAGAGCGACACATGGAGAATAACGGATTTGAACCGATGACCTCTGCGGTGCGATCGCAGCGCTCTACCAACTGAGCTAATTCCCCTTAATCAGTGCTGAGCCTGACTAACTTAACATCTAACTGTCAGATGATATTCTAACATTCACTTACTGTAGACTGAGACTCTTTTTGCGAATAGACTTCCTGTACCCGTTCTAGTTCCAAATCAGTCAAGTAATCTACAGTCCAGTTACAGCAACGCTGGAGCATGTGGAATGGGTAAGTATTTGCTACACCAACAACTTGCATGTTAGCTCGTTTCGCCGCTTGGATGCCAGCTGGAGTATCTTCTATTGCTAAACACTCTTGTGGTTGTAGATTCAATTCGGGATATTTTTGATTCAGGCGTTTGACTGCCAGCAGATAACCATCGGGTTTGGGCTTACTGGTGGTAATATCGTCACCTGACACAATAACTTGAAAATATTCAGCCAGCTTGGCGCGGTTGAGTACCAGTTCTATTTCTTTGCGAATTGCTCCACTGACTAACCCTATTTTAAGATTCTGCGAATCTCTTTCAGAGATGCTTCGCGATCGCACCTGATATATTAAGTCCTCTACACCTGGGTAGATAGGCAGTTTTTCGAGTTTTTCTAGTTCCAATGCATAGGCTTGTGCCTTGCGGTTGAGCAACTGAGTTAAATACTCTTCCGTAGCTACTCTACCGCGACTAGCGAGCAATTCTTGAAAACAAGTGCGTTCTCCGAAGGAGTTGTCGTTCGCGGTAGCGTCTCTGAAAGAGAAGGCATCGCTGCGTCCTAGAGAAGCTTGACGTTCGCTCATCTTTTGGGGTTGAAGATTTTCCTCAACGAGGATCTCATCTATTAATTGCAGGTGAATAGACTCATCTTTAATGATGACACCATTGAAATCAAAGAGAACTGCCTTTAAACTCATGCCCTTATGCCAAAAACTGGAGAACCTAAGCCCTCCAAATCATTATTATCTATTGTGCTATCTATCGATCTTGGGGTGTACTGTTGTCTTTTCTTTTGAGCAGTTACATCTGTCACAGGAATAGGTTTAACACCACTGGTTACTTGATTTATCCACCAGACATCTTGAGTACGCACCGCTTCAAACCCCGCTGCACCCATACTCGCATCCAAATTACCAGCGGCATACTCACGAATATAAGGCTCCTCAAAAATATCATTGAGCCACTCAAACTGACGTAAAGTCTTTTGATTGCCATCGAGAATCAAGATTTGTCCGCCAGCTACTAGCAACCGAAAACTTTCCCGCAGAATTGCCTGGGATACTGTATTAGGTATTTCGTGAAACAGCAAAGAAGCTGTCACTAGGTCAAAAGCAGCATTCTGGAAGTTTGTTGTCTCAGCATTTCCGTGTCGCCAGAGTATTTCTAAACCAGCGCTTTGGGCTTTATCCTCTGCCCTGACTAACATATAAGGTGATAAGTCTAAACCAATGACTTCCGCTTGGGGAAAAGCCTGCTTCAACATCAAAGTAGTTGAACCTGTGCCGCAGCCCAAATCTAGTATGCGTCGTGGATGTACTTTGACGGCATCAATCAAAGCCTGACGAACTAAGGTTTCATGAGGTGGCAGAAGATATTGAGTCACGGGATCGTAGCTAACCGCAACTTCCGGGTTGAGATATCCGCCCTCAATGCCGTGAAAGTTTTGGCTACTGTAGTATAAGGGAACTATGATATCAGACCGCCGGAAGCGATCGCTCTGTTTTTCCCAGTCGATACTATCCGCGTAACGCCGCCACTTATCCTCATCAATTAAAAAACGCACCATCGGGGAGAGAAAATTTTTCCAGGTTGTATTTTGACGCACTGCCATAAATGAACTGTTTTTAATAAGAGTCTTTTTATTTACAAATTTTAATGTATCGCTTGTTTGGCGATCGCATTGACACTCGAAATATTAAATACTACATTTGTATTACGAAAGTGCTACCCTTAGGAGTAGTTCTTGTGCGTCACAAAAATTTAGAGAATTAACTGAAAATATTGTGCAGAATTTAAATTTTTATAACTAGCTACTGATAAAACACTAAATTCAGCGTCTAAACTCAAATTTCACCTTAAAAATCCAAACTAGAGAAAATTATGCCCTACGAAAAGTTAGAAATTACCACACCAGCACCCGTTTTATCTTGGGCAAATCACCCTTTGGGACATGAAGAAACCAAGATGGCAAAGAATGTGGCATCACTACCATTTGTGTTTAAGCATGTAGCTTTGATGCCAGATGTCCATTTAGGAAAAGGTGCTTTAGTTGGTTCTGTATTAGCAACAAAAGAAGCAATTATACCAGCGGCTGTGGGCGTAGATATTGGTTGCGGTATGTGCGCCATCAAAACGCCATTTACCGCAGATCAACTTGAAGGCAAGCTAAAAAAAATCCGCTTGGATATTGAAGCTGCAATTCCTACTGGTTTCAACGAAAATAAAGACGTTGAAAAATCTGTCACTAACTGGCAACGCTGGCGTGATTTTCCAGACTTGCACCGAGGTGTACAAGACCTGCAAGGTAAAGCTATGAAGCAGATGGGTTCTCTCGGCGGAGGAAATCATTTTATTGAGGTATGCCTTGATACAGAGAACCAAGTTTGGCTGATGCTGCATTCAGGTTCGCGCAACATCGGCAATAATCTAGCTCAGTGCCACATTCACACAGCCAAAGAATTAGCCAAGATGGCAGGTAATAAATTACCTGACCCAGATTTAGCTCACTTTATAGCTGGTACTCCTGAATTTCAAGCGTACTGGAACGATTTGCAATGGGCGCAAGACTATGCAAGTTTCAACCGTGATGTGATGATGGCCCGTTTTAAGCACATTGTTGAAAAGCATCTGGCAGGTGGCAAGGCAGCTAAACCTTTATTGCAGGTCAATTGTCATCATAATTACGCCGAAAAAGAAGTGCATTTTGGCGAAGATGTGTACGTTACCCGCAAGGGTGCAGTACGCGCCCAGACAGAAGACTACGGCATTATCCCAGGTTCGATGGGGGCGAAATCTTTCATCGTTAAAGGTAAAGGTAATGCCGACAGTTTTTGTTCTTGCAGTCATGGTGCAGGACGTTTATTGTCTAGAAATAAGGCAAAAAATGTCTATACACTTGATGATTTAATAGAGCAAACTCAAGGTGTAGAATGCCGCAAAGATACTGGCGTTTTAGATGAAATTCCTGGTGCTTACAAACCGATAGAACAAGTGATGGAAAATCAGTCAGATTTGGTCGAAGTTGTGGCAACACTCAAGCAAGTTCTTTGTGTGAAGGGATAAATTTAGGAGAGTGGGTAATGCCCACTTTTTTATTTAATGCCGAAGTATCTGACAAATAAATGATTGTTTTAAGTGAATCCATAGAACAAATAGAACAATCTGCCAGCGCTAACGAAAATAAATTAATGACTGAGGCAGCCCAACTATTGGGGTGTAAAGTCTACTATATACCGCGAGATTTTGAACGCTGTGGTAATGCAGAAAATGCTCTATGGTATATTCCTGAATATGCGATAGAAACTGCTGGCATTTGGGTGGGATATATTCCTGAATTAGAGCGCTACGAAGCGATATATCAAGCTGCTTTGGCTAAGGGGATCAAACTACTTAACACTCCTTTAGAACACCGAATAGCTTTGGAGTTCGATTTATTTTATCCCCATTTAAAAGGATTAACACCTGAGAGTGTAATTATTACATCAACAAATGAATGTATTCAGGCTGGTGAATTATTGGGATATCCTGTATTTATTAAAGGCGCAGTTCAATCAAGGAAACAACAGGGATGGGAGTCTTGTGTAGCAAATAATCAAGAAGAATTGATTAGATTAACGGAATGGTTATTAAAACTTAAATACAGCTCGCGCAGCAAAGTTATTGTGAGAAAGTTAGTGAAGCTGCGACACCAACGCTTAGCTCCTAATGGCTTTCCTATGGGCAGAGAATTTAGATGCTTTATTTATAATCAGCAAATTTTAAAATATGGATATTATTGGGATGGTCAAGATAATTTGAGTCAATTATCCAAGCATGAAGAAAAGCAAGTATTAAGCTTGGCAATTCTAGCTGCTGAACGTCTGAGAGTTCCTTATATAGCAATTGATATTGGCCAGTTAGAAAGTGGAGAGTGGATTGTGATAGAGACAGCAGATGCTCAATTTGCTGGTGTTTGTCAAATTCCGGCATTGGAGTTATGGAATAAGTTGAAAGATATCTCAAGTTATTCCTAAGTCTAGATGCGTTACTGCTGTTCGCTAGACATGGCTTTAAGTTTTGAGGTGAATGACTCAGAGCGATCGCTTGTTTCTGGGGTAAATTGCTCAATAGGAGGATGATTAGCAGCAGGAGGCAGTAGTTTTGGTTCTTGAGGAGGATTTTGTAATAAGAAATTTATTTCTTTTGAAGTCAGCCTTTTAGCACCAGCAGCAACGGGACTCAGAGTGGAAGATGTCAAAATGTTTTCCACCCGCTTTCCTTCCTCTTCATCATTCCTCGGTTGTAAGGTTGCAGTTTGATACTCATATTCATTGTCAACCGTAGTAGGTAAGGCATCGGCTGTAACTGGTGATGATTGAGAATACGTCACTTTCTCAAACATAATTTGTTTTTTAGCAGGCGGTAGTACTGGTGCAGCTAGTGCTGTTAAGCTTTCAGGAAATTTGCTACAAATCAAACGTTCAAATTCCATATTGAAATGATAAGTAGCCTGTCCCCGTCGCAGCCAAAACGCTAAGATTTGCTGCACTGAGATGCCTTTATAGCGACCTTGATACAATGCCTCAATCACTGCAAGATGCAACCAATTAGTTGGGTATTGGGCTTGCCAACGGTTAACTAACTCACTGGCACTGTACCCACTGAGGTCAAAACTATAGTGAACTAACAAGGCTGCTGCCAAGTCAGCAGAGGTTTTCGGAGCTGATGTTGACATTGAACTATTGGCTTCTGGCAGTAGGTATAAATTTTCTACCCGTCGCCTATAGCCTAGCGTGTTTTTAGCTATAGGATTTGTTACCAAGAGTTTCCCATTTAATAAATAATGTTTTTCATTTTACTTGGTCAATTGCTGACTGTCGAAACAATATAGCGTGAATTAATATTTGGCGTTCGCTCGATCGCAACTAATGCCTGATAAACCATTGCTGCCACTTCGGCACGTGTAGCCTCTCGTGTCGGTGCTAGCTGCTGAGGATCGGGATAGTTGACCACGATTTTCTGTTGTGTCGCTGTCACCACTGCCTTACGGGCGTAATCGGGGATCGCATTACTATCGGTGTAGGTGAGTGCGGTATTGCTATTCGCTGCTGGTAAGGCAAGTCCGTTAACTAACGATACAATCACCTGTAGCCTTTGCACATTTTGATCGGGGCGGAAAGTGCGATCGCTAAATCCGCTGACAAAGCCGCCGCTAGCTGCGATTTGGATAGCCTCATAAGCCCAAAAATTCTTCGGTACATCAGTAAAATCGGGTGCTAGGCGTTTTGGTGTGGGGTTAAAAGCAACCGCGATTAAAGCGGCATACTGGGCGCGAGTCATGGGTTTATCTGGCTGGTATTTGCCATCAGCAAAACCATGAGTTAAATTCATGCTGGCTAATCTCCGAATAAACGCTTCTGCCCAATGCCCTGTGAGGTCGCTAAAGGAAGGGACATCGACATCAGGACTGACAATATAAGTTGAAGCGATCGCTTTTTCTTTGCTGCTGGCTACTAATGCCTGATAAATTAATACCGCTACCTCAGCACGAGTGATGTCTCGCAGTGGTTCTAGTAGGTCGGTTTGCGGATAGTTGACAATGAGTAGCTTTTGTGTAGCAACTGCCACAGCATTAGTGGCGTAACTAGGAATTTGAGCGCGATCGCGATATACAGTTAATAAATTTGGATTACCACCACTCAGCTTTAACCCATTCACAATAGATACTACTGCCTGAACCTTCGTCAAATTTTGCCCTGGTCGAAACGTGCCATCGGGGAAGCCGCTAATAAAGCCACTCTCAGCCGCACTGGATATAGCTGATGCTGCCCAAAAATCTGGTTTTACATCGGGAAATTTATTGAGTTTATTGCTTGAGGGCAACTGAAAAGTTTTGGTAAGGATCGCGGCATACTGGGCGCGGTTAATCGGGGCATCGGGGCCGAAAGTGCCATCGGGAAAGCCACTAATTGCACCTTTGCTTATTAATGCTTCCACAAAAGCTGCCGCCCAATGCCCAATAAGATCGGCAAAACTAGTACCAACCGAGATTTGTCTGGGATTATCTTCTATGGCAGCAATAAACTCTACCTGTCCTTTGACTAGGGTAGGATTCAACTGATTGCCTGCTGAGACTAGCTGCACTGATGTGGCATTTTGCAAATCAAATTCGCCATTGCCTTGAAAAATATTGCCAGCAGCATCTTGGTTGCTACCTAAATCGGGGACTGCATTACCATTGACTAAAAGTCCACCTTGGGTATTTTTGGCAATTAGATTATTCCGTAGCACGGGGCGGGCATCACGAGAAAGTGCGATCGCTGAGCGGTTATCTGATAATTTATTATTTGCGATCAAAGGAGCAGCAAAGTCACTAACTGCTATGCCCAAAGGATTTTTTTGAAATACATTCCGCAGTACTTCTCCCTTGCTATTACGCGCCATCATTAAACCACTGGCGGCGTTTTGCACAAACAAATTATCTAAGATTGCAGGTTTAGCAGTACCAGTTGTAAATATGCCTTCCCGCCCGCAGTTGCTGAAAGTATTGTTAGCCACATTAGGTGCTGCCGATTCAATCCAGACACCAGTGCCTTTTGCTATGGGATTAGTAACAGTCACACCCACGAGACTGGCATCACCCAGCAACAGCAGCGTGATATTTTGCACCCCAAAACTAGGACTTTGATATTCACCACTCCCAGAGATCGCAATCCCTGTACCTTTGGTAGCTTCGTTACCTACCACAGTCACCCCCGCAGGGACAACCAGGGGAAACACCTCACCACTCGCCTTGCTGTAAGTTCCAGATGCTAGCTGAATAATCGCGGGTGTTTTATTTTCTTTTAAAGCACGGGTGAGGCTTTTAAACGGACTCAACCGCGAACCAGCATTAGTATCATTCCCTGTTACAGGATTGACATAGAGTGTGGTTACGAGAGTAGAGTTCACCATTGATTGTTGATTATTGACTGATGACTGTAAACAACTTTAAGCAGGATAATTTATATAAAATTTGAATAATTATTTATCATTTAAATCTCTTTGCGTCCCAACCATCCCCGCGTCCTCCCCTCCTCGTGTCCACGTGTCTCTTCTTCATTAGTCTTTTAGCAATACTGTAAAGATAGTACCCTTTGGATGATTATCTTCAACAGTAATAGTACTGTGATGTGCCTCGATCGCCATTTTGCAGAAAGCCAATCCTAAACCAATTTGCGAAACATCTTGCATGAGAGTTCCAATCTCATATTTCTCAAAAATACTTTACCGCAAGTCTTGACGGACTCCCGGGCCGAAATCAGCGACTTGCACTTTTGCAGCTTTTCCTTCCAGATACTCTGCCCGCAAAATCACTTGGGTATTTGATGGTGAGAATTTAATCGCATTGGAAAGCAAGTTATCCAGCACTCGCCGAAAAATCGCCGCATCTACTTTTACAATGCCACCAGGTTGGGGTAATTCACCGATCGAGATTAGATTCTTTTGGGCTGCAATCTCCTCAACATCTGCCAAGGCTGAAATACAAAGCGCACAGAGGTCTACCTCTGTGTAGTTGAGAATTATTTTGCCAGATTCTAACTTTGCCACGAGCAACAAGCTATCAATTAACGTTTGCAGTTCTTGGGCAGCGATCGCACGTAAGAATACTCTGGGAGCTTTCAGTAAATTTGCTGTCACCAAAATTTGTACACTACGATCCAGATGAGCCACATCAGAACCTCTGTTTGAAAGCCATCGCACTGACAAGTTTTAAAATCAACCCGATCGTGCCAAGTTTTTGAAGAAATAATTTAATTAAGCTTTGCGGCTCACTTTATACCTTTCCTCATCCTTACGGAAGTTCTAGAGTGGTAGCTAAGTATTTATTCCATAATTCCAAATGAAAATAATAGTAAATACTCTCAAATTATTTAGAAATAAAATTCCTACTTTTCCTCGATTCTTTTTTCGTTTAAAACCTGAATAATAAATTTATCCAAGCAATTATCCAAAACAAATAGCTTGTGATATTCGCAGATAATATTGTTAGTTATTGAAAACTGAGAGGTTAATTTTAAATGTTACGACTAAGTTTTTATCTGGTGTTATCAGCAAGTAAGGAACGTCGCTCAACACAGCGATCGCAATATACAATCTCAGCCTCAAAGCCAAGTATCAAGCCTGCTTGACTTATAAGTTCTGCTGTAACTACGATATAAATACTGATGATTGTTAAAACATAATAAATAATAATATTAGTTTACTACTTTATTCTAAGCCTAGATCGATAATGATTACTAACTTCCTCAGTGTTGAAGATTTACAACTAACTATTATTCGTCATCCTCTAATTGTTAGTCCTAAAATTCTACTTCTGGATGTAGTTACCTTAATAAATCAAGCACAAGGTAATTTTGGTAATTGGCCAATCAAGGAATATAAATCTTTAGAAGATTCGGCTAAAGAAGTTGGCAGTATGACACCTCAACCTGACAGTTGTGTTCTAGTCATGGAAAACTCACAGTTAGTGGGTATCTTTACACAGCGAGATTTAATTAAGCTGACAGCAGAAGGAAAGAGTCTAGAGGGTATCACTGTTGCTGAAGTGATGACGAGGGAATTAGTAACGCTGAAGATGGCAGAGTTTAAAGATGTTTTTACTGCTTTAGATTTGCTGAAGCGACATCGCATTCGCCATCTGCCTATTTTAGGAAAAGAAGGAAAAGTAATAGGACTAGTTACTCCTGCAAGTCTGCTAACAGTCACCATTCATCAAGCAGGACTCTACAATTATGCACGAGTTAAACTTGCCGAACGCCAGAGAATCGAAGCAGAACTACGATTAGAACGCAACTTTGTTTCTGCGGTTTTGAATCTAGCAGATGCTTTAGTAATTGTGCTGGATTGTCAGGGTAGAATTGTGCGTTTTAATCATATTTGCGAACAAATTACAGGGTATAAATTTTCTGAAGTTGAAGGAAAGCTACTTTGGGATGTTTTATTATTACCGGAAACAACAGAATGTATAAAAGATGCTTTTGAAAATTTGCTAGATAGAGAGTTTCCCAAACGTTATGAAACTTATTTATTAACAAAGGAGAGCGATCGCCGCTTAATTTCTTGGTCAAATAATGTCTTACTTAATTGCGATGAACGAGTTGAATATATCATCTGTACGGGTATTGATATTACCGAAAGTAGAAAAGCTCAAGAGGAACTTCAACAGACTCGCAACTTTCTCCAATCTATGATTAATAATCTTCCTGTTGCAGTTTTTGTTAAAGATGCCAATCCAGAAAGTTTTGGGACATTTAAGCTATGGAATCATACTTGCGAAAGTATGTTTGGTATTACAGCCGAACAAGCTATTGGCAAAACAGATTACGAATTTTTTCCACAAACACAAGCAGACTTATTTCGTCAAAAAGACCGAGAAGCATTTTCTAGTGGTGTACCTCAAGATATTTCCGAGGAATTTATTGACATACCTAACTGCGGTAGAAGAATTTTGCATACGACTAAAATACCTTTATATGACAAAAAACAACAACCTGAATACCTGCTATGTATTGCAGAAGATATTACAGAATACAAACAGGCAAAGGAAAATCTACAACAAGCAAAAGAGCAATTACAAACCGTTTTGGATGCAGTACCTGGGTTTGTTTCTTGGGTCAGTACAGATGGATATTATTTAGGAGTTAATCGCCATTTAGCTGAAAGTTTTAACTTGACTACCGATGCTTTTATCGGTCAAGAATTAGGCTTCATGCAAAACAGCCAGCAATTTACAGAATTTATGCGTAAGTTTTTGGCTAGTCAAGATTTAGCAGCTTCTAGCGTTATTAATTCTCAAGTCAACAGCACAACACGCAATTATTTGCTCGCAGCTCAAAAATATCAACAAAACACTGCTGCTGTTGTATTTGGAATTGATATTACAGAACGCAAACAAGCAGAAATTGCCTTGGCTGAGTCTGAAGCAATGCTTCGCTCGTTGTTGAATAGTACTCCTAGTGTTGTGGCAATGGTTAATCGCCAAGGGAAGATTTTGTTTATCAACCAAGCAATGCCTAACCTATCAATTGAGGAGGTTATAGGGAGAAATATTGATGAATATGTAATTTCTGAAGACTGTCACATTCAGCGTTCTGCTTTAGAAGATGTCTTCGCTCTTGGGGAAGTTGTTAGTTATGAAATCCGTGCTATTGAAGCAAATGGACTTTTTACGTATTATCAATGTCAGGCTGGGCCAATTTGGCGTGAGGGGAGAGTTACAGATGCGGTTATTGTCTTAAATGATGTTAGCGAACAGCAAGCTGCGTTACGCGATCGCAAACAAGCTGAAGCAGCACTTAGAGAGAGCGAACAAAAATTTCGCTTACTTACAGAAAATATTA
Organism: Nostoc minutum NIES-26; assembly: GCA_003326215.1. Classification (GTDB taxonomy): domain Bacteria; phylum Cyanobacteriota; class Cyanobacteriia; order Cyanobacteriales; family Nostocaceae; genus Dendronalium; species Dendronalium minutum. Next base: position 56,271 of record LXQD01000258.1, on the reverse strand, counting down.
AAAGTACATTTTGGATCGGCGATCTGAGAAAAGACACTCGCCAGATTGTCTACGTCAGCCCCGCTTTTGAAGAAATCTGGGGACGTTCTACGCAAGAAGCTTATGCATCATCTGATACATTCTTAGAAGCAATTCATCCTGGCGATCGCCAGCGCTTCATTGCAGAGACACCAAAACGAATGCAGAGTGAGCATGATGAAGAATACCGAATTGTACGACCAGATGGTGCGATACGTTGGATTCGCAGCCGTGCCTTTCCGATCAAAAACGAGCAGGGAGAAGTTTATCGCATCACTGGGATTGCTGACGATATTACAGAACGCAAACAAGCTGAAATCGCTTTGCAAAGTTTAATAGAAAGCACAGCTTCCACCACAGGGCATGATTTTTTTCCGGCATTAGTTGAGTACATTTCTTCTGCTTTAGATGTCCGTCATACTTTAGTGACTGAGTTAATTGATGGGCAAGTCCACACTTTAGGATTTTGGTCTGATGGGCAGTTACAGCCTAATATTTGCTATGACCCAACATCAACACCTTGTGAAATTTTACTCAAGCAAGGATCTTACTACTGTTGTTCGGGAATTCAGCAACTTTTCCCTACTGCTGAAAGATGGGTTGCTATGGAAGCCGACAGTTCTATGGGAGTTATTTTGAGCGATGATTTTGGTAATCCCATTGGCTCATTGTGTATTGTAGATGAAAAGCCTATAGCCGACCCCTACAAATTTGAAGGAATTCTCAAAGTATTTGCAGCTAGAGCATCTGCCGAACTGCAACGACAACGGGTGCAAGAAGCTCTACAACAACTCAATCGAGATTTAGAAGCTAGGGTTGAGCAACGCACCTTAGAACTGCAAGAAAGTGAGGCAGAGCTAAGAGCTATTTTTAATCAAGCAGCGGTGGGAATTAAACTCGAAACTTTGGATGGGTGGTTTCTCAAAGTTAATCAGAAACTGTGCGAAATTTTGGGTTACAGCCAAGAAGAATTACTGGGAAAAAACTATATCGATATTACCTATACAGAAGATATACAATGTCATCAAAATAATTTGCAAAAATTAATCGCGGGAGACTTAGAAACATTCTCGATTGAAAAACGTTGTTTACATAAAAATGGGAATTTAATCTGGATTAATCTAACGGTTTCTCTGATTCGAGATGTGATTGGTAAGCCTATTTATTGCATTGGTGTGGTGAAAGATATCCGCGAACGCAAAAAAGCTGAGGAAGATATTTGTAAAGCTTTAGCAAAAGAAAAAGAACTCAGCGAGCTAAAATCTCGTTTTGTTTCTATGACATCCCACGAGTTCCGTACTCCTCTGGCTGTGATTGCCTCCTCTGCAGGAATTTTAAAAAGTTTTAGCCATAAACTGGATGAAGAACAAAAGCATAAACATCTTCAGTGTATTCAGACCTATGTTCAACACACTACTCAACTTTTAGATGATATTTTGCTCATTAATAAGGCTGAAGCTGGAAAATTAGCATTCGCTCCAACTGATATTAATTTGGTTGATTTTTGTCGCTCTTTGGTAGAAGAAATACAACTCAGCGCTCCCAACCATACACTAGTCTTCTCTTCTCAATACTTGAGTAGTTCATCAGCAGGTAATAACTTTGTAGCTCGGATGGACAAGAAGCTTTTGCGACAAATCCTCAGCAATTTGCTTTCAAATGCTGTCAAATACTCCCACGCCAACAGTAATATTCAAATTGATTTATTAGTTGCTGCTAAAATAGCAGTTTTTCTCATTAAAGATGAAGGTATCGGTATTTCACCAGAGGATCGGCAGAACTTATTTGAGTCTTTCTATCGAGGTAGTAATGTTGGTAATACACCAGGCACGGGATTAGGATTGACAATTGTCAACAAGTGCATAGACCTTCATGGAGGACGAATTGCTTTCACTAGTCAAGTTGGAGCGGGTACAACATTTAGAGTAGAACTGCCATTGATGGCAACTAATACTAATTCGTAATAAAGTGGCACTGCAACCTTACGCCTTTAATCAGATTTCATCTGGATTCGCAGGTTGAAATCTGTTGCCGGATTTTAAAGAATTTGTATAGATTTCCTCACTTGAGAGTATCCTATGTGTTACCCATAGAGAATTTTGGGAAAAATAAACTACGAGATACGATTTGGAACTAAATCTAGGTGGACAAAGTGTCAAGCTGGAGAATCTGTTCTAATAACGGCATATTCTATGTATCTAGACATAGAAAAATTTGTGAACAAAATGAGTATAAAAATATTAGATGAATACAATTTTGATTATAGAAGACGAACACCAAGTTCGGGAAAATATTCAGGAAATTTTGCAACTTTCTGATTTTGAAACTTTGATAGCTCCCAATGGTAAGATTGGATTAGAAATTGCCAAAAAACAATTGCCAGACTTGATTATCTGTGACATCATGATGCCAGAATTAGACGGCTATAGCGTACTGTCTGCTCTGCGTCAACATGAAGCAACTGTCAATATTCCTTTGATATTTGTCACTGCTAAAGTTGAACGTTCAAATTTTCGTCAGGGTATGGAGTTTGGAGCTGATGATTATTTGACAAAACCATTTACGCCTGAAGAACTACTAAACGCGATCGCTATTCGTCTTAAAAAACAGGCTGTAGTTGAGCGTCAATCTCAAGCTAGGCTAGATGAACTACGAATGAATATTGCTCACTCATTGCCTCACGAACTGAATACTCCTTTAAATGGTATTCTCGGTATGTCGCAGTTATTAATAGAGAATTGTGGCAATATTCATGAATCTGAAGAAATCGAAATTGCCGAACTCATTCACACTTCTGCTAATCGGTTGTATAAATTAGCCCAAAGATTTTTACTTTATAGTAATCTTGAATTAATAGTAAGAGAGCCTGAAAAAGTTCGTCATATTCAAGAAAAAGTAGTTAAATGTCTTGCTCACAAAATTATTAATCCAGTTTCTCTTACAAAAGCTATAGAAGTAGATAGAGAGAAAGATTTAAAACTCGAACTCCAAGAATCTACTGTGCAAATGCCAGAAGAAAAATTAAGTCTTGTTATTGAAGAATTAATCGACAATGCTTTTAAATTTTCTTTACCAAGTAGTGAAGTTCGAGTTATGAGTAGTGCCGATGACAGTAACTTTAGTTTGTATGTAATTGATAATGGTAAAGGAATGACTGTTCAGGAGATTGAAAAAATTGGAGCTTTTTTCCAATTTAATCGCAAGTCATACGAACAACAAGGCTCCGGGCTGGGGCTGAGTATTGTTCAGCATATAGTTAAACTGTATGGTGGTGAACTTACTATCAACAGCATTCCTGAGCAACAAACTATAGTAAAGATTGTTTTACCTTGCTAACGTAATTTGGCTTTTTAATTTGAATTCACTAAATCTGTACAGGAAAAGAAAGATACCTCTTGCAGTTTTTAAGCTCCGGGTTTGAAATAATCGAGGAGGCGATCGCCTGAGTCTGCGCGAATCAATGCCACGACTACATCAGGTAAAGCAGCTAAACTGGGGTAAACCAGATAACGTGGTTCCCAACGAGGGCGAAACTTTTCTTTATATGCGTGCAAGCCCTTGAAGTTGTAGAAGCGATTTAAATGTTCGTAAAGATAGTGCAATACCCTCTCTAAGCGCCGTGATTCGAGAGTTTCACCAACTCCAGCTAGTGCAGAAAGACCAAAATTGAAGCTATTGTAGCCTTTCTCTTTAACATGCTGAAGTATGGAAACAAATAAAAAGTCCATTGTGCCATTTTCAAGAGACTGGCGATGTCGCATCATGTCAATAGTGATTTCGTTGAGTTGGTACTCTGGTAAAAGATTAGCAAAAGCACCAATTTGACCGTTGGGAGTATGCACCACAGCAATCTCGCACTTTCGCAAATAAGCTTCGTCAAACCAACCTAGGGAAAAGCGTTTCTCTGAACCTTGTACGCTCTTCAGCCATTCATCACTCACAGCTTTGATTTTATGCAATAAGTCATCGGTAATTGATGGTTGATAAAACTCGATTTGGTATCCCAGTTTAGTCAAACGATTGATTGAAGGTCGAAAGTTTTTACCAGCTTTGCCTTGTAAAGTAAAAGCTTTCAAATCAACGATCGCTTCTTCGCCAATTTTGAGTGCCTTAAATCCCAAAGATTTGTAAAGCTCAACATCGTCGGGCAAAGTTTGGTAAAAAGCAGGATACCAATCATTACATTGGCAAAACTGTTGAAAACTAACAATTACCTCTGCGCGGTCTTCAATTGGTCCAATGGGATCTCCTAAAGCAATCGCAGCGCGTCCTTTAGGAACATAGGCGATCGTGCTACGACCAGAAGGGCTAAAATAATAACTTTTATCACTTAAAAGTGTTAATGCTGCTAAAGAAGAACATCCATATTGCTGTACTATTTCTTTAGCTTTTCTTTGCTCAGTTTGAGTCGCTGAACTACGAACAAATACTGGCTGTAAAAGCATGACTATCGCGAAGGTAATTGTGCTAGCTGCAATCACATAAATAGAGTTTGCAAAAAATTCCCCAAACCGAGTTTTTGGTTGCAAACCCCAATTATCTTCAGTAAAGAACATTGCCAAAGTCTGAAGTATGGCATCGCGCCAATTAAAATTTTGCGAAAATTTGCCCTCTAATAAATAAAAACCGATTGTTCCGTATGCCAAGGTAAACAGCAAAGCACCAAACAACACGCGTACCCCTCGCGCAATTGAAGGACGGTCTGATTTTGCTGTAAATACATGGCGCATCATAACTAATTGCACTAATAAAATTACCGAAATCAGGCTTTCTTCATAGTCCAAACCTTTAAGTAAATGGCTAAAAATAGAAATAATTAGTAAGCCAATAGTGAGCAGCCAGGCAACTCGTTTTCTACGTAATAAGTTTGTAGCTAATGCTAGTAAAACAAAACCAGTCAATGCGGCAAATATATGTCCAGTAGCACGAATTTCAAATGGTACAACTTCCTTTAGCCAGTGATTACGTCCGTATAGGTTAGGTGTCACTGCTGATAATAAATTTATTACTCCGACTAAACCTGTAAATAAAGCTGCGCTCCAAAGCCCAATCTGAGTTTTTAATTTTTTAGTCATTATTAATTAATCATTAGTTATTTTGAATTTTTAATTTTGTAGACTCTCTCTACGAGTTTTTTGCAGGGTCTTTTGAATTGTCAAACTGCTCTCCTACATAGGAGAGCGAATCTTTAAGATGTTTATGGAAGTAGTTCCAACCTACATCTGCTCCAGACAAACCGTGACCTCCAGGAAATGTATAAAATACATTAGCAATGCCTAACTTGTTCAAGGTTGCATGAAAGGCTTTAGTAGAAGCTAGAAAATTAGTATCATTAATACCAGCATCCAGATACACACGCAATGGCTTTCTTGCTTTAACTGATAGCTGTTGTACTATTTGTTGGGGACTATTTTGTGGGCCGCTGTTATCGGTAAAGTAACCGCTATGGCTAAATAAAATGTTGAAGTTTTGCAAATAGCGTAACCCGATATTAAATGCGCCCCATCCTCCAGAAGATAGACCTCCTAATGCCCAGAACTGGGGTTGTTCCAAGGTGCGATAACGTGACTTAACAACTTGCACTAATTCTGAACCAATCAAAGTTGCTAATTTGCCATTAGGGCCATCGAAATAATCGGGGTCATACAAAGGACTAGAACCACGATTATCATTGCCATCTGGTGTAATTACAATCGATGGCGGCAATTTTTTACCTTTATATAATTCATGCAGTACATCTAAAATTCCATATTTATCAGCATAAGCGCGGGCATCATCATGACCCCCATGTAGTAAAAATATGACAGGATAACGCTTTTGTTGATTTTTATTATAGCCAGGGGGCAAAATCACGCCGTAGTTGCGGACTGCATCCATTGCTTGCGAATTGAAAGTTTCTAACTGAAACTTTAGCCCAGTATTTACTTCTTCTTGGGGTGGATCGAATTGGGGCGCGCCTAATATAAATACATAGTAATAACCTCCGGCAGTTAAAATAGCGATCGCCCCTGCCACACTAATTAAAATTTTATGAATCTTCATATCTCATTATATTTTACAAGAAACTGACTTCATTGTAATAACATAGTAGATATATTTAAGAAATACCATATAATTTTTAGCACTGACATCCGAATGCCAATGCTATTTTAAAAATTATATTTTCCTTATCCCTAACTGTTAGTGAATTTGAGTATTTTTAGAACGATTAAATCTTAAATCATTAGCCGCTTGTGCTAATTAGATAAACAAAAATATTTACAGTCATTGTGAGCCAAGTGTTCGCGGTAGCGTCTCATAGAGAAGCAATCGCTAGGGCTGAGATTGCTACCCTGTGGGAAGCCAAAGAAGGCACGTCTACATTCCGCTTCGCTCCATAAAGCCCTTTGGGCATGGCTTCGCTTAGCGCAATGACATTGTGTAACTAATTATATTTACCTACTTATATGTGAGAGTCGAAATTGCTCGCCTACAAAAGTTAAAGAATCTGCGAGATGTTCGCGCCAATATTGCCAAGTATGACTGCCAGGGAACTGACGAAATGAATGAGTAATTTTTAGACGTTCCAGTACTTTATTAAAATCTTGAGCTTCATTGATCTCTTCGATATCTGATGTACCCGAATCTAAATAAATCTGTAACCTTTTTTTAGCTTCAGGGGAAATATGTTGAATATAAGTTATTGGGCTATTTATTGCCCCACTTTTATCCTTAAAGTAACCACTATGACTAAATAAAATCGAGAAGTTATTCACATTATGTAAACCTACATTCAGCGCCCCCCAACCACCAGAAGATAATCCTCCCATTGCCCAAAAACTTGGATTAGATAGTGTACGGTAACGGCTTTGTATAACTTTTACTAGTTCGTTGCCAATGGCAGTAGCAACTTTACCATTAGGACCATCAATATATTGGGGATCCCAGTAAGGACTAGAGCCACGTTTGTCGTTACCATCCGGCGTAATAATGATACTTGGTGGCAACTTACCTGTAGTATAAAGTTGTCTTAGAGTTTTAAGAGCTTGTCCCTTATTCTCTAGAAACCAGTCGCTGGGTTCACCGTGTCCGCCGTGGAGGAGAAAGATTACAGGATAGCGTTGTTGGGGATTTTGTTCATAGCCAGGGGGTAGAGAAATACCGTAGGTGCGGCTTGTTCCCATAACTTGACTATCGTAGGTTTCAATTTTATAAGTGAGAGGAGTAGCTAAAACACTAGCATTTGATTGTGGTGGTGTGGTTGCTACACTTTGCGAATATTGACAGCCAAATAAGGTTAGTACTGAAACTATTAACAGAATTTTAGATAGTTTGTAGTTCATTGCTGAAGACTAATTATAAACTTGTTTGTTTAACCAGTCAGCGATCGCTTGATTAACCAACTCTGCACACTCTGCCATTACCAGATGTCCCGCATTGGCAAAATGTATGTGAGTGCTGTTGTCAAAGTGACTTGCTAACTCATCTCCCATCTGGCGTGTAAACATACGATCTTTTTGTGCCGTAATTACCAAAGCTGGGATATGCAAATTTTTCGGCAAGGGGTGGCGGACAAAAAAGTTATAGTTCCAAAAGATTTCTAAACCTTTATAGGCATCAAAGTCAGTTGGGACTGGGTTTTCGGCAAAAAATTTCTCTATGACACTATGGCGGTAAGAGGTAGAAAGAAAGTTGTTGAGTACTTGTACGCCAGGTAAATGATAGAGATACCTGCCACCCCCAGCCATAAACTTCATTAACGGAATTTCCCACCAAGGTGCTAAATCGTGAGTACCACCAGCAATGGCAATTATTGCACTAACTGGATGGTGTTGAGCAAATTCTAAACCAATAGGAACTCCATAACTGTGACAGCACAATACAGGCGAGTGAATACCAAAGTGGTGCAGTAATCGCTGTAAATCTCGAGAATGTCGCCCAATAGAATAGCGAGAGTAACGACTAGACTGCCCATGTCCTCCCAAGTCGTATGCCAAAACTTCCCAACCTTGACTTTGAGCAAACTCGTATTGCACTCTGAAGTTAAAGCGGTTTCCCGTTCCTCCGTGGACAAAAACCATTGAGGGAGTTATGCCTTGGTTATGGCAGACTTGTAAATCTACCCCTAGGCGTAGGTGAATTTTCACTCCGGCTAGGGCATCTTCAAGAGAGTTATGAGAAATTGAGCAGCGAGTGTTGGGCATGGAATAGTTGAAGAAGAATTCAGAATACAGAATTCTTTCTTGTTAATGCTTGACTTCCAAAATTTACGCAAATCGTTTGTCAATTCTGTGTCATGTTGATGGCAAGTCTGCGACTTGAGTGTAGCTTAAAAGTCAATAGTTTTTCCCCTGACGTTTTTATGCTCAAAAAGCTGCGACTTAATATCAGTTCTCTGTTTGGCTTGCTGCTTCTGGCACTTTCATTGTGGGCGATCGCTCACGAATTACGTGAGTATAATTATCACGATCTTTTCAACTCTTTAGCAGCCATCCCCAAGAGTCGGTTAAGTCAGGCAGTTGGGCTAACGATTCTTGGGTATCTGGTAATGATCGTGTACGATATCTTGAGTTTTAGCTATATCAATCGTTCTCTTGCTTGGAACAAGATAGCTTTAACTAACTTCATTAGCTCTGCATTCAGTAATACTATAGGTTTTGCCTTATTAACTGGCAGTGCTATCCGTTATCGTTTTTACTCCAAATGGAAAGTATCAACAGTAGCGATCGCACAAGTAATTGCCTTCGTTAATTTCACTTTTTGGCTGGGGATGTTCACCCTCGCTGGATTTTTATTTCTCACTAACCCATTGAACATTCCTAGTCAACTGCATTTGCCTTTGACAAAGGTGCGTCCTATCGGGATAATTTTTCTGCTTTTTATTTTTGGCTATTTAGTGTGTAGTTTTTTTATTAAACGACCATTAATCATTCGCGGACATGAATTTCGATTCCCATCTTTGAAAATATCCCTAAGTCAAATAACTGTTTCTAGCCTTGACTGGATTTTGGCGGCGGCGGTTCTTTATACGGTGCTTCCTAGTAATATGCATTTATCTTATCTAGACTTTTTAGTAATTTACTTACTCGCTATGTTTGCAGGTATTTTAAGTAATGTTCCTGGTGGGTTAGGAGTCTTTGAAACTGTGATTTTGCTAATTCTATCGTCTAAAATTTCGGCGGCAGCAATTTTGGCGTCACTGTTAGCTTATCGAGGAATATACTATTTTTTGCCTTTGATATTAGCAACAGGCTTACTAGGTTTTTTTGAAATTAGATACAATAGACGAAAAGTTAACCCATGAAACTGTTTGATTACTAATACAGACTAACTGAAAATTGTACTATTAATTTACATATTTAGTATTTATACTATTAAATGTAATATATAAATAAATCTGCACCGATTAGAATCGGTGCAGATTTAGTAATTTAAGCAAGCACTAATAAATTTACGTGACAACACCAATTGCAATTATTGGTCCTTGCTTCCAATACGCTATTACTCAAGCATTTAGCGTTGAACTTAGTTGGAGAGCTTTCTGCCTGTCTGTGCTGCACTATTGCCTACATCACGAGCAGTTTCTTTAGCACCCTTTACGTAACCAGACCCAAATTCTTTCAGCGCTTCTCCTGACTGTTGCCCAATTTTCTCAAGTCGCTTACCAGGATTGCCTTCTGTTTCGCGAGCGTCTTTATACCATTGCCCTGTTGTTTTTGGTCTTTGGGCATCATTTTGTTCTACCTTTTCGCGAACTCTTTCACCCAAGGCTTTGTTACTGTCCCCAAAAGCAATATTTGTCGTCAGCACTAAAACACCAACTAGGACAACAGCAAAAAAACGTTTTACTTGAAATTTGTTTAGTGAAGAGTTGATATGAGCCACTGTCCTAGTAATTAAATTCGTCATGCCAATACTCCATTGGTTAATTTTCAATGCTTTTCACAGTTTAGAAAGTTAATTAGCTCACTCCATATTTCAGCTACTGCCATAAGAAACTGAACTGAGTTTCTATATGTGATTAACCTAGCAGATGGAGTTATAGGTTAGTGATGAAATCTGCTAAAATCCTACCTATATCAAGCCAATCAACTTTTTTGATTACTAATATAGACTAACTGTAAAAACGTAATTATCCTTCTAACAAAAGACATATCTCAGTTATGAAAAAATAAGGCTTTTTAAATACTGCGGAAGAATTATCTCAGTTGTTAGTCGTCAGTTGTCACTGGTCAGTTGTCAGTTGTAATTTTTCTCCCCTAGCTCTCTCATCTCCCTAATCTCCCTCATCTCCTCCGTCCCTCCGCCCCTCTGCCCCTCTACTTCCCTGCCTCTCCTGCTCCCTCATCCTTCCAAGACGATCTAAGATTGTTGGGTACTCTATAATCCACGATCGCCAGCACGCTAATGATTGAAGTTGACCATCTGAGTAAAACATACGGTTCTACCTCAGCTATTACTGATGTGACTTTTAGCGTCGAACCAGGAGAAATTTTAGGTTTCTTGGGGCCTAATGGCGCTGGGAAAACCACAACCATGCGGATTTTAGCAGGTTATTTACCAGCAACAAATGGCACAGCCAAAATTGCTGGCTTTGATGTCCATGAAAATTCTCTGGCTGTACGGCAGCGAATTGGCTATTTGCCAGAAACACCGCCGTTATATCCAGAAATGACTGTGGAAGGATTTTTGCATTTCGTTGCGCGCATTAAAGGCATATCAGCAGGCGATCGCGCCAATAAAGTCACCGCAGCTATAGAACGCTGTAATTTGCAAGATAAGCGGCGAGTAATTATTCGCAAACTTTCTAAAGGATATCGCCAAAGAGTTGGCATTGCCCAAGCGATCGTCCACGATCCGCCAGCCATCATTATGGATGAACCCACTGTGGGACTCGATCCCCGACAAATTATCGAGGTGCGAAATTTAATTAAAAGCCTCGCTGGAACTCACACTATTATTCTGTCTACACACATATTGCCAGAAGTGAGCATGACCTGTAACCGCGTGGCTATCATCAATCGCGGCAAGATAGTAGCAACTAATACACCAGAAAATTTGATGACGCAGTTGACAGGGGGTTCTGGATATGAAATTGAAATTACAGGAGAAACTAATCTAGCGAAACAGGTTCTGCAAAACGTAGCGGGTGTGAATTTGGTAGAATCAATTCCTGGTAATAATCTTCCTAGAGATAACCGGGCTTATTTGCGAGTAATATCGCAACTGGGAAGCGAACCGGGAAAAGACATTGCCATCGCACTGGTGCGCGCGGGATTTGGTTTACATGAAATGCGGCGTGTTAGCGCTACTTTAGAAGATGTATTTTTGCAATTGACTACAGAAGAAAAGAATTTGCAGACTGAGGTAAACTCAGCAGAGAACGAAGGAGAAGCAGCGTAAATGGGTATAGTACTGGGTAATATTATTGCCATTTATCGCCGAGAGTTACAGAGTTATTTTGTATCGCCTTTAGCTTATGCGATCGCTGGCGTATTTTGGTTCATTTCGGGGTTATTCTTAGTAATGATTTTGCTAGGGCCAGACGGCATTTTGCCCGCAGTCGCAGCATACGATTTACAAGGACAACAACTAGGAGTGCCAGTGCCACCAATAGATGTCCCTTACGAATTTATCAGAGCATTTTTAGATCGTATGGGTTGGTTATTGTTATTTATCCTGCCCATTCTTTCTATGGGACTTTATGCCGAAGAACGCAAGCGGGGCACTTTAGAACTACTAGCCACGTCACCAGTCACAAACTGGGCAGTAGCTACAGGGAAATTATTGGGGGTGCTAACGTTTTTTATTACGATGGTTGTACCCTTGCTAGTATTTGAAGCGATCGCTATTAGTGGATCGAATCCACCAATGTCACCCTCAATTCCTTTACTGGGTCACTTTGGATTAATCTTGCTGGCTGCGGCAATTTTATCTTTAGGAATGTTTATTTCCTCTTTAACAGACAGCACAATTTTGTCGGCTGTCCTGACATTTGCCTTAATTTTATTACTATTACTTGTTGATTTAATCGCCAAAAGTGTTGGCGGGTCTGTGGGAGAAGCTTTAGGTCATTTGTCGTTGTTGAAACATTACAACACCCTCATCCAAGGAATTTTTGATACCAACGCCTTGATTTTATTTGCCAGTTACATTTTTTTGGGTATCTTTCTCACAGCCCAGTCCATCGATGCTCTGCGTTTTCAGCGGCAGTAGAGACGCGATTAATCGCGTCGTTAGGAGTGAAGAATTATTTTCCTTGTCCTCCTTGTCCCTCTACCTTTCTGCCTTCTGCCTTGAGAGTGCTGAGTGCTAAGTGAAAAGTCATGAAAAAAATCAAAAAAAAGAAACCTTGGAAATATTTGTTTTGGCTAGGCCCGTTTTTAGCTGTTGTGGGCTTAACAGCTGGATTAGTTTCTGGAAATTGGAATTTAATCCCCTTAGCATTTCTGATTACGGGAATTGTCATTAGTGCAGCGTGGGTATTATGGCAAAGCCAGCAAAGTAACTGGTGGAAAAGTCGTTCTACTCAAGCTAGTACTAATGCTTTAATTGCGATTTTTGCTGTATTGGTAATTTTAGGGTTAATTAACTTTTTAGGTACTCGTTACCATTTGCGAGCAGACTTAACAGAGTCTCAGTTGTTTACCCTTGCCCCTCAATCAAAAGAATTGGTGCATAGGTTGCAACAGTCGGTAAAAGTATGGGTGTTTGATGCCAATCAAAATCCCCAAGACCGGGAATTGCTGGAAAATTATCAACGACAAGGTTCTAATTTTAAGTTTGAATACGTCGATCCCCAAACTAGACCGGGACTAGCAGACAAATTTGGCGTTAAAGATTATGGGGAAGTTTACCTAGAATCAGGAGAGAAACGCCAATTAGTACAAACGATAAATCAGAATGACCGCTTGTCGGAAGTTAGTTTAACAAATCGCTTGCAACAGATAACTAGTTCAACCACTGCTTCAGTTTATTTTCTTCAAGGTCACGGCGAACGCACAATTGCAGCGGGTGAAGGTGGAATATCACAAGCTGTTCAGGGATTAAGCGATAAAAATTACACTGTATCACCCTTGAATTTAGCAGAGAAGCCCCAAGTTCCTGACGATGCCACTGTGGTGGTAGTCGCTGGGCCCCAACGAGGATTATTTGATAGCGAGGTCAAAGCCTTGCAAAATTATCTCAATCGTGGTGGTAACGCACTACTAACGATCGATCCCAATACCAACCCTAACCTAAATAACTTGTTACAAGAGTGGGGTGTGCGTCTGGATAATCGTTTAGCAATAGATGTCTCTGGTAGAAGTGTAGGACTTGGCTTGGCTGCACCTATTATCACAGACTACGGACAACACCCGATTACTAAAGATTTTGGTAATGGCATTTCTTTTTATCGCTTGGCAAGACCTCTAGAAATTACTCCAGTACCTGGTGTCGAGGCAACTCCCTTGCTGCGAACCAAACCTTATCCCAATAGCTGGGCTGAAAGTGACCAGCAAAGCGAAAATCTAGAATTTAATCAAGACAAAGACCTCAAAGGGCCTTTAACCTTGGGTGTAGCTTTGACTAGAAAACTCCCAGCTAAATCTCAAACCACATCTAGTCCAACTCCTAGTGCTGCGGTGACTCCCTCGCCACTGCCATCACCGACAACTCAAAGTCCAGCTAGTCCTACTCCCAGTGCTGCGGTGACTACTTCACCACTGCCATCACCGACAACTCAAAGTCAGGCTAGTCCTACTCCTAGTGCTGCGGTGACTACTTCACCACTGCCATCACCGACAACTCAAAGTCAGGCTAGTCCTACTCCCAGTGCTACGGCGACTTCTTCACCAACGCCAGAGAAATCAGTACAAACAGCTACCGAATCTCGGTTAGTGGTATTAGGAAATTCAGATTTCGCTACCAATGGCTTATTTCAACAGCAACTCAATGGAGATGTATTTCTCAATTCAGTTGCTTGGCTAAGTCAACAGGATCGACAACCCTTGTCAATTAGTCCTAAAGAACCGAAAAACCGTCGGATAACCCTGTCAAATGCACAAGCTAGTGTTTTAACATTGTCGTCTTTGTTAGCTTTACCCCTTATCGGGTTAGCAGCAGCAGCTCTTATCTGGTGGCGAAGACGGTAAGAAGGAGCAGGGGAGCCGAGGGGACAAGGAGAGAAGTTGCAAGGAAGAGCCACTGCGTTGGACGGGTTCCCCGGCTTGTTCGCTCAAGCACGTTCCCGCAGGCTAGCAAGTGGCGTGGTTTCCCTCCAGGCGAACTTCTCCTATGGTCGACGCTACGCGAACGGAGGGACAAAGAAAATAATTCCTGCCTTATGCCTCCTAACAACTGACAACCGACAACTGACACCTGACTAAAAAATGAAATTGCCACGAACGACTCTAATTTTGATACTACTCGCTTTGGGTTTGGGTGGTTTTGTTTACTTCTATGAAATTCAAGGCGCGACTCAGCGAGAGGAAATTAAGGAGAAACAGCAGCGAATTTTTTCTTTTACATCAGATGATGTGCAATCTTTAGCAGTAAAAACACAAAAATTAACCGTAAATTTAGAACGTAACAGTCAATCTGATAATTCTAAGTGGTTACTAAAATCTCCGGTATCAGAGCCAGCAAATGATGCTATTGTTTCTTATTTGATGGATTTGTTAGTAGAGGGTAAGAGCGATCGCACTCTATCTATCCCAGCTAACCAGCTTGGGGAATTCGGTTTAGATCGACCACAAGCAACTATTAATGTTATCTTGAAAAACCAAAAAACCCATCAGTTGCTTTTGGGTAAGCCTGATTTTAATCGCCGTTTTGTGTATGCTCGAGCAGATTCCGCCCCGCAACCAAATGGCAATATTAATGTACTGTTGGTATCTACAGATTTTGAAAATGCAGTCAATCGGGATTTATCAGAATGGAAACAACCTGTAGAGAATCAGGCAACACCTTTGCCTAGCACTCTGCCTCTACCGACTCCAACCAATAGCAAATAAGCAATTCAAAATATCTTTCGCTATTACATGACCAATCCGACCGCAACCTTGCTAATTTCCTGCCCCGACCAAAGGGGATTGGTGGCAAAAATTGCCAATTTTATTTATGCTAATGGTGGCAATATTATCCACGCAGATCAGCATACAGACTTTGCTGCTGGCTTATTTTTGATTCGTATTGAATGGCAGTTAGATGGATTTAATTTACCGAGAGACTTGATTGGTCTGGCGTTTAATGCGATCGCTCAACCTTTGGGTGCTAAATGGGAACTGCACTTTTCTGATACTGTGCCACGCATTGCGATTTGGGTAAGTAAACAAGATCATTGTTTATATGATTTGATTTGGCGACAACGCGCCGGAGAAATTCCAGCTGAAATTCCTTTAATTATTAGTAACCATCATAATTTAAAAGAAATAGCAGAGCAATTTGGTATTGATTACTCCCACATTCCTATTAATCAAGATAACAAAGCTGAACAAGAAGCTAAACAACTAGAATTACTGCGAAAGTATCATATTAATTTAGTTGTTTTAGCTAAATATATGCAAGTTGTGAGTGCAGATTTTATTAACCGTTTTTCACAAGTTATTAATATTCATCACTCTTTTTTACCCGCTTTTGTAGGTGCAAATCCCTATCATCGAGCATTTGAACGCGGTGTCAAAATTATTGGCGCAACGGCTCATTATGCCACTGCTGATTTAGATGCAGGCCCAATTATTGAACAAGATGTAGTGCGAGTAAGTCACCGTGATAAAGTTGATGATTTGATTAGAAAAGGTAAGGATTTGGAGCGAATTGTATTAGCTAGAGCAGTGCGTTTACACTTGCAAAATCGTGTTTTAGTATATGGTAATCGTACAGTTGTGTTTGAGTAACACTATTTTAAATTTGGGATTTTAGATATTAAATTGGGAATCACTTTTTTTCCAATGCCAAAGCAATGGCAATAAATAGCACAGTCAATCCTTGAATGGCGTAAACCACAGTCACTGGTACTCCCGCACTGCGTTGCATGACATTAGCACCACTGCGGAGTGCTGCGAAAAAGAGGGAAGTCAGTACCACACCGAAAACACTACCACGACTTAAGAAAGCGATCGCAATGGCATCAAATCCATAACCGGGTGAAACTTGTTCAAATAAGCGATACTTCAACCCCATTACCTCAGATGCACCCGCCAACCCAGCCAAACCACCTGCTAACGCCATCACCAGCATAATAGTACGTTCCACAGAAATCCCGGCATAACGGGCGGCAATAGGGTTAAATCCAACGGCGGAGATTTGATATCCTAGAGGCGATCGCACTAACAACACCCACAATATCCCCGCCGCTATTAGCGCCAGCAAAATTCCTGCATGGGCGAGACTTTCTGGTAGGATAATCGGCAACTGTGCAGATTTAGCAATCAATGGCGAGTAAGGACTAGGCGCTGCTGGTGCTTTCAAGGGGTTTTGCACGAGGTAGCTGACTAAGTTTATAGCAATATAATTCAGCAGCAACGTGGTGATGACTTCATTTACTCCCCGTACTGCTTTGAGATAACCAGGAATCCAACCCCACACTGCACCAAAGATAAATCCTGCTAATAACGTTAAGGGGATGTGAATCAAAGCTGGTAATCCCTGCACATATAACCCAATTAAAGTACTTCCCAAAGCACCCAGGTAAATTTGCCCTTCGCCACCGATATTAAATTGACCTGCACGCAACGCTACCAAAACTCCTAAACTGGTAAACAATAGCGGTGTCATTTTGGTAAGGGTGTTGCCAAATCCGAAGTAGGTGGAGAGGGATTCTTGAAAAAGCGCGGTGTAGGCTGCGATCGGATTTGCCCCAGCAAGTAAGATGAGGATTGCACCGACGAGAAGGGCGGATACTACAGCGATGAGGGGCGATAAGATTGGTAGCAGGAGTTTAGTGCGATTCATTGCGATCGTTGTGCGATGATTACCAATCCTCAACCTCAAAAAATGAGTATCGAGCAATATCTCGACTGGGAACCATTACAAGACTATCGCTATGAATACGTCAACGGCGAAGTCTTTGCAATGACTGGGGGTACAATTCCCCATAATGATATCGCTCTGAATCTCTACAGAGCATTGTATCCTCATCTGCGTCCTAGAGGTTGCCGCATAAATGTTGCCGATGTCAAAGTGCAAGTTAGTTTTGAAAGCCTGTATTACTATCCTGATGTTGACGATGAGTTGCCGATCGCGACGATACTCAGCTACTAACCTAGCATCATGACTAGAGTTATCGTAAATAATCCAGCGATCGCACAAGGGTAGATATAGAGAAAAAAGATTTATTTTTCCTCGTTAGTAGCGTCTACGTATTACATCTTCTAGAATCGAGTGTCCGCCACTAGCTACCCGTTATAATGCCAAATCAGCGCTTTGTAACCAAAAGTAAATTAAATTAATTATGTAGCCTTTGGATTTACATTCAATTATAAAAGGTGCAAAAGTTCTTGCCGCTAATGTAGTTTCAAAAGCAAAATCACTGCCTGAATTAGATAACGTTCGCAGTCGTGTAATCATTAATCTTCCTGCTTCAATAGCCATAGACTCTGGATTTAGTGGAGAAAGTCCAGCTGCAATTGCATCTGCATTCACATACTCAAAGCAGTCTAGAAAATTAGGCAATAAACTCATTGAAACAGTGGTCTTTCCTGAACCATTTGCACCACCAATAATATAAAGACTCATCATACAAATTGCAAAAATTAAGCTTCTTCTCTCCGTGTCCCCGCGTCCCCGCGTCCTCTTCTCCCCCCACCCATTAGTAAACCAATCTCTTCCACCGTCGTTGTCTGTGCATCTAAAATAGCCACAAACTCACCCCTGTACATTACGGCAATGCGATCGCTCATTGCCATCACTTCTTCTAACTCAGTAGAAATATACAAAATTGCAGCACCGCGATCGCGTTCTGCTAATAATCGAGAATGTACTGCTGTTGTTGCCCCCACATCTAACCCCCGAGTTGGTTGCATCGCTACTATTAAATCTGGTTCTCCCGCCAGTTCCCGCGCTAAAATTACCTTTTGTTGATTTCCCCCCGACAGTTGACTCACCTTGATATCTTCTTCCGTCGCCCGGATATCAA
The DNA here is from genome assembly GCA_003326215.1 of Nostoc minutum NIES-26. Lineage (GTDB taxonomy): Bacteria > Cyanobacteriota > Cyanobacteriia > Cyanobacteriales > Nostocaceae > Dendronalium > Dendronalium minutum. Next base: position 38,156 of record LXQD01000258.1, on the reverse strand, counting down.
ACTCTTGTATTGCAGACTTGGCGTTATTTATAATCGCTGCTGGTTGCAGTAAAAAACGACGACAAAATGGCAGCTTTTTAAAAGCCTTCAAAATCAAGTTTTGGGCGATGTTAAACTGCAATACTAAACCCATTTTCTGCCTATCTTCCGGGATGTAACCGATAGCCTCCCTTTTTAAGGAGAGTTCTCCAAACTCAATTTTGCCTCGTTTGATAGATCGTAAATTTGCGATCGCATCTGCTAATTCTCGCTGTCCATTGCCATCTACACCAGCAATTCCTAAAATTTCTCCTGCGCGCAAATCAAATGATACATTATCAACAGCGATCGCCCCACGGGCATCTACAACTTGCAAACCTCGTACAGACAAAATTACCTTTCCTGGTGATGGAGTTGATTTATCTACATGTAAAGCGACTTCGCGCCCCACCATCAATTCAGCTAACTGCTGAGGTGTCGCTTCTTTAGTTGTCGTCGTTGCTACTACCTTTCCTCGGCGTAACACTGTGACTGTATCGCAAAGATTAATTACTTCTTCTAACTTGTGGCTGATAAAAATAATCGTATTGCCAGCAGTTGCTAGTTTTTGCAAGATAGCAATTAATGATTCTACTTCCGGTGGTGTCAGCACGGCTGTGGGTTCGTCGAGAATCAATAATTTAGCTTGACGGTAAAGAACTTTGAGAATTTCTACCCGCTGTTGTGTTCCTACTGCTAAATCTTCTACTTTGGTATTTGGATTAACTTCTAAGCCATAAGCTTGAGATAATGCAGCAATTTCTTGTTGTTTTTGCCGCAGGTTCAGACGCAAAGTATTTTCTGTACCTAAGATGATATTTTCTGTAACAGTCAACTGGGGTACAAGCATGAAATGTTGGTGAATCATGCCAATTCCCAGTTTAATAGCTTCATGAGGTGAGTTGATTGTTACTGGCTGTTGTTGTAGATAAATTTGCCCGATATCGGGTTGGTAAAGACCGCTAATTATATTCATTAAAGTGGTCTTACCCGCTCCATTTTCTCCTAAAATCGCATGAATTTTGCCAGTTTCCACAGAGAAACTAATGTTATCGTTAGCAACAAACGATTTAAAAGATTTAGTGATTTTTTCTAAGTGCAAATGTATCATTTACCAAAATACAACTAGAAGCATTGCATCTATTAAAGCTTAAGTTTAAGCTTTTTTTAGACAACGCGTATCTTTTCCACCATCTTTACAGTTTTCAAAGATAATTTTTTTATCGACAATTTCCTGCTTTGTTGTTAGTACCTTTTGCTTAATAGGTTCTGGTACTATTGTGCCAAACTTTCCTAAAGATAATATATCTGGTCTTTCTAAACCTATACTATGTATTTGACCTTTTAATTGTTTTTTTCTTGCTAATTCTGCTAGGTATGCTATTGCTAAATCTAGCCGCTTTACGGCACTTGTTAAAACTGCCTTTGGAGCAATATCTAATTGGTCTTTAGTATTACCAAAAGCATAAATACCCTTATCGCTGGCAGTTTGAAGTACAGTGGCTGAGGCGTTATCTAGCCACTGATAAATCACATCTGCCCCAGATGAAATTAATGCCAGTGTTGCTTCTTTACCCTTGGCAACATCATTCCAATCACCTGTAAAAGTAGAGATAATTTGGATATTTGGCTTAACTGATTTTGCCCCTAATTCAAATCCCCGCAATTCTTCTTGTGTAGCTGCAAATTCCTGTCCAGCGATATAAGCTAATTTGTTAGATTTAGTCATCGAAGCACCGATGATTCCACACAAATAGCTACCTTGTAGGTGATCTATTCGCAAAGCGGCAATGTTTTCACCTTTGATAGAACCGTTAACAGCTATAAAAAACGTATTGGGAAACTGTGAGGCTACTTGTTCTACAGCAGCATCAAATTGTCCGCCGTGGGCAAAGACCACATTGTAGCCTTTGCGGGCAAAATCTGTTAGCGCTTCTGTTTGATCCGCTTGTGCAACTTGTTCTACATAGGCAATTTCTGCACCCAGCTTTTGTTTTGCCAAGTTCACCCCTTCGTAACCAGATTGATTCCAAGCTTTATCGGTGATGACTCCAGGGAGGGCGATCGCTATTTTAAACCCTTCGCGACCAGCAGATGTTAATGTCTGCGTTTGGTTGCTACTGCAAGCTTTCAGCAGTAAGCTGGTAGCAAAGGTAGCTGAACCATACAAGAAAAATTGACGGCGACTGTAATTTATTGTCATAGACTAACCTTAAGATTAATAGTCAATTTAGTTACTAAAATACTCTAAAGTCGTAAGTGGTATTTTAAAAGAGGTTTGCCGATTTTTCTTACTGTTGACCGAAGACAGACTGACACCAATCGATAACACTGTTTTAGTAAGTGCAAGTATAGAATCAGGCTAAACCAATGAATAAGCATAAGGAACTCTTACGTGTCATCCTTGCTGTATCTATCATCGTAGTGGGAGTGACACATTTTGTTGTACCAGAACAATATGTGAGAATTGTGCCACCACAACTTCCCTATCCTTTAGGGTTAGTTTATCTCAGCGGCTTTTATGAAATTTTAGGTGGTATCGGGTTATTAGTCCCGCCTGTCAGTCAAGCTGCTGCTTGGGGACTGTTTGCTCTTTTTATTGCCGTTTACCCAGCCAATATCTATATGGCGGTGAATCTGATTAAGGTTGATGGTATACCCAATTCACCTTGGGTTCACGTAGTCAGACTTCCCTTACAAGCGGTTTTACTAGCTTGGGCTTGGTGGTATACAAAACCTTCAGATAAAGAAAAACAAGCTTCTATCATTCCTAAGTCACTCATTCCTAAACAATTGAATTCTTATTGGTAATGAGTGCGCTTTTTTTCTATGCAATCAAGACTTTTTTATGAATACATCACAGACAGTACAACAATTACAAGCTGAATGGGTAACACCAGAAAATTTTCGGCGTTACGGACAGGTAATTTTTGCTAGCCAAGACGGTAAGGCTTTCGATGCAGAAGATGCCCAATTAAATCTGCAAAATGGAACTCCGCGATTTTATATTATGCGTCTGCAAAAGCGAGGGCGTAAGTTTCATAAAATTACTCGTCATATGAAATGTACTCAATGTTTAGGTTCTTTGGAAGGTAAGGACTGGTTAATTGCGGTTTGCCCTCCTCGTAATGATGTGAATGAACCAGCGTTAGAGGAAATTGCCGCTTTCCGCATTCCTGGGAATTGTTTTATCAAGTTAAATGAAGGAACTTGGCACGCAGGACCATATTTTGAGCATGAGGTTGTGGATTTTTATAATTTAGAACTTGCTGATACCAATGTGGTAGATCATTTCACTCATGACTTTCTTAAGAGTCATCAATTAGAGTTTGAGATGGTTTAGTAGTATTAATTTAAGCTGAAAACCAAACAAAATCTACATTACTGTAATTCGAGGTTTTTTGTAAGATGGGTGTTTGCGATCGCTATAATCTACCAATTGGTCTTAAACGCAGGAAAGCTAGCAGGGAAAGGTTGAAGAAACTAATGTTTTATTGAGTTGTTCTAATCCGCCGTAGGAATTCGACATTCAACTCTAGCTTTTCTCCTAGCCATAAAGCATGTTCTGTATGATCTGCGATATCATCGCCTGTCTCAGGATGAACCAAAACATCCAATCCCTCACGATTCAGCATTAGCCAGGGGACGATGTTAGCAAACTGATTTGGTAAGAATGCCACTTGATACATTGCTTTTGGGTGTGGCCCGATGGGCAAATCGTGCCAGCGCCCAAGTCGCACCTCAAACCTCGCCCCCAATTCTTCGCGTACGCGTGCAGCGGCATCTCGACTTGCAGGCTCGTAGTAAATATGAGCGTGAAAACCAGCGATCGCGATACTATCTTCTTTCATCGTTCTCAACTCCACTTTTCACTCTCAACTCAAATTTGACGGCATAGAGTAACCTTTAAAAGTATAACAATTTGTGTTATCAGAAAGGCAGTGAGAGTAGGGGGAGAACAACTAATGACTAATGACTGCGAATTTTCATAATTCAAGATTCCTTCAGATTTATTCAATATCTGCAAAAATTTAGAGAAAGTAAAATATAGATAATAGACTGCATGAAATACTGATGAAATATCACAGCATTGATGAACTGCTCAAAAATAATCAGGCTTGGGTTACAGAAAAACTGGCCTTAGACCCAAATTATTTTGAAAATTTGGCAAGCGGACAAACACCACCTTTTCTCTACATTGGTTGTTCTGATAGTCGTCTGCCCCTAACAAACTTTACCCGTACAGAACCCGGAGAGTTATTTGTACATCGTAATATTGCTAATCAAGTTTCTCTCACAGATATTAACTTATTAGCTGTTTTAGAGTACGCAATTTGCCATCTTCAAGTTAAACACATTATCGTTTGTGGTCACTATGGCTGTGGTGGCATTACAGCTGCTTTAGAAGGAAAAACAACTGGAATAATTGATAACTGGGTAAATCCGATTCGGGAACTCTATTTACAGAAACAAGACGAAATTGATGCTTTGCCAACCAGAGAAGAACGTCTGAATCGTTTAGCAGAAATTAACGTTCTGGCACAGGTTAAAAATCTTTACCAAACTTCTATTATGCGTAAGGTACTCCATGAAAAAGATGCGCCTACTGTTCATGGCTGGGTGCTGGATATCCGCACTGGGTTAATCAAAGATTTGAATGTCTCAACAGTACAATGGCAATCGCACTCATCTTGCTTGTCTTGCAAACTGCCTATAGTTACTTTGGCTGATTTTATACCACAAGACAAAGTTGCAAGTTATGGCGGCAACGAAGAAGTGTCTGAAGCGTGGTTACCTATGGCAAGTAAACAGCATACGCTAGAGTGAAGGCGACTAGGGATTAGGAAAATTCTTTTCTAGTCACCAGTCCCCAGTCCCCATTACCTCAGCGATCGCGATCGCCTCGAAAAACCCAGTAAACTGCTAAATTAAATACAACTTGGGTTAAATTGCCTTTAATCCTGAGTTCGGCACTTCTTGGGATTGGCAACATTTATCAAATTCAGGCTACCGCTGCAACGCTGTGATTAATGGAATATTAGCAAGACTCCGAGCCGCGTTGGCAAAAGACAAGAGTTCTGGTGACACTTTTGCCAACAAAAATTGGTTGCCGATTCTGGTCACTAGTTTGGGTGTCACTGCTTTGGTATGGGGCATTCGCGAACTCAAATGGTTGCAGTCCTGGGAATTAAAAGCTTACGATCGAATGCTGCGATCGCGTCCTGCTGAACCTCCCGATCCCCGGATTTTACTAGTAACAATTACTGAAGAAGATGTGGCCCAACAGAAATGGCCCTTGTCGGATACCACAATCAATCAGCTATTAGCAAAACTAGAGTCCTATAAACCGCGTGTCATTGGTCTAAATATTTACCGTCCAGACCAAAAAAATTTGGCTGCTGGTCTGATGCATCAAGACAAGATCGTTGGCACTTGCTTGTTAAGCAGCATGGGCAGATCGGAAATTCCACCGCCGCCTAATTTTCCTGTAGACAATACCGGCTTTAGCGATTTGATTCCCGATAACCAGGAGGATCAAATTGTCCGCCGCAGTTTATTATTTGCCCACTCTACAGACAGCAAATGTACAACTACATACTCGTTTGCGGCTTTATTGGCAATTAATTATTTAGAAAAACAAGGATTGGAAATAGATTTTCCCGACCAATACAATTTCCATCTGGGTAAAACTTACTTCCAAACTCTGAAAGCAAATTCCGGTAGCTACAAAGGTCTGGATACAGCTGGTTATCAAATACTTTTGAATTACCGCCATCCCAACCGCCTGGCCCAAGAGGTAACTCTGACACAAGTCCTCAATAATCAACTCAATCCTAATTGGGTGAAAGACCGACTCGTAATTATCGGCACAACTGCTGCGAGTCTGCATCCTGGTTTATATACACCCTATAGTACTTCACCAGAGCAACCAGCCAGAATGCCTGCTGTCTTTCTACATGCACAGATAGCAAGTCAGCTTCTCAGTACAGTGCTGGATGGAAGACCTTTAATTTGGTACTGGACTGACTGGGTTGAACTCTTGTGGGTGTGGGGTTGGTCACTGGTGGGCGGTGTTTTAGCATGGCAGTTACGACATCCTTTATTGCTGCTAGTGGTAGGAGGTACAACCCTAGCTGGCTTGGTGGGGATATGCGCTGGTTTGTTTCTCCAAGCAGGGTGGATACCACTAATTCCCCCAGCCATAGCCTTAGTTATGAGTGGTGTTATTGTCATGGCTTACACCACTTACCAGACTCAGCAGCAAACTAAGGTTATTATCCTGCAAGTTGAACAACAAAAAGAAGCGATCGACCAGTTAAATACCCTTTTAAAAGAAACTATAACTACCGCAGACACGACTATAATTCGCGATCTACATACTGCATCTACACTAACAACACCAGAAAAAAGTACTGGCGATTTGCTTTTGGGTGGACGCTATCAAATATCTAAAGTTCTTGGTGCTGGTGGATTTGGTCGCACTTATTTAGCAAAAGATACTCAGCGACCGGGTAATCCTAGCTGTGTAGTGAAACAGCTAATGCCAGCACGTCGAGACACAAAATTTTTAGAAGTTGCTAGAAGGTTATTTAATACCGAAGCAGAAATTTTAGAAGCTTTGGGTAAACACCATCAAATTCCGGAATTGCTAGCTTATTTTGAAGATAACCAAGAATTTTATTTAGTTGAAGAATATATTCCTGGGCATACGCTTGGTGAAGAATTACCACCTGTGCAAGGCGTACAAAATGAATCTTTTGTCATTGACATGCTCAAAGGAGTTTTAGAAGTTCTGGCATTTGTTCACGAGCATCGTGTAATTCATCGGGATATCAAACCAACTAATATTATTAGATGCGTTCAAGATAATCGGCTAGTGTTAATTGATTTTGGTGCAGTTAAGTTAATGCAACCACCGACTAGCGAACAAACAGAATTAGCAACAGTAGCCATTGGCACGCGGGGTTATGCACCACCAGAGCAAATGGCTGGTCATCCTCGCTTGTCTAGTGATATTTACGCTTTGGGGATGATGGGTATTCAAGCCATTACTGGAATACTACCCCAAGAACTCCACCCAGACCCAGATACGGGTAATATCATCTGGCGAAAAACAACACAAGTTAATGAAGAATTAGCCGTAATTTTAGATAAGATGGTGCGCTATCATTTTAGCGATCGCTATCAATCAGCCGCCGCAGTTTTACAAGATTTAAAACGTATTATTGAATGACTCGATTTCTTTATGACCAATTTGTCAAAGATTATCAAGGTAGAATTATTCAATCCTTAAGAATAAGTGCAAGCAACAAGCCGCATGGTGGGAGAAGTTCGAGAAATTGATGTTTTATTTTCTCCTTTAGCAGAACAAAGTGCCAATGTAGAAACACTAGGTCAGTAGATTGCTGGGCTTTGTATTCCCTGAGCCACTATCCCAAAGTGGTCAATATCTTGTACTCTGATTTCTGAAACTGATGGTGTTATGAGTAAAAATACCATTAATTTGCTCATTTACCTGCTGAATATCGGCTTGACGCATACTGCTTCGCAAAACCCGCAGGGTAGCAGCTTGTCGTACCCTTACAGGGAAGCAAGCTACGCGCAGCGTTGACTACAGGAGAAGACATCGCTTTTGAGAAAAACAATTCAAGATTAAATTAATCTAAATAAATTGATTAAAAGGTTTATCAGTAACGCCTTTTACGGTATTCATACGAATTAATATCTTATTAGTAAATTAAGTCTGATTTACTAATAACTAGGAGAATATTGTGATTAAAAATTTATTAGCTTTTATAGCTAGTATAATTTTTAGTTTTGGAACGGTAATTTTCATTAAAAGGCTGAATCTACCTGTATTTACTACTTTCAGCGTTGCTATCTGTGTAAGTCATATTTTGATGATTATTGTGATGATACAGAATTTTAGGTCTAGATTTAATAAACTTAAATAAACCGATCAACAAGTTTATTATTTACAGCAATTCCCCGAATATTTTAGTATAGCCAAACACAAGTCATGATAATTAGATGAACTCCAAGCCTTAATTTTGGATACTCTATCTTTCGTATTCTAACTCTCTAAGATGTTGGAGTCTGTTGCTAAAGTTTGTGCTGCTGTTTGCATCATTTCAATATCTAATGACGACCAAGACCGAGGCTCTTGGCAGTGATGAGCTGCTAACAATCCCCACAATCCTCTGGGTATTAAAATTGGTACGACTAGGTTGGCACGCACTTGTATACTGCGGAGAAAATCTCGGTGACAAGTCTGGATTGGTTCTAATTCAATATCAGCGATCGCCCTTACCCGTCCAGCTAAATACAGAGCGGCATAATCGTTATTAAAACAATTATCTGCTCCTGTTGAACCTAATATGGAAAATTTATTATTACTTAAGGATTCAAAAGTGACCTGCCCGTGCCATTGCCAATAAAAGTAATACAAAACCACGCGATCGACCTGAAGTGTTTGTCTGAGTTGATCCGTCGTCTGTCGGATTAATTCATTCCGATGCATTGTTCTGACAAGGCGGTCTAAAACTCTTTGCAAACCCTGTTCAATGTGGGGGTTGGAGCTAGGGTCAGACTCTGATTGAGAATAAATTTGCACAATTCTATAACTACAAGTAAGTAAAGACTGTCACATTTATATATTAATTTATCAAGACTCTTGCTAAAAAATCATACTGAATTAAAAGCACTAATTAGATTTTCATCAAATAGAATACTAATTGCTGTATTCAAGGTAATTAAGAATTAAAAATATAAGTTTGAAACCACAATTTTTTTACAGAATTAATCATAAGATATTAAAAATTAACATTTTTTTTAATTTTTTAGTTCAAATTTTAACCAGTTCAGTTGTTACGTCAAGAAAATTGCACATTTACTCTAGTAGACTGTTGACCGTTGAGAGTCAACAGTCAACAACCCTACGAGTATTGATGCTTTTGGAATGGGCTTGAGCTTATCTGTCTACAGATCCCATAATCACGTCAATACTACCGAGAATAACCACAATATCTGCTACCTTCATTCCCCGTAGTAAAGTAGGTAGAATCTGGAGGTTGTTGAAATCTGCCGGACGAATTTTCCATCGCCAGGGGAAAACGTTATCATCACCAACTAAATAAATTCCCAGTTCACCTTTGCCGCTTTCTACACGGGAGTAAATTTCACCCTTGGGCATCTTAAAGGTCGGGGAAACTTTCTTGCCAATGTACTGGTAATCAAACGCATCCCACTCTGATTTTTTCCCAGCAGCTAAGCGCTTGGCTTCGAGGTTTTCGTAGGGGCCTCCGGGTAGTCCTTTGATGGCTTGACGAATAATCTTCACAGATTCGCGCATTTCCCGCATCCGCACCACGTAACGGGCAAAGCAATCACCAGCTGTTTCCCACTGCACTTCCCAGTCGAAGTCGTCGTAGCACTCGTAATGGTCAACTTTCCGCAGATCCCACTTCACTCCAGAAGCGCGTAACATTGGGCCAGATAGCCCCCAGTTAAGCGCTTCTTCGCGGGTTATCGTACCAATACCTTCAACACGACGGCGGAAGATAGGGTTATTAGTAACCAAGCGTTCGTATTCATCAACTTTCGGTAATAAGTAGTCGCAGAATTCCAGACACTTATCTACCCAACCATAGGGCAAATCGGCTGCCACACCGCCAACACGGAAATAGTTGTTATTTACCATCCGGTATCCTGTGGCAGCTTCCCACAAATCATAAATCATCTCCCGTTCTCGGAACTGGTAAAAGAAGGGAGTTTGCGCGCCTACGTCCGCTAGGAATGGGCCAAACCACAGCAAATGGTTAGCAATACGGTTTAATTCCAGCATGATGACGCGAATGTAGCTGGCGCGTTTGGGAACAGCAACGCCTGCCAATTTTTCTGGCGCGTTGACAGTGACAGCTTCGTTGAACATTCCCGCTGCGTAGTCCCATCGACTAACGTAGGGAACGTACATTACATTAGTGCGGTTTTCGGCAATTTTTTCCATTCCTCGGTGGAGATAGCCGATTACCGGTTCACAATCAACGACATCTTCGCCATCCAAAGTGACAATTAGCCGCAGTACCCCGTGCATTGAGGGATGGTGAGGTCCCATATTCAGCACCATGGGTTCAGTGCGGGTTTCTAGTCTTGCCATAAATTCCGTGTTCTCCCATTGTGAAAATTTTGACTTGAACCGCGTAGATGCCAACCAGACCCGATTTACCGTGTCTGCCAAAATCAGATTTGTAAGGGCAATATTTTTAGGAAAGCCTCTCTAGAGGCTTTTACATGTATTGCCCATACAGGAGTATGTTGGAGATAGGGTGGCAGCGAAGGGATTTGATTTGATGTTGCATTTTGTTTCACTTCTTCAACTATTATATGGAAGCTCGATATGCAGAGAATTGAGGCGCAGGAATTTTTTCATGTGCCGGTCTTAAGTCGGGAGGTAATTGAGGGTTTAGCAGTGCGTCCCGGCGGGCATTATTTGGATGCTACGGTAGGCGGTGGTGGTCACAGTCGCCTGATATTGGCTGCTGCTGCGGATATACAGCTAACGGCGATTGACCAAGATGAGGATGCTTTGGCAGCGGCACAGAAGCAACTAGCTGAGTATGGAGAACGCGTACAATTTACCCTCAGCAATTTTGCTGCGTATCAATTCACTTCTAACACTTTCGACGGTATCCTTGCCGATTTAGGAGTGAGTTCTTACCATTTAGATCGGCCAGAACGGGGTTTTAGCTTTCGGCACACAGCCGATCTGGATATGCGAATGGATAAGCGACAACCGCTAACCGCAGCTGATGTGATTAATGAATGGGATGAAACGGAATTAGCGGAAATTTTCTTTAAATATGGTGAAGAAAGACTATCGCGGCGGATTGCCAGACGTATTCTGGAAAAACGCCCGTTGCACACAACTACAGAATTAGCTGAGGCGATCGCTGCTTCTGTTCCTCCGAAATACCGCTATGGTAGAATTCACCCTGCTACCCGTGTTTTTCAAGCTTTGCGAATTGTCGTCAACGACGAGTTAAAGTCTTTAGAAACTTTCTTGGAGAAAGCACCTAACGCTCTAGTTCCAGGTGGCAGAATTGCCATTATCAGTTTTCATAGCCTGGAAGACCGCTTAGTCAAGCATAGTTTACGAAATTCACCTTCATTGCAGGTCTTGACTAAAAAGCCAATTATTGCCCAAGAAGAGGAAATTGCCAATAATCCGCGATCGCGTTCTGCCAAGCTCAGGATAGCAGAGAGGAAAGAGGAGCAACTGCCGTGGAGCAGGGGAAGATAACAGAGAAATAACTCCTAATTCGTGACTTCGATTGTTCTTGGCAATTCGACACAGAATGTCGAACCTTCTCGCAGTTTGCTGGTAACGCTGATTGTACCTTGCATGATTTCTACTAATGATTTGGTAATTGCTAACCCCAAACCAGTACCACTATATTTGCGTGTAGTCGTCTGATCGACTTGGCGAAATTGCTCAAAAATATATTCCAGGTCAGACTCAGCAATACCAATACCGCTATCTTCAACTGCGATCGCAATTCTGTCACTAGAAATTTCCCACAATTTCACTGCTATCCCGCCAGTTTCTGTGAACTTAATAGCGTTTAATAACAGCTTGACCAAAACTTGTTTGAGACGGTTACTGTCGTTCACTACAAAGGGATGAACGAGGTTGATGTCTACTTGTAAATTTAATAATTTTTTTTCTGCTACTGAGTGGTGTTCAGCGACAGTTGTCAATACCAAAGTAGCCAAATTAAATTCTTCTACCTGTAACGAAAGGCAACCAGCTTCGACAGTAGTAAAGTAGAGCATATCTTCAAGAACTTCTAGCAACTGATTGCCATTACTGAGAATGCGTTGCAGCATGTCTATTTGTTGCTCAGACAAGGTTGAATTACGTTGGCGCAACATCACTTGCGATAACCCTAAAATCACGTTTAGGGGAGTGCGAAGTTCGTGAGAAGTAGTAGCTAAAAATTGCGACTTTAACTTTGCCGCTTCTGAAAGTTGCAAATTCTGTAGCTGAATTTGGTGTCGGTTTTTTTCAAGTTCGCGAGTTTGCTCTAATAAAATTGCTGTTTGTCTACTTAAGTGTTCTTCTTGCTCTTTGAAAGCTCGATCCATTCTGGCATTATTGATGGCGATCGCTACCACATCAACAACTGCATCCAAAAGCTTTTGTGAAGTCACATCAAAAGCATGAGTATCTTCCCAGTGACCAATTACTAGGACTCCCAATTTTCCTGCTTGTGCTGACTCTATCGCTACAGCATACATTGAAGAAGGATTGAAATAAGAAAACATCGAAAAACAGGGATGCAAGAAGACGGGACAGTATTTAACAATACTCTCTTCAGTATTCTTACTTCCTTGAAACAATTGGGGAATACCTGTAGCAAATACTTGATATAACGAGTTTGACTTGGTATGAGCGGGTACACGACCGCAAATTGAGGCTTCTCTTCGACTCCATGCATCTCTACCTTCTATATCGCCACTCAATTTAAGTAAAAATAGTTTATCTACATCTATCCCAGCTTTAGCGTTTAGCTCTAACTGTTGAGTTTGGGGGTTATGTAATGCTATAAAACAAAACTGAGCATCATCAATAACATCACAAACTTCTTGTACTATCTTGTCTAATAATTGAGGTAAATAGATTAATTGCTGGTTGATCGAGTTTGTTAACCGCTGGAGTATTTCCAGTTGTTTAAACATATGGCAAGAGATTGATTTTTCTGCCAAATTGGTGTGCTGTTGTCCACCAAATATCATGATTTCCTGATGGCACTTGCCTCCGCGATCGCTGTCTTGTTGCTCTCCAGCAGTGATATTGAATAAACTTCCCCTAAAACTGTCTTCCTCTTCTAAGCAGGTTTCATTAACTTCTTGGATAGCGTGGGGAATATCTACTGATACATATGGTAGTTTATCGTTAGACATCGCTTCTGGGCATTCCCTGCCTGCTGATAATTGCATTGTTTCATCAGTCATCTTGAATGTCTGATTTATTGCCAGACTTTCTACTTCATTAGAACCTACGAATATAATTTTCAAAGTTTCTTCCATAGCCATCATTTTAGCAATTTATTTTAATCCATAAACTTGATTTTTATCTGTAATTCTACTAGACACTCTCTTGAGTTTATTTTTACTTCGATCTACTATAACTTGCATTTTTGTTAATTAACTAATAATTAACTAAAGCTGAGTTAAGTAAAATGCTAAGGTTTATCGTTAAGAAAACTACACACTGTTAATAGTAAACATTTAACGATTAGTAACAGTATTTATGTCAATTAAATGCGCTTTAGCTTATTAAGTTTTATTTATATAAATAAAAACAGTGCAGTTACTTACCAGTATCATTTTATTTACAAAATTTATGTATAACCATAGTTTGAGATAGTAATCAAATGAGTAGAAAAAGTGGTCATTTTTACCACATTGTCCATTAACTGTTATACAGCAATTAACATGCTGCAAAACCTGCAAGACAACACTCTAAGTAAGATATTTTTTTGTAAAAACTTATTGTGTATTCAAGAAGAGACAGATATTTTCGTAGTATTAAGAAACAATCTTATTTCCATCTTTGCTCTGGAGAAATTCTCAAAATGAAGTTAAGTAAGTGGACAGTTAAATGCTAATAAGGTTCAGTTAAGCATTTTTTCTCTCCCCCTACTTGCCTCAACAGATAACTTTCCTGAACTGAACTGTATTTGAGTTAAAAGGTAATCTAAACTCTTCCTCATCCTTCACTTACTATGTTGACTAAAAACAAAAGAGGGAGCTAAACTCCCTCTTACGAATAAGATAATTATTTTAGTTAAAGTCAACCAGGAATTATAGGCGCGGTAGCATAGCTATTGGGTTAACAGCTCCTTTGCCTGATGGATGGATTTCAAAGTGGCTGTGTGGACCAGTACTGAAACCTGTACTACCCATAGCAGCAATTATTTCTCCTTGGCGTACTTGCTGACCTGCTTTTACCATAATCTTGCTGTTATGACCATAGCGAGTCATGCTGCCATCAGGATGGCGGATATCGACGAGGTTGCCATAGCCACCTTTGTTCCAACCAGCCTTCTCTACTACACCATCAGCTGATGCGTAAATTGGTGTGCCAGTAGCGTTAGCAACGTCAATTCCCTTGTGCATTCTTCCCCAGCGCCACCCATAGCCAGAGGTCATTACACCTTTTGCAGGCCAAACATAGGCTACAGAAGAGGTTGAAGGAGGTGGAATAGTCTCGTCAATCGGTTTTGGCAAGTATTGATCTACTGCTGCCAAAGGCGGGAGTGAGACTTTTGGAGTGACGGTGGTTCCCCGCATCCTGCCCATAGAGTCAGAGGCATTAACACCAATAGGAGGCGTTGCTATCCGAGTTCCAGATGCGTTACGAGGAGTCAACTGACCAGCTGCTTGATTGGGCAAGAACTCTGGGTTTATTGGCTCGTTAACGGGGAGAGTCGCACGGAATTGGGGCTTGACTGGTTGATTGCTATAGCTAGGTGCTATTGGGCTAGGAACGGGAATTGGCACCGCGAAATCCTTACGTCCCGAAACAGGTGTGGACACCGCAAAATTATTTGGACTAGCAACGGGAATGGGCACGGCAGCACTATTGCTTTCAGGCTCATTAGCTGCTGGCGCAACTACATTCCCAGACTGTTGGGCACGGTATTTCTCCTGTAATCTTTGAATTTCCGCTTGTAAGGTGCGGAGACGTTCATTTTTTGCTACTGCTACCTTTTGTCCTGGTTTTTTAGGCAGCTGCATCTCAGCAAAAGCTGTTGGTACTGGAGTATCACCACCTAAACCGTTAGTGTTGGCATTAGCAGGGTCTTTTTTGGGTGCAATGGCAATATTTGGCTGTATTTGGTTATTCGCAGTTTCTGGTGTTGGGACATTAACACTGCTGTTGTCGGCCAAGACTGGTAACTGTGAAGCAGCTGATAAATTCGGATAGACACTAACAGTGTTCGCAGGGGAAGTGGCTACCTTGGAATTACTGTTGGACTGCACGTAAGATGGCTTAACTACCACCAATGTCTGTGGGACATTTCTACGCTCAACCTGAGCAACAGGAATAATCAGTGTTTGACTGATTTTCAGTTGATTGGGATCGCTGAGATTATTTGCCTTGACTAGTTCTGAAACTGAAGTATTGTATCTGCCGGCGATCGCTGCCAGTGTATCTCCAGGTTTAACTTCGTAGGCTGTAGTGTTTGATGAAGCGACAACTTTTGGTGTGGCTGGTGCAGGTGTTGTTGCTACTTGCTGCATCAGTTCACTTGGCACTTGTGGCTGTTTCAACCCCAATAAGACATTTGCTTCGTTAGCTTCTGTGAGAGTAGGTGACTGTTCTATTACCGTGCTACTCGCACTTAATGGTGGTAGGTTCTCTTGTGTTGTTTCTGTTGTCGTTGCTTGTGCTACCTTGATGGCAGATTTTGATAAATTTTTGGACTCCCCAGACCGCAACTCCGCCAGACTTTTTCTTAAACGGTTCGATTTTTCTTGTAAGTTATTCAGTGCAAACTCTTGCTGCGCCTTGAGTTGAGCATTAACTTCACTACTGGCGACTGTGCTTTGTTGTGCCTCTGTTTGTGGTTGGGCTTTCAGGAATGCGGTTTGTCCGTTAGCAACACCACTAGTACTAGACAATTTTTCTATTGTCTCTCCCGACTGGTTAGCTGCTTGCACTCCCTGTAACAATTGAGGTTGCTGGAAGACGGAAGTTTTATAAGCTGTTTTGGAAAAAGTTTCTGATGCAGGAACTTGTACTGATATTCCGCTTGCTGCAACTTGCAATTTAGCTTCAAGCCCAGGCAACTGTGAAATTGCTGTCGGTTCCACGATGACAGCGTTTTCTGGCACACTCGCTGATGAGATTATTTTGTTCTTCAGCTTTATGTGAGCAAATTTCATTTCAGTGTCAGGAGCAGCTGGAATACTTGAGGCTGCCTTTTGGCTGCCTACAGGTGCTGCTGCTTGGGCTTGATCGCTTTGCCGAGTCACCAAAAGGCTGGTTGCTCCCATTGAGATTGCCAAGCCAATCATGGCGGCTTTAGTCCGCACCCGACGGTTAACAACCGTTGGATTAACTACATTTAGCTGCTCTAATGGGGCATCATCGTTGCTGGGGGTATTTTTCAGCACAGCCTTCACTCTTTTTTTCAATGCTCGTTTCAAAGACGACCTCCTATGATCACTAGCGCTTAACTGATCTCGATTTTTCAGTCTGATACTAGTCAATGATTTAGATCACATCGAACTATGGATCAATATCACATTCACCAGAGATACTTACGCAAGATTAACCTGCTTCTCTGATTTAGACAAGTTCACACCTGTTAGCAAAACTTAAAAATTGCTGTGCTTACTTGTCCGCTTCACTCCTCAACACCCTAGAACATGTTACTTTTTGCAGTTGTCTGCTCTTGCTTCATTAGCTGTGACTGGAAAATATTATTTACCAGCTTTTTGTCGCTGTCAGCAATTGAGTTGTTACGACTTCTGGAAAAGCGATGCCCCCTGCTGTAGATATCTTCAAGGTTTTTCTACCCGATCAGTCTTCCCAACACGAGACTTTACGTTGATTATTCCCTAAAAGACAACCGTACAAACTTATAGCTACTTTTGTCCTCCTGAAAAATACTTATTCAGTCCAAAAAGCTCAAATGCTTCATAAGACTAAGTCTTAGTGTTTTTGTTCCTCCAGCCAAAACAATTCAAATTCATCAAAATCTATCATTCAAATTTGTTATACCCTGATATTCCCTATACAAATTTCTTATATCAACGCACTTTGATTAGTGAGTATTTTTCACTATAATCACAGAAAATAGTAATTTTAAAGTATAAATAATAACAATGTATTTTAGATAACAACGGAGCTAATTTCTTCAATCAATAAAGTTTTTGAATTTATATTTTAGATTTTACAAGTATTCATACTTATAAAATTTACAAATAAAGATTACAGTAAATAACCCAATTGACGGCGGGCTTCAAACAAACCTACTGCCACACTTACGGAAAGATTCAAACTGCGAACCTGAGGTTGTGCCATAGGAATATGAAGAGTAGCATCACAAGCTGACAAAATTACTGGTGGTAAGCCAGTGGTTTCACTACCGAAAAGCAACCAATCATCAGCTTGAAATTGGAAATCGACGTAGTTAAAACTGCCCTTGACACTAAACCCCAACCATCTGCCTCCACGCACTTGATGCATGTTTTTAAAGGCTTCTAGTGTTTCGTGATAGTGCAGCTTGACGTAAGGCCAGTAATCTAAACCAGCTCTTTTAAGGTAGCGATCGCTAATTTCAAATCCTAAAGGCCCCACTAAATGTAATTCTGTACCCGTAGCAGCGCACGTACGTGCAATATTGCCTGTATTAGGGGGAATTTGCGGATTAACTAAAACTACCTGAGGCATTGTCCGTATATCTACTACTTTGTATAAAATGATATTTTGCAATTTAAAAATCTACCATAAGATAGAGGTTATATATAGGTTTTGTTAATAAATATCACGCAATTTCTATCTATTAGATTTTTAAAACAAAATTATAAATTATCCCAAAATAGGATCTAAGGTCTTTTTAACTAAAATCAGACAATATCCTTTTTTAAAAGAAAATATATTTTGTGGAGTTGCCTAGAGTTGTTGTGTCTCCAGGAAACTCTAACATTTGTATGAAGACAGGGGATGCAGTGTTAAACCACTAAGAGGGAGTGCGTAGTGGGGGAGTAAGGAAAGACTTGTAACAGATTATCCTCTGCGCCTCCACTTCTTGCCTCCGTAGTGTTAAGCCACGAGGGACGAACACAATTTGTTTTCTAGTTCCAGTTCCCGTTCTTGCGTAGCAACAATAGCCTGGGTGATGACGCGCTGACAGTCAAAACCAACTGCGTGCAGTTGCAGCCACTGTTGGGCTTCATTACCTTCGCGGAGGAGTTTTTGGAGAGGAGACAGGAAACAACTAAAGCCTTGTTGTTTAGCGATCGCCCAAACTTCTTGATACATTTGGGCAATCCAATCTCTGGCTAGGATGTTTGTGCCATCTTGCCAATGCTTTAGTTGAGCATCAAGACTAGCACTAGCCGCCGCTGCTTCGTTACTAACAGTGAGGGCAACGAGTTCTTCAGGAGAAAAATTGCTTTGGGTTAAAGGATCGAGGTGAGGGTTATCTATGACCTGCAACAATCGTGCTTCCAACAGGGCAGTAATTGCTAGTAAAGCAATCGGATCTGTAACTAAATCGCAGATTCGCAGTTCCAGACGATTTAGGTCATAAGGGCGGCGATCGCCATTTGGTCTTACCGATGCCCATAAATGTCGCACGTTTTGCATTGTGCCAGCAGCTAGCTGATTTTCCACCCACTCTATATGATGGGCATGGCTGGCAAATAAGGGCACATGGGAAGGTGTTTGTGGGAAGATACCCCAACGGGTGGAGTGATAGCCAGTAGTTTTGCTATTTAAGAAGGGAGATGAGGCGCTGAGGGCAAGAAATAAAGGCGCTTCCACACGGATGACCCTACAAGCCCGCATTAGTAATTCCGGGTCGCTGATGCCAATGTTGATATGAACGCTGGCGGTAACTACTTTTGTGCCGTAGGTATTTTCAATATAGTCGTGATAAGGATTAGTGGGGTCAGAACGAAAAAACCGATCGCCCCCATCCAAAGACAAAGTACTCCCCGGAATTAGGGTGTAATTGCCCAAGCGTTGGAGGTAGTTTCGCAACTCCCGGCGTGGACGTAGCAAAGCGCACAAAAGATTCTCATAATTACTGGATGGGCTAGTTGTGTATTCTACGTTGCGGCTATCTGGCTCGCGCACAAATCCATCCAAAGCCCCGACGATTTTGTCAGAGAGACCGACGATTTCACCTTGAGGCGTGCCGGTATACATCTCAATTTCAAAGCCTTTTGATAAGACCACTTCATTCTCCTCGGCTCTCCTAGCCTATAAATTGTATCGAATTAGACGAATGCCTGCATTGACCTTGGAGTTGATTTCAAGTGAAGAATTATGGGACTAGAGGATTAGGGATTGGGTACTGGGGATTGGGAATTGGCGACTGGGGATTGGGGAGTAGAGAATGGATACTGGAGAGTATTGCTATTGACTTCTGCCTTCTGCCTCCTACAGTCGCAAGTGTCGGTACACTTCACTAGCAGCGCGATGCAGTAGTGAGTGTCTCCAAACAAGGGATTTCATATCATCGGCATAACCGCCACCAATGACACAGGCAACGGGATAACCACTACCTACACAGGTACTTAAAACCTGCATTTCTCGGCGGAAAATACCAGCATCGGTTAAGGCTAATTTTCCCAAGCGATCGCCTACATGGGGATCGACACCAGCATCGTAAAATACTAGATCGGGCTTGACATCCGACAGTAAATCTGATAGAAAACTTGCTAAAGTTTGTAAATAAGCATCATCTTCCATTCCCACTGGTAGAGGAACATCCAAATCGCTTTTTTGCTTAGTGCCGGGAAAATTGACTTCACAGTGCATCGAGAAAGTGAAAACAGTCTCGTCGCCTTGGAAGATAAAAGCAGTCCCATCTCCCTGATGGACATCTAAGTCTACAATCAGGATTTTTTGGACAAGTCCGAGTTTTTGCAAAACGCGAGAGGCGATCGCTAAATCATTGAAAATACAAAAACCAGACCCATAACTGGGAAAGGCATGATGCGTGCCACCAGCAGTATTGCAAGCTAAACCCTGAGTTAGTGCCAACTGAGCAGTGAGTATTGTACCACCAACCGCTACACAGGTACGATTCACCAGTGCTGGACTCGAAGGCAAACCGATGCGGCGTTGTACTTTGGGATCTAGTGTGCCCTCACAGTAAGCTTGTACGTAGTCTGGGGTGTGAACTGACTCGATCAAGTCTTGAGGCGGGCGTTCTGGGATATGAATTTGTTCTGTTTGTGCTACGCCGTCAGCTAAAAGTAATTCATAAAGTTTTCGGAACTTGGACATTGGGAAGCGATGCCCTTCAGGTAGTGGTGCAACGTAATCCGGGTGGTAAATAATTGGCAACTCCATAGTTTTGATGCCAATGAGGGGATAAGGGGGGCAGAGGGGCGGAGGGATAGGGAAGATGAAGAATAATAACTTCTGACAACTGACAGCTCTCAAAAATAACTTGTAATTTGCGTAGGGTTACCGTCTATATGCCTCTCAAACAATTTTTTGAGCAAATCTCGATTACTCATACAACCCATCTGATGAAAACTATATTCTTACTCTACAGTGTGCGACACAACGGTTAAAGGTAAAAGTGACGCTAAGTCCTGAAAATCCCAAGCAACAGTTCAGGCAACTAACAAGGTAAAATTTCCTTAGAATGACATCACACCTGTGAATAGATTTAATTTTCAATTCAAACTCTAAAATTCAAAATTAATATGATGGACTGGATTTTACCTCTGGCATTGATTTTAGTTGGCTTGCTGAGTGGAATAATTGGTGAAAAATTTATCTTCAATAAGCTAAAAATATTTGCTGCTAAGAGACAAATTCCAGGAAGCGAAACAATATTTACATCGCTGCAACGTATGCCATTGATTTGGTTTGTACTTGCAGGTTTTTTAGGTGCAATTATTAGTGCCCCTCTGAAGCCAGATATTATTATTTTATTGAGAAAAATTATTACAATTATTTTTTTATATTCAGTCACGTTAGTCTTGGCAAGATTAACCGCTGGTTTTGTTAAGCTTTATACTCACAGAACAGAAATAGTTACAGCATCACTAATTTCTAACCTTGCCAAAACTGCCGTTTTAGTTTTGGGAACCTTAATTGTGTTGCAAACGGTAGGTGTCGAAATTACACCAATAGTCACAACCTTAGGAATTGGTGGTCTAGCTGTAGGTTTGGCATTACAAGACACACTAGCAAATTTATTTTCTGGTTTTTACCTAATTATTTCTAAACAGGTTAGAACTGGAGATTATGTAAAATTGGATGGCGGGCATGAGGGATATATAACAGATATTACTTGGCGAAATACCACTATTAAAGAGCTTTCTAATAACGTAATTATTGTACCAAATTCTAAACTATCTTCAGCAATTTTTACTAATTATCACCTACCTGTAAAAGAAATTACTTTAACAATGAATGTGGGTGTTAGCTACGATAGTGATTTGGAAGAAGTTGAGCGAGTAACTGTAGAAGTTGCCAAAGAGGTTATGCAAGAAGTAGCGCCAAATTTAATAGAAAATGAACCTTATATCAGATTTCATACTTTTGGTGATTTTAGTATTGATTTTACACTTTATATGCGGGTCAGTGAATACTTTGACCAGCGTATTGGTAAGCATCTATTTGTTAAAAAATTGCACAAACGCTATCAACAAGCAGGAATTTCAATTCCCTTTCCTATTAGAGATGTTTATGTGCAAGAGAATATGGGTGACAGCGGAGCATTAGAGAATTTCAAATAAAAAAACAACCAATCACTGAGTGAGCAGGGAGAGAAAATTCAAGCAAATGTTTCCTCTAAATCCCCAAGTTTAGTGGTAAAGGGTCAGACCTCTGGTTAGTTGTCCTGTTTGAAGTTGTTAACAGTTGACAGTTAACTGTCAACTGTTAACAAGTAGAACGGTGTGGAAAAACAAAACTATGTTAAGAAGAATGGAATAGGCTTAAACCCTCTTCCCTTCTGCCTCCTGCCTTACCCCAACCATAAATATTCACACCGACCTACTTAATCAACAATTAGAATTACCTTCTACCACCTGGAGTTCGGCCACCTTCGTCGTTGCTACCACCGTGAGGATGAGAATTACCAGGGTCACAGCCTTCTGAGCCATTCCCAATTCCTTGGTTACAATGACGACGAATTTTTTTGTCATCATCGTCATCATCGTTATTAACAGCTTGCTGCTGTGTTTGTTCTACAGCATACTCAGAAGAGATGTCCGCCACCTCACCAGTGCTAACTAATGCTTTGTATATTAAAGCACTGACTTCGGCTCTGGTTGCCACTTTATCAGCATTGAGAGTCTGAATATTGGGATAACTAACTACAATACCTCTTTGTGTGAGGGCTGCGATCGCACCACGGACATCACTACGAATACTTGCAGCATCGCTGTAAGTTGCTAAAATCGACTCTGTGGAACCGCTAAAAGTGTAGTTGAGTCCTCGCGCTATGGCTAGTAAAACTTCTAAGCGAGACAGGCTTTGGGTAGGGTTGAAGTTATTTCCAGAAACTCCTAAAAAGCCTGTGGCATAAGCTTTACGAATAGCACTGTAAGCCCAATATCTAGTGGTGACATCCTTAAAGCTAATGGCATTGCGGACATTTACCTTTTCAAAAGCTTGGCTAATCATCGCTGCAAATTGGGCGCGAGTCACCTGTTCATCTGGACGGAAGGAACCATCAGGAAAACCTTGGATAACTTGTAAAGCAGCCAACTCGGCAATAAAATCTTTAGCCCAGTGGTTCATCGAGACATCGGAAAACTTAACCTGGATACCGTTAGCGACACCTACTTCTCGATAACTCATCATCATCTGGCTGACATCATAGATAGAACTATCGTCATCCCCAACTTCAATGAGTTGTACTAGGCGGCCGGGTTCAGCCTTCAAAGCTTCTGCCAAGTTGTAACTAAAGGTGCTAGTTGTCTGACGCATTAAAGCGTACTCACCTGACCTGAAGGAAGTAGGATAAAGGCTATTTGTCGCAACTGCTGACAAACCCTCTGCTTGGAATTGACTAACATTGACAGTTTGGGAACTGCTGAGGAAAGTAACTTGTTGGTCGCTAACTTGGGTGAAGTAGTCGTAGGTGGTAGTACCTGCGTCAATTGCGCCGTCTTGGTTGGCATCAACACCATAGACAGTACGAATGACTTGATATTCTGTTGGATTGGCAGACAAAATTAAGTTAACTGTTGTGTATGCCGACAACAATTCAAATTCGCTGTAGCCAAGAAAGCGGCTTTGAGCATCATACAATCGCACAACAACGCGATCGCCCGCTTTTAGTCCTTTAACAAATTTCGCCTTGTGCTTAATCTTGTATTTGTAATCGCCCAAAAACCTTTCTTTTAAGTAGCCCTTGTTCCGTTTTGCCTTCAAAGAAACCCGGGCAATTACGTCAGAAAAATTATCGGCTGGTTGCCAAATAGCGAGGTTAAAACCTGTAGTTTTGGCCTTTACCGCAGTACTAGCAGCACTTACTTGGGTGCTGCGTTGGGCGATGACAGCTTGTTGCTGCATAGTGGTGCGACTAGTGGCAGTTTCTCGGCTCATCATCGTAGCGGTAATAGCCTGGGTAGAACCTTCATCTAATTTGGCGACTGTTCCAGACTTATCAGTACGATAAACCCAAATTTGCTGTTGGTTGGCGACTATGACTTGCCAACCAGGGACTATAGCTTGAGAGCAAATTTCGTCTGTTTTTAAACCCAAACAGCCATCTGCCCAAGTTTGTTGTCTAGCCTTAACGACGCGCAAATCTGACATTTCTGAGCCTGTGCGCTCGGAGATGTCCTGTAAAACGGCTACTTTGATAGGTTCAGGTAAACTGTCTGCTTCACTGCTAGCATTGTCAGCTATGAGCTGTTGACCTGTGGAATTACCAAGTGTTTGTGTGCCGGTGGTAGAGAACCCTGAAACTGCGTATGCAGAAACTATTGGAGAGAAAATTGCTACAGAAGTTGCAGTAAAAACGACTTTGCTCAAATGAGCCAAGAAACGTGGATTCATGTATTTAATCTCACAGTGTACCAAGCGGCTAAAAAGTCAAGGGATATCAATTTCCCTTGACCTATTAATCCCTTGATGGATGTGGAACTAACATCTCAACTACTGGTATAAGCAACTTAAAAATACTGATTTTATTGTGATTAAAATTACATTGAATAAGTCTTTTAATGGCATTGAAGACTGCTCAATGGGGTTGACGCGGAGAGATTTTAATAATCAGCGATCGCCTGGACTTCATATAAAATCAGAGCTAGACAGCATTCAGAAGAATGAAATGGAGACAGAAGTATTTTTGGAGCAAAAGGACGTTGCACCGTTAACTAGGTCACTGATACAGGTGCTGATGCAAAACAATATAGCAAGCGATCGCTACAGTCTTCTAGATAATGCTGGTATTGATTCGGCGTTAATTGGCAACTTAAGACTTGATTCACAACCCAACGTCTTAGCTCAGGCTTTAGTTGCAGAATTTAGACGATACCGTGTTGATAGTAGACGGTTAGACTATCACCCAATGGTCAATCTCCTGGCTCACTTGTGCGAATTTGCAGAGATTTATCGCCTGTCTGACGAAGATTTCACCCTATTCAGCCGACTTGTGAGGGAAGGTCAGGAGAACTTTAAGGCATTGAAAAATCCCAGGACAGCTGAGTCAACTCAAGATACTGATACTGTTTCGGTTCAACCACAACAGCTTAATTCCACAATAGAGCGCGATCGAGTCTTTATTAGTTACAGTCACAAAGACAAAGCATGGTTCGATAGACTTCAGATCGTACTCAAACCATTATTGCGAAAACAGATAATCTCTGTTTGGGATAACACAAAAATTACAGCAGGCTCTTTATGGAGAGATGAAATCAACGATGCCTTAGCAGCAGCAAAAGTCGCTGTTCTAATGGTGAGTGCGGATTTCTTAGCATCTGACTTTATCGCCGAGCATGAACTACCACCGCTACTCGAAGCTGCTAAACGGGGACAACTTACGCTCATTTGGATGTATTTGAGTGCTTGTGATGTGCCAACAGAAATTACCAGTTATCAGGCAGCGCATAACACTTCTAAGCCACTGAAGAGCTTGAGTTCGGCAGAGCAAGATGAAGTATTGGTTAACATTTGCAAGGAAATTGAAAAAGCAGCAAAGAAACCAACTAATTAAAGTTGCGATCGCTTTATTAGACTATGCAAAAGTTCTATTTATTAATAAACTTTAATGTAATTTAGCATCAACTATAAGGTATAAGTGAAATCATTCACCAACATACCAGGAACCAAACTACCTCCTAGTTGGCGACCCTCATAAGTTCCGACTTCAGGAATAAATTCTTGAAAATTGGTGAGAGCAACTAGGTTTTCTCCCCAAAATCGGTAGAGACTTTCATCAAAACGCAAGTTTTCAATGGGAGCAATTATTTCTCCGTTTTCCACCCAAAAACAAGCATAGCGGGTCATACCTGTAATTCTACCGTTGGGGCGATCGCTCCAATTCAAGTAATGCAAATTCGATACATATAATCCTGTATCCAACTTTGTAAGAATTTGCTCAGATACTAAATTACCTGGACTCACTTCTGGCGCACGTAAGCTTTCTGAACTATTAGCACCATTAGCAATTTTTTGATATTCCTTAGCAGTCCGGGAATTCACTAAAGTATTTATTAAAATTCCTTGTTCTACTACTGGTAACTCTAGTGCTGCCATTTCTCCTAATTCATTAAATCGCGGCACTAATCCTCTTTTAAAGTTTTCTTTCAAACTAAATATTGAGGAAAGCTGTTTTTCTTGGCGCGCTAGACAAGCCAAAGCACTGTTTCCTTGTTGGATATCTGCTTCACTCACAGCCCCCCAAGAAAGCATCATTAATAAATCGGCAACAGCTGCGGGTGCAAAATAAGTTCTGTAATGTCCTCGTGGCAATTCCTTAGTGGAATTAGAAAGTAATTCTAATTGTTTTTTTGCTGCATTAATTTTGGCTACATAAGCATGTTCTTCCCAATCACTACCAGCAAAAGTACCTTTAACAGCTTGTCCAGAATTAGTAAATAGAGAATAGTCTAAGGTAAAAGAATCCGTAGCAAACCAGTGTTTCTGTCCATTAGAATCACCATAGGCTTTAATAACTACTCCCCCAGCATACAAACCAGTAAAATCAAATTCTGCAACTAGTTCTAGCACTGTTGATACAACCGCTTCTGCTGCTAGCAATTTTCCAGAATGTATTTCTCTACTGGTATTAGTTTCTGATGGTAAAACTAGATATGGATCGACGGGTAACAAAGTCAGTTCGTCACGCAGTTGCTGTAAAGCCTTGTATGCTTCCTGCCAGTCTAAATCCCAATTTCCAGTAAAGGGAAACAATCGAAAACTACTGCGCCGATCTTCCATCAAAGTCAGTTCGACCCAACCATCAGCAACACAACCAGTTTGCCGCACTTTGGCATGATTAAAACGAGTAAATTGACTGCGTTCACTGCTTAGCTTCACAGTGAATTGTTCAGTCACTGTTTTTTTGAGCAGTAAGGTTTCAATCAGTTGATTAAAGCTGATTTCTAAAGCCGATAAATCGTCAATTTTCATACTTAACGCAGAATCAAAATAGAGAGCGGGGATAGCTTCGCTGAAATGGAGAAGGAGAGACACAAAGACGCGGAGAGGGTTTTTAAGTAATTCTCCGCGTCCCCCTGTCCCCGCGTCCCCCTGTCCTCTTCACCCTCCTCCACCAAAAACTTCAACGTTAGCAAATACGCAGGCAGGCGAACCATGTCCTACTGAAATGGCCTGATTTGGTTCGCCTTTACCACAATAAGCAGTGCCGTACATTTGCCAGTTGGAGGCATCTGCTACTTGGATTAAGCTGTGCCAAAATTCTGGGGTTGTGGCTCGATAGTTCGGATTACGGAGAGTTTTGGTGAGTTTACCGTTTTCAATCAATTTGGCATACTCGCAACCAAACTGAAATTTATAACGGCGATCGTCAATTGACCAAGACCGATTAGACTCCATGTAAACACCGTGTTCTATATTGGCGATCGCTTCTTCAAAGCTGACATTTCCTGGCTCTAAGTTCAAGTTTGCCATGCGATCGATCGCAGGACGATTCCACGAGCAAGCACGGGCACAGGCTACTCCTGGTACACCTGCTCTGGCTTGACTCTCCAGACTGCCCAAACCCCGCTGAAGTACACCTTCTTTAATTAAATACTCCCGTGTGGCTACAGCACCAGTATCATCAAAGCTATAGCTGGCAAATTCTCCAGGTATGGTGGGATCGAAGGTAATGTTCATTAGTGGCGAACCATATACTAGTTTGCCGAAATCACTTTTGTTAACAAAGCTGCCTCCGGCGTAGTTGCGCTCATCTCCTAAAATTCGGTCAATTTCTAGAGGATGACCTACACTTTCATGGATTTGCAGCATCATTTGGTCTGAGGCTAAAACTAAATTGGTGCGCGTAGTTGGGCATTCTTCTGCTGTCAATAGTTCGATCGCTTGTTCGCCAATTTGTTGCGCCCGATGCCATAAGTCTTTTGTTTGTAAAAGTTCTAGTCCGCCTTGATAACAATGTGCTTGCCAACCGTTGTTACTGCGTTGTTGCACAATTCCCTCATCTTGGGCAGTAGCACCGTAATGAGTTCCCAAAGATAGAATCTTTTGATACACCTCTGAACCATTACTGCTAACAAACCAAGTCTCCCGTTCATTGGTGCTGGCGCTGGCGTTGGTTTGCACAATCTTGTCGTTGACTTTTAAGTTCTGGCATATGCGAACCAGTAAATCGTTGATTTCCCCAGGACTTAGAGCATCCAATGGTTCCAAAAACGGAGAGTTATATTCACCCACCACTTTGGGGCGTTGACTTTCACGAAAGGGATATATCCACCACTCACTGGCTGCTAGTGCCTGTTTATATGCTGTTTGAGCAGCAGCTAAAAGAGAAGGTAGTTCTAGAGAATTGGTAGCGGCATAACCCAGACAACCATTGACCAAAACTTCTAGCATGGCTCCGACAGTGGAGGTTTTGCCGTTGACTTGCGGTAAGCCATCACGAACAAAACGAGTAGTAGAATTTTCCTTGACGGCTCTAATCCCGATCCAATCAGCGGGAATATCAAAAGTAGCGATCGCTTTTGTGAGTTCAGACCACATATTTTAGTGCTGAGTGCTGAGTACTGAGTGAGGAGAAACGCGATCAATCGCGTCTGTACAAGAGTTAAAAAAATTTTTTATTCAAAATTGCGAACTGTTATGTTCTAGCTGAGTATATTTGTTTTAGGTAAATAAGTTAACTTAATTTTCTGGTAATTTAGCTCCACCCGCTGACAGTTTACTAGAATCTGATAATGGTTGATTATCTGAATTTATTGGCATATCGTAAATAGTGGTTTGTTCAGCCAACAATTTTGGACGTAAATAAAGATTTTCTAAAAGCACAGCTACACCTGCTACCCAAGGCGGAACAATCACAGCGCCAATAATCCCTAAAACTTGTGTGCCTCCTAGCACTGCTAAAAGTTGATACAAGGGATGAACTCGCACTGAAGAACCTACCAGCAAGGGATCGAGAACATAACTTTCCAAATTCTGGATAATCACAAATAACAGCAGTACCCAAAGAAAAGTTAATCCTCCTTGAGGAATAGCAACAATTAAAGCTGGAATTGCTCCCAATATTGGCCCGACAAACGGAATTAAATTTGTAAATCCAGCAATTACACCCAATGCTAAGGCAAACTCTGAGAGTCCCAAAATACTCAAACCTAGGGTAATGACAATACCCAAAATAGCTGAAACTACAACTCGACCTTGAATGTAACCCCCCATACGGCGAGAAATTGGTACAACTTGGGCGGCGAGACGTTCTTCCCAAGGTTGGGGAAACAGCTGTACCAGACCTCGAACTAAATTTTCGCTACCCGCAACCATGTAGCCAGAAATAACCAAAGCTAAAATCAGATTTACCACACCGCCAAGGATGCCACGAGTAAAACCGAACGACCGAATAAGTAGCTGTTGACTAGAACGAAACAACCAATTAGTAAGGGCTTGAATATCAAAGAATTGGTCTATTGACTCTATTTGAGTAATTCCCATTCGCACAGCTAAATTTTCAACCGCTGTCCGCAAATTATCTAAATAAGTTGGAAGTCTACTGACTAAGCGTTGAGTTTGCTCAGAAACAGATGGACCAATAATTAAACCTGCGCCAATCAACCCAGCTATCAGGCTAATATACACCACAATTACGCCTAGCCAACGAGGCAGACGCAATCGTTCGGCGGCGTTAACTATCGGCGCGATCGCAGCTGCCAGAACTACCGCAACCATTAAAGTTACTAATAAACTCCGTAATTGCCACATCAATACAACCACAAAGCCAGTGGTTACAATTAGCAATAGGTCAGATATAGTAAGACTCCGATGCTTTTGTGACATATCTGAAGAAAGTGTGAAGTATAAATGATGAAAGACGAAATTTATACTTCATCCTTCACCCAACCTTCAATTGCGATGCCATCGAGTGCCATCACGACTATCAATTAATGTGATTCCCTGTGCTAGTAGTTCATTACGAATGCGATCGCTTTCAGCAAAATTTCTAGCTTGACGGGCTTGTTGCCTTTGCTGAATTTTAACCTCAATTTCCGCATCGCTTGGACCTTCACTAGTTGTACTTTCTATTTCTAACTGAGTTTCTAAACCCAAAACTCCAGCTAAAGTAACGAGAGTTTGCCATTGACGCTGTAACTCATCAGGTGGTGTTTCGGTTTTCCCTTGATGCACGAAAATATTCCCTTCGCGGCTTAGTTCTTTGGCTAATTTAAAAAGTACTGTTAACCCACCAGGAAAATTAAAGTCATCGTTCACAACTTCTTGAAAGCGTTCAACAAAGGGATTGGGTACTGGGTATTGGGTACTGGGTATTGGGTTATTCTCAGTCCCCAACCCCCAACCAAGTTTTTCCCCGTACTGGTAGCCGAAGAGTAACCCTTCTTTGAGGGTGTGCCAACCGTTGGTAGCTGAGGCGATCGCTTCATCGGTAAAATCAATTGGTGTGCGATATTGAGCCATCAGCACAAATAACCGCACTGCCATTGGGTCAACGCCGCGATCTAGCAAATCCCGAATAGTGGTAAAGTTGCCCAAAGATTTGGACATCTTTTCGCCATCTACTTTTACCATGCCGTTATGTAGCCAGTAACGAGATAGGGGTTTGCCTGTAACAGCCTCAGATTGGGCGATTTCATTCTCGTGGTGAGGGAAAACTAAGTCTTCACCGCCAGTGTGGATGTCAATGGTTTCGCCAAGGCGATCGCGCACCATCGCCGAACATTCAATATGCCATCCCGGACGACCTTTACCCCAAGGTGATTCCCAAGCGGGTTCTCCCGGTTTTGCTGCTTTCCACAAAGCAAAATCAACCTTGTCTCTTTTCTTGTGATACTCTGGGTCTTCCACATCAACGCGTCTACTCGCACCAGCTTGCAAGTCTTCTAATTTCTGTCTGGAAAGTTTGCCATACTCAGAAAACTGCTTGACTGCATAATAAACATCGCCTTGAGAGGGGTAAGCAAAGCCTTTATTTTCCAACTCATGAATTAACCGCTGAATGCCATCCATCGTGTGGGTTGCACGGGGATACTCATCGGCTTCTTTGATTCCCAACCGCGTCATATCCTCAAAATATGCTTTGATAAAGCGATCGGCTACAGCTTCCATTGATGAATGTTCTTGCCGCGCTCGATTAAGAATCTTGTCGTCAATATCGGTAAAATTCTGGATGTAGCGCACTTCATAGCCGATAAACTGGAGGTATCGACGCACTACATCCCAAACAATGCAAGCTCTAGCATGACCCAAATGGCAATAGTCGTACACCGTCACGCCGCAGTAATACATCTTAACCTTGCCTGGTTCGACTGTTGTAAACGGTTCCTGACGACGAGTGAGGGTATTGTAGAGGGTTAGGGTCATAACAGAGTAATACTGAAATAGAGAGATACGCAATAATAGGGTAAAGCAGCTGGGATGACAGTCCAGCATCCCTATGCTAGTGTTTTCTGGACTAACTGCGCTACCTTTGTGAATTTCTTGTACCTTGCGGAAAGTCGCACAAGCGTCTCCAGAATTCTCTCCTAATTTTTTGATTTTTTGATCACAGCGCTATGCAATCAGCCGTTACCCCCGAATCTCAAGCAATGGATGCGCCCAAACAAGGAATGCCAGTCACAATTATTACTGGATTTCTTGGTAGTGGCAAGACTACTTTACTTAATCATATTCTGAACAATCAGCAGGGTTTGAAAACTGCTGTTTTAGTAAATGAATTTGGCGAAATTGGCATCGACAACGAGTTAATTGTTTCCACCACTGAGAACATGGTGGAACTGAATAACGGTTGTATTTGCTGCACTATTAATAATGATTTGGTAGATGCCGTTTATAAAGTTTTAGAACGCCAAGAAAATCTAGATTATTTGGTCGTAGAAACAACCGGACTGGCTGACCCCCTACCTGTTGCCCTGACATTTCTTGGTACAGAATTACGGGATTTAACTCGTTTAGATTCGATTATCACCGTAGTAGACGCGGCAAATTACAGCTTAGATTTATTCAACTCTCAAGCAGCTTATAGTCAAATCTCCTATGGAGATATTATTCTGCTGAACAAGACGGATTTGGTTGAAGATTCCGCTTTGAAAGAGTTGGAAAGAAAAATAGATGAAGTAAAAGAAGGAGCGAGAATTATTCGCACCACGCGATCGCAAGTACCACTTCCCTTAATTCTCAGTGTCGGTCTGTTTGAATCTGACAAGTATTTTGATACTGCTGATGAGCACGACCACGAACACGACCACCACGATCATGATGGTCATGACCACTCAACATGCGGTCATGACCATCATGACCACGAGCATCATCATCACCATCATTCCGATCATTTAGAAAATGATGGTTTTACCTCAATATCTTTCCAGAGTGACAAGCCTTTGTCTATTAGGAAGTTTCAATATTTCTTAGATAACCAGCTACCTACAAATATCTTCCGAGCAAAGGGAATTATGTGGTTTGATGAAAGTCCGAAGCGTCATATTTTCCACTTGTGTGGCAAGCGCTTTACCTTGGATGATGATGAGTGGAAAGGTCAACCAAAAAACCAGCTAGTGCTAATTGGTCAAAATCTGGAGCGTGAGACTTTACTCACTCAGTTGGAAAACTGCATTTGTTTACCTTCCACAAATCGCGGTAGGGGTTTTGGAAAGTAATTAAGTAAGGAATTAGGAGTTAGGAGTACAGACGCGATTAATCGCGTCTGTACAAGAGTTAGAATGATAAGTTTTAACTCTTCACCCCCCTGGATTTTCAGTGTTTGCAATCTCTAACTGTTGCACTTGTTCCATTGTTAATCCGGCTGCTTTCGCTATTGCTTCAACAAAAATTCCCTCTCTTTCGCATCAGGCTGGGTTTAGAATTCCAAGTGCAGCATAAATTCAGCCGATTGCAATAAAATTAGGGCATTGGCGCGAATTTGTTCAAGAGAAAGTTCTTTTGGACTTAACTCAGTGAGAGTAATTGGTTTCCCTAATAGCCAAGTCGCAAAGTCACTTGCCAATGAGCCGCATTTTTTCCATCTGCAACTCTTATGCGTGTTGTCATCCAGCGAGTTAAATCATCACAAGTCACCGTTGGGGGTGAAATCATCGGCAAAATTGGACGGGGACTCAACTTACTCGTAGGTATTGCCGATACTGATACCGAAGTTGAACTCGACTGGATGGCGCGTAAGTGTTTAGAATTGCGGCTATTTCCTGATGAACAAGGAGACGACCGCTGGCAAAAATCCGTCCAAGAAATTGGTGGTGAGTTGTTGGTAATTAGTCAGTTCACGCTTTACGGCGACTGTCGCAAAGGTCGCCGTCCTTCCTTTGACCGTTCGGCTGCTCCCCAACTAGCAGAAGATTTGTATAACAGCTTTGTTGCCAAGCTGAGAACCAGCGGTTTGCACGTGGAAACAGGTCAATTTGGCACGATGATGCAAGTTGCAATTGACAATGATGGCCCTGTGACTTTGTTACTAGAGCGGGAAGCAAATTAAGCATCCACAGCGAACATAGAGAATATGAGTAGCTACTGGACTACTGGGTTCTAAATAATGAGAGAATATTAAACTAACCATTACAAAACTTTAAATTCATTCTCATGGCGAAAATCCAGTTTTCTAGAGGTCTTGACGAGGAAGTACTTCCAGAGGTGCGCTTGACGCGATCGCGCAGTGGCGAACAAGGCACAGCAACATTTATTTTTACAAAACCTAAAATTTTAGATCAAAATACCACCGAAGACATCACCGGGATGTACCTGATTGACGAAGAAGGGGAAATAGTTACCCGCGAAGTTAAGGGTAAATTTATTAACGGTGTACCAGAAGCATTAGAAGCACTTCACCTAATGAAATCTAAAGATGAATGGGATCGCTTTATGCGCTTCATGGAACGCTATGCCAAAGAAAATGGCCTAGAATTCAGCAAACCTGGTGAATAGTCAGTATTTGGTTGTCAGTGGCATAAAATTGACCACTGACAGATAACAAAAAGTATGACGCAACAACCTCACCCAGACTCACCTGGAATGACAGTAACTTGTGCTGTTGTTACTGTCAGCGACACACGATCGCCCAAAACAGATAAGAGTGGTCAACTCATCCAGCAGTTACTTCTCAGTGCTAACCATGCTGTAGGAAGCTACGCGATTATCAAAGATGAGCCAGCACAGATTCAAGAAAAGATAGAATCGCTGGGTCAAAATTTGAATTTAGACGTTTTGATTTTCAATGGTGGCACGGGTATTGCACCGAGAGATACCACTTACGATGCCATTGAGAAACTGCTGGAAAAAACTTTGCCAGGATTTGGAGAGTTGTTTCGATTTTTAAGTTATCAAGAAATTGGTTCGCGGGCGATCGCTTCTCGCGCCGTGGCTGGTATTTATCAAAGTAAATTAATCTTCTCCCTTCCTGGTTCTAGCAATGCTGTGCGATTAGGTATGGAAAAACTGATTTTACCCGAACTGGCTCATTTAGTAAGTCAAATGCGGAAATAGAGTTTAGACTGTTGAATATTTAAGTATAATCGCGTAATTATTGGTAAATCTATGGAGCCTGTATCACTGACAACAGCAGCGATCGCAACTCTAATTTTCTCAGAAGCTTTGAAAGAAGGCGGAAAAACTTTAGGACAAGGGATTTCACAACAAGTTGCTCAACTACTGAATGCCATTCGGCAGAAATTCCAAGCGGCGGGAACAGAAGGAATACTCAAAAGAGCCGAAGAAAATCCTACAGAGAAGAATCAAGCCAAGTTCCAGGATGAACTGGAAACGCAAATGGAAGAAGACGAAGCTTTTGCCAAGCAATTGCAAGCACTGATGACGCAGTTGCAAGCAAACGAAACTGTTAAGCAAATCGTGCTTAAAGGTGTAACGGTAAAAGGTAAAGCAACAGTGGGCGATCTCAACCTGGAAGCCGCAAGAGAAGGCGCAGTAAATCAAGAAGCAGTAGTTGATTCTGAATTTGGTGACGATCTCAACCTGGGTGATGTGAACATGAAGGCTTAAAACATGAGTGAAAATTGCAGCCGAGAAGAAAATCACCAAAGCATTCTGCAAAATTCGCAGGTAGCCGGTAATGTAAACATAAGGGATATTACTCAAATCCAGAAATTACTGGTGATTATTCAACAGCCAGAGGTTTTCCAGCCCAAGGAAACTCCGCAAAATATTCCTCGTGGTAACGTAGTCAAGTTTGTTGGACGTGCTGATGCTTTAGTCAGTCTCCACGAAAGGCTGCAACACAGTCATCCAGTGGTGGTTGCTGCTGTTGAGGGTATGGGAGGAGTCGGGAAAACAGAGTTAGCCACTCAGTATGCGCTAATTCACTTGTTACTCGACACTTATCCAGGTGGTATCTGTTGGTTACGCGCTAGAGATGAAGATATTGGGCTTCAGATATTGCAATTTGCCATAGCTAAGTTAGGGCTGAAACCGCCAGAAGATTGGGATGTACTAAAGCAAGTTGATTTTTGTTGGTCGCGCTGGCACACTGGCGATGTGTTGGTAGTGCTGGATGATGTCAACGATTACGCCAAGGTAGAACCATATTTACCACCACAATCACCAAGGTTTAAAGTACTAATTACCACCAGATTACAGTTAGATTTTCCTGGGTCATTCACTCTAGATGTTTTAAGTGAGTCCGCAGCACTGGAACTTTTACAAGAGTGGGTAGGAGGAGAAAAAGTCGCACAGGAATTAGAAGATGCGAAAGAAATTTGTCAGCGTTTAGGTTATTTGCCTTTGGCGTTGAACTTGGTGGGGAGGTATGTGAAAAAGCGGAAAATCTCTTTAGCAGAAATGTTACGGCGGTTAGAAGCAAAAAAGTTAGCTCATGAATCTTTAGCGCGAGATGAAAAAGACCGGACTTGGACGCTGAATATCAAACGAGATGTTGCTGCTGCTTTTGAGTTAAGTTGGGACGAATTAAGTGTTGATGCCAAGGAGTTAGGTGTTTTACTGAGTTTATTTGCTTTAGCTCCGATTCCCTGGACACTGGTAGAAAGTGTAGAAACTGGGAAAAATGTTGAACAGTTAGAAGATAGCAGAGTTAAGTTAGAGAGTTTGCATCTGCTTCAAGGTGAAAACAGCTACCAACTACATCAACTCATTCGGGAATTTTTTCAACTCAAGCAGGCTGAGTTTAATCAAGTGGAGGAATTAAAGCAAAGTTTTTGCAAGGTAATCATAGCAGTTGCCCAGGATATTCCTCAAAATGCCACCCTTGAGCAAATTACCGCCGTCTCCCCCGCCATACCTCATTTAGCAGAAGTAGCCAAGAATCTGATTCAATATGTCAGCGATGAGGATGTACCCTGGGCTTTTGAGGGTAATGCTCGATTTTACAATACTCAGGGATTGTATGACAAAGCAGTACCTTGGTACGAGGAGTGTGTAGAAGTTACTAAACTGCGTTTAGGAGAAGAACATCCCTCGGTTGCAGCTAGCCTCAACAACTTGGCGCAACTCTACTGTAACCAAGGACGTTACACCAAAGCCGAACCTTTGCACCTCCAAGCTTTGCAACTAAAGCGACGCCAGTTGGGTGAAGAACATCCCTCAGTTGCAACTAGCCTCAACAACCTGGCGGGACTCTACTTTTTCCAAGGACGTTACGACGAAGCCGAACCTTTGTACCTCCAAGCTTTGCAACTAATGCGACGCCTGCTGGGTGAAGAACATCCCTCAGTTGCAACTAGCCTCAACAACCTGGCGGAACTCTAYCGTAACCAAGGACGTTACAGCGAAGCCGAACCTTTGTACCTCCAAGCTTTGCAACTAACGCGACGCCTGCTGGGTGAAGAACATCCTGATTTTGCAGCTAGCCTAAATAACCTGGCGTTACTCTACTTTAGGCAAGGACGTTACAGCAAAGCYGAACCTTTGCACCTCCAAGCTTTGCAACTAAAGCGACGCCTGCTGGGTGAAGAACATCCTGATTTTGCAGCTAGCCTCAACAACCTGGCGTCACTCTACTTTTCCCAAAGACGTTACAGCCAAGCCGAACCTTTGTACCTCCAAGCTTTGCAACTAACGCGACGCCTGCTGGGAGAAGAACATCCTGATTTTGCAGCTAGCCTCAACAACCTGGCGGGACTCTACTTTAGGCAAGGACGTTACACCGAAGCCGAACCTTTGTGCCTCCAAGCTTTGGATATTCTTGAGCGACGGCTAGGGGTGAATCATCCAAATACTGTAACTATTCGTGGAAGTTTAGCAAATCTGCGCGATCGCCTCAACTCCCAACAGTAAAATTCAAGTTCCCAACATCATTAATCAAGCTTTTATCTCCAAGTTTCGTGTTCCGAACTCGAAGTTCCATGTTCTGAACTCAAAGTTTCGTGTTCCGAACTCAAAGTGTCATGTTCCGAACTCGAAGTGTCATGTTCTGAGGTGGAATGATGGTGTTGTAAAGGCGATCGCTCCTGTTCAAAGTGTAAAATGAGGGGCGATCGCCTGTAAAAGTTGAGAGATGATTAGGATGGCGATCGTTTTATATTTCCTGATTCTCGTGAAAAATATCATTAAAATCTCGATATCCACTCAAAACCCTCTCCACTTGGATACCATTTTTAATCGGGCGGTAAAAAATGACTTGATTATCCACTGGCAAACTACGTAAATTAGGTGCTAGTTCCTCACGGCTACGCCCAAGTTCAGGAAACTCTGCTAATAAAAGACATTTCTCCTCAAAAGCATCAAGAAAACGACTAGCTGCACCTAAATTAAACCGACTCATATAGTTTTTTATATCTTTTAAGTCTTGCCTGGCAGCAGCACTCAAAATATATTTGCTCATGTTTGACTTTGCTGCACTTGTTGAATTTCTGCTCGTAATTCTCTTAATACTTCTTCGCCATCAAATACATCGCCACGATCGGATTGTTCAATGCCAATAGCAATTTCTTTGCGGAGTTCTTCTAATCGCACTAAACGCTTCATCTCTACTTCCTCTAGGAGTTGCAAGGCAGCGCAAACTACCTCTGAAGCAGATGAATACCTACCTTGTTTGACTGTTGATTGGATAAACTGCTCTAGTTCTGGAGTTAAAGATATGTTCATGACGTGGAAAATAATATTTTAATTAGCTTGACTAGATTGTACTACAGCGATCGCTTTACCTTTTTACTCGAAGTTTTCTGTTCTGAGGTGGAATGATGGTGTTGTAAAGGCGATCGCTCTATTTTTGATTGTTAGGTTGCTGACGCTGGGCAATCTGAATTAATAATCTTAATGCCTCATTCACTGCTTCATCGTTAGGAAAAGCTTGAGCAACATCAGGATCTAAACGCACTAGGTTAGTTTGTGTACGATATCGCTCAATATATTTACCTCTAACTCCCCCTTCCATTTGAGCGAAGTCATATTCAGGACGTAATTCATCTTCCATTTCGTTATTAACTTCCTTCTTCATAAAACCTCCTCTCTCTACGGGTAGCTTTTCGGGCGCTGATAACTGCCCGTTCGCTGATTTTGAGCTTGTAAGGGTGAATTATGTCTTACAGGGGTTAAGTTCCAGCGCATAAAGAGATTCAGGCATTTTCATCAAGTCAAGAATCTGTTTTTGGAGGTGGTTGAGAGGGGTAACGAAGACCGTAGAATCAGGGAGGAAGTAAAGAGTTAGGTTACAAAAAACCTTAAGCATTTGCTCGGCAGAAGGGCGATTGGTTTTTCGCTTGGGATTGCCATCATAAAGACCTGGCAAAGATTCTTGAGCTAGTTGAAGTGCCTGCCTGACAACAAACTCCATCAG